>DASVMY010000384.1:0-4470 GCA_036384135.1 Caulobacteraceae bacterium | reverse complement strand
CGCCGGTGACGGCGTCGGGCGAAGGCGCGGTGGTCGTCGCGGCAGGCGCAGCCGCCGCTGGGGGCGTCGCCGCGGCCGGCTCCGTGGTCGAGGCAGTAGCTGGGGCCGTCGTGGCGGTAGCGGGCTTGGCGGTCTTGGCCTGGGCGGCAAAGGGAATGGCCAGGGCGAGGCTGATGGCGGCGTAGGTGAGGGGCGTCGACATTTTGAGGGGGTCTCCGTTGTCTTCGTAGAGCCCCCTCCACGGCTTTCACTAACCAGCAACGCCGGTGGCGGTTCCCGCCCCGGTCGAGATTCCCTACGAAGGTGAAACAAGATTTGAACCGGGGGCGTCGGAACCGGGGTCCGGCTAGACCATGCCGACGGTCTTCAGCCGGGCCCGGGGATGGATTTCGCTCTGGCTCATAACCACGGTCTGGCCCCGGAAACGCTCGATGATCGAGCGCACATAGGGACGGATGCCTGGGCCGGTGAGCAGCACCGGCGTCTCGCCGGACAGGGCGGCGCGTTCGAAGGCTTCACGAACGCCGCGGATGAAGTCCTGCAGGCGCGAGGGCGCCAGGGCCAGTTGCTTGTCGTCGCCCTGACCGATCAGGGATTCGGAGAAGGCGTTCTCCCAGTCCGGCGACAGGGCGATGATCGGCAAGGCCCCGTCGTCGCCGCGGTTGGCCCAGCAGATCTGTCGCGCCAGGCGGGCGCGGACCTGCTCGACCAGGTTGGTGATCGAGGCGGTGTGCGGCGCGGCCTCGGCGATGCCTTCCAGGATCGAAGGCAGGTCGCGGATCGACACCTTTTCGCGCAGCAGGGCCTGCAGCACCCGCTGCACGGTGCTGGCGGTGGCCACCGACGGGATCAGATCCTCCACCAGCTTCTTCTGCTCGGCGGTGAGGTCCTTCAGCAGCTTCTGCACCTCGGCATAGGAGAGCAGGTCGGCCATGTTGTCCTTCAGGATCTCGGTCAGGTGCGTGGTCAGCACCGTGGCCGGATCGACGGTGGTGTAGCCGCGGAAGGTGGCTTCCTCGCGCAGGGATTCTTCGATCCAGGTCGCCGGCAGGCCGAACGCCGGTTCGCGCATATGCTCGCCGGGCAGCTCCACCTGGCCTCCGCGGGGGTCCATGGCCATCAGGCAGCCGAGGCGAACCTCGCCGGCGCCGGACTCCATCTCCTTGATGCGGATGGCGTAGCCTTGGTTGGGCAGGCGCATGTTGTCGAGGATGCGCACCGGTGGGATGACGAAGCCGTACTCGGCCGCCAGGGTCTTGCGCAGGGCCTTGATCTGGTCGGTGAGGCGGCGGCCTTCCAGGTCGTTGATCAGGTTCAGCAGGCCGTAGCCCAGCTCGATCTTGACATCGTCGATCACCAGGCTGGCCGAGATCGGCTCTTCCTCGGGCTCGGCGACGGCCTTTGGCGGCGCGGGGGGCGGCGCCTTGGCCGCCTGGCTGCGTCGCCAGGCCAGGGCGCCGGCCCCGAGCGACAGGGCGGCGAAGGGGATGATCGGCATGCCCGGGATCAGGGCGATGACTCCGGCCGCGGCGGAAACCATGCCGAGCGCGATGGGGTTGGTGGCCAGCTGGATGACCAGGGCCTTGTCGGCGGAGCCTTCCACGCCGGACTTGGAGACCAGCAGGCCCGCGGCGATGGAGATCACCAGGGCCGGGATCTGGCTGACCAGGCCGTCGCCGATGGTCATGATGGTGTAGGACGAGGCCGCCTGGGCCAGCGGCAGGTGGTGCTGCACCACCCCGATCAGGATGCCGCCGACGATATTGATGCCGACGATCATCAGCCCGGCCATGGCGTCGCCGCGCACGAACTTCGAGGCGCCGTCCATGGCCCCGAAGAAGGTCGATTCCTGCTCCAGATCCTTGCGCCGCTGCTTGGCGGTGTCCTGGTCGATGATGCCGGAAGACAGATCGGCGTCGATGGCCATCTGCTTGCCGGGCATGGAGTCCAGGGTGAACCGCGCGGCGACTTCCGCGATCCGGCCTGAACCCTTGGTGATGACGACGAAGTTCACCACCACCAGGATGGCGAAGACGATCAGGCCGATGACGAAATTGCCCGACATCATCAGGGCCCCGAAGGCCTGGATGATGTGGCCGGCGCCGTCCGTGCCCTCGTGGCCGTGCCCCAGGATCAGGCGCGTGGAGGCGATGTTCAGCCCCAGCCGGAACAGGGTGGTCATCAACAGCACGGTGGGAAAGGCCGTGAACTCCAGCGGCTTTTTGATCAGCAGCGAGGTCATCAGGATCAGGACGGCGCTGATGATCGAAATCGCCAGCAGCATGTCCAGCAGGAAGGACGGGACCGGCAGGATCAGCAGCACGATGATGCCGATGATGCCTATCGCCAGGGCCACCTCGCCACGCAGCACCCATCCCAGCGCCTCGCGGGCGGTGGGGCGCGAACTCAGGGCGCGGGGCAGGCCGATGTCAGCCATGGGTGGGGCTCAATTCACGCCGCGCTGGCCGCGCCCTGCTGAGGCGGCGGCACGGCGATGCCGGCGTCGCCGTATTCCTTCAGCTTGTTGCGCAGGGTGCGGATCGAGATGCCCAGGATGTTGGCCGCATGGGTGCGGTTGCCGAGGCAGTGGCTCAGGGTGTCGATGATCAGCTGCTGCTCGACGGCGGCCACGGTCTGGCCGACGTAGCTGCGGCTGACCGCCTCGGCCGCCATGGAGGCGACGCGGGCCGTCTCGGCGCCGGGGGCGGGCGACATCGGCGCGCCGTCGGGCAGGCGGATGGCGAATTCCTCGATCTCCGCTCCGGTGGACAGCAGCACCGCCCGGTGCATGGCGTTTTCCAGTTCGCGGACGTTGCCCGGCCAGCGGTGGCTGATCAGGCGCTGGCGCGCCTGGGCCGAGATCGGGCGGTCGGGGGAGCCGTTGGCGGCGGCGTATTTCTTGGCGAAGAACTCGGCCATGGGGCCGATGTCGCCGGGCCGTTCGCGCAGTGGCGGCAGGCGGATGTTGACGACGTTGAGCCGGTAGAGAAGGTCCTCGCGGAACGTCCCGTCGCGCACGGCCTGGGCCAGGTCGCGGTTGGATGTGGCCAGGATACGGATGTCCACCTTGACCGGCTTGGCGCCGCCGACCCGGTCGATCTCGCGCTCCTGGATGGCGCGCAGCAGCTTGGCCTGCAGACGGGCGTCCATCTCGGAGATTTCGTCCAGCAGCAGGGTGCCGCCGTTGGCTTCCTCGAACTTGCCGATGCGGCGGGCCATGGCGCCGGTGAAGGCGCCCTTCTCGTGGCCGAACAGCTCGCTTTCCAGCAGGTTCTCGGGGATGGCGGCGCAGTTGACGGAGATGAACGGGCGGCCGGAGCGTTTGGACTTGGCGTGCAGGTAGCGGGCGACGACTTCCTTGCCCACGCCGCTTTCGCCGGTGATCAGGATCGAGGCTTCGGACGGCGCCACTTGGTCGGCCAGGGTGAGCACCGCCTGCATGGCCGGATCACGCGCCACCATGGGGCGCTCGTCGTCGGCGACGGCGGCCAGCACCGCGGCGATCAGGGCCGCGTCCGGGGGCAGGGGGATGAATTCCTTGGCGCCGGCGCGGATGGCGTCGCCGGCCCGCCTGGAGTCGGCGCCGACGCCGCAGGCCACCACCGGCACCCGGATCCGCTCGGCCTCGTTGGCGGCGATCAGGCCGGCGATGTCCAGTTCATAGTCGACCATCAACAGGTCGGCGCCCTGGCCCGCCCGCAGGGCGTGGGTGGCGGCCTCGCAGGTCTCCACGTGGGCGACCTTGGCGCCCGCGTCCATGGCCATCTTCACCGCGCTGGCCAGCTGTCCGCTCAATCGTCCGACGACCAGAAGCCGCATTGCCGTTCTCCCTTACTCACCCGGCCCTTCAGGCCGCGGCGTCGCCGTCCTTGATGATTTCAGTCATGGTCACGCCGAGGCGGTCATCGACGATGACCACTTCGCCGCGGGCGACGAGCCGGTTGTTCACATAGATGTCGATGGCTTCACCGACCTTGCGGTCGAGTTCGAGGATACTGCCCTGGCCAAGCTGCAGCAGCGCCGCCACCGACAGGTGGGCGCGTCCGAGCACAGCGGAGATGTTCACCGGCACGTCGAACACCGGCGCCAGGTCCGACGCGGTCTTATCCTCCGCGGCGATCTGGGACATCAACATCGACGCCATGTCCTGGGTCGGGAATTCCTCAAGGGGCAGGGGGGTGTCGTCAGACATGATCGGTGCTCGGGCCAGGAGGAGGAGGGCTAAGGGCTTCGCCGTGCAGGCCTTCGGCGGCCAGGGCGGCTTCAAGGGCCTGACCGACGCGGTCGGCGGCGGCGGCGGGATCGAAGGCGGCGCGCCCGTCGCCCCAGTCCAGGATGAAGGCGGCGCGCGACATCGAGGGATCGGCGCGGGCGACGATCTGGCCGGCGAAACCGATCGCCCGGGCCGTCTCCTGCAGCGCCGCCTGCACCGCTGCCAGGCGGTCAGCGTTGGCGAACACGATCAGGCGC
>DASVMY010000383.1:0-9252 GCA_036384135.1 Caulobacteraceae bacterium | reverse complement strand
CAGCGGGGTGAACACCCGGCCGCGCAGCAGGACCAGCAGCCCCACTGTCGCCACCGCGCTGATGAGGGCGCAGGCCAGGGCCACGGCCAGGGTGATGTTCTGCAGATGGTCGAAACGGGCCGCCGCGCCCTTGTCGACGGCGTCCAGGGCCTGGGTCTTGGCCTCCAGCGCCACCCGGCCGCCGGCCACGGCCTGACGCAGGGCGTCGGACTGGCGGCGGAACTCCGGCATCATGGCGTTGCCAGCGTCCGGCCCGCCGGAGACATAGGCGTGGGCCATCTTCTGGCCGAGGTCGTAGAAGCCGGGGAAGTCGGCGGCGACGCGATCATAGGCGGCGGCCAGATCCGGCGCATCCAGGGCGCCGGCCGCGGCCTTGGCTTCCGACACGTCTTGGGTGAAGGCCTTGGCGTGCTGGTCCGCCTCGCCAAAGCCGCCATCCAGCCCGGCCTTGCCCTGGGTGGCCGACACATCCGTCAGCGCCTCCTGGACCTGCAGGATGTCGAGTTCGGATTGTTTCTGCAGGGTGGTCAGGGCGTTCAGGCCGGCGCTCACCTTGTCCTGCCGGGCGGTCTCGCCCACTCGCATGGCTTTGAGCTTAAGGTTCATGGCCAGGTTGGCGCCGGCCCCGCCGACGGCGATGACGACGATCGCCGCCAGGGCGTTGGTGGCCAGGCGCTTGAGGCGGTTGGAGGCGCGCGGGTCCGTCATCGGACGTCCCGTCTTGGGATGCATCCGGCCCACCGTCGCAAGGCTCCGCGCCCACGCATCGCCACCCGGCCCGACCCCTAACCCTGTGATCCTGATTCCGTAGCGCCCAGGATGGGCGGGCGAGCGTTAACGAATCCTCTCTTTGCCGGCCGGCGATCGCGCGGCGACGTCGTTTGTTCTGTTTTCGCGGAGGACTGAGTCACAGACCGATGTTCTGGCGGTCGGGACGGACAGCGGAGTTCAGTATGAACGTGGTTAATCAGGGCTTCCGAGGCGCTTTAAGCTGGGTCTATGCCCGATTTTCGCAAATTGTTAACCATGATATTATCACTCAGTTCAGCACTCAAAGACAATATTGTTGCAAATTACCGTGTATTCGCTGAGAAAAAGGGGGCTCCAGCGGAGAACCAGCTTTCGCGTCTAGCTGGAGCCCCCTTCCCCCGCTTCGCGGGTACTTCCCCCAATGGGGAAGAGAACGGCGGCGGCAACTTCAGTTCTCTTCCCCATTGGGGGAAGTGGATCGGCGCCACCGGCGACGAGACGATGGGGGCTCCAGCGGAGAACCAGCGCCAGCGTCAAGCTGGAGCTACCCTTCCCCACCACTTCGTTCAGGGGAAGAGAACGGCGGATCCATTCGGACCCAATTCAATCAAGCCCGCGGAAACCGCCTACGGCGCCACCCCGGCCAGGGCCGACGACAGGGCCAGGGCGCAGGCCACCAGGGCCGTCACGGCGAAACCCGCCGCCGCGCAGGTGAGCCAGAGCACGTGCAGCTTGGTGGCGGCGCGCGTCGGCCGCTTCGCGGGCTCAGCTTGCGGCACGGCGAACATGACTGGCTTCGTCTTGCAGGACTTGGTCCGCGCTGGCTTGCCGGCTCAGGGCCGCCCGCTCGCCGTTGCGCGTCCACTCCCGGGCGGTGCGCAGCAGTTCCAGCGCGGCGTCGACGTCCACCGCCGGCGAGAGCTTCACCACCCCGGTGGCGGCTCCAGTGGCGGCGCCGGCGACCTGCGGGCCCCCGAGTGACTCGGTTCCGAGCGCCAGGATGCAGTCGTTGTCGGCGCTCAGAGAGCCGATCAGGCGGCGGACTTCCTTGCGTGTCGAGGGGGCGGAGGCGGGCAAGGAATCTGTCTTTCGACGGGCGGGGTCGGTCGGGGAGCCGGGCTGTTAAGGACCATCGCAACCGGTGTCAAGCACATAGTGCGTTTGCACCCTCTGCTAAGTCACATTTTGTAACTACACCCTGTGCAGGCCCCAGGAAGGTCGTTATATCCGCCCCTCCCCTGGGGGTTTTCAGCAGCCTATGACCACAGCAATCGTCGACCGCGATCCCCTCGGCGAGTTCCCCGTGGGGGCCCGCGCCTATCTCTTCTACCTGGTGTTCCAGATCGCCCAGCAACGGCAGACGGCGCTGGAGGCGGATCTTGCGCCGCTGGGTCTGAACTTCGCCAAGTGGCGCTCGCTGCGGTTCATCCATCGCCTGGGCGAGTGCACCATGAAGACGCTGTCGGCGCTCAGCGGCGTACACCGCACCACCCTGACCCGGTCCATCGACCGGCTGGTGGAAGACGGCCTTGTGCTTCGCTCCGGTTCCAGTCACGACCGTCGCCACGTGGTGCTCAGCCTGACCGACGCCGGCGTCGCCGCCTTCGACGCCGCCCACGCCGTCCAAGCGCAATTCAGCGACCACGTCCTGCAGGACATTCCGGACAAGGCGCAACGCGACCTCTGCCGCCGGCTACAGGCGGTGCTCAGGGGCATGATCCCGGAACCGGGCCTGGCCGAGGACATCCTGGCCTTCGACGTCCTGCGCCAGGGCGCCGGCGCGGGCTGACGTGTCTTAAGGCTTCTCGCTCTCGTCGAGACGCCGCAGCAGGCTCTGCACGTTCTCCAGATTGCGGCTGATCGCGCGCTGGAAGTCGCTGCGCTCGAACACGGCGTCCGGCGCCACCAGCCCCTGGGCGTCGCGCTCGCACAGGCCCGCGTCGAGCAGGCGTTTGACATGGCGGCGGACGGTCTCGTAGCTGAGCCCCAGGTCCTTGGCCACCGCATAGACGGTCACCGCGGTGCGTTTCTCGGCCCCCCCGTTCACAGCAATTTGACGTGAGCGGAACATGCGGCTGACGATGGTCAGGAAGACCAGGGCGGTCAGTGCGTCACCAGGAACCAGATCACCCACCAGCCTGGCGCTGTCCAGATAGTAGTCGATCGTAATCCGTGCGACGGCCCCAGCGTTGCCAAGTTTAGCTGAGGTTGCATTTTTGTCGTTATGCACGAAAAGACACGATCATTCTGATGAAGCCTCTCGGATCAATGGCTTGGCTTGATTCCATTCTGACAGTGGCGGCGCCAGGACCGGCTTGCCAACCCGATTGCGCCGCGCCGCGACGCCGCATGCGCTCAAAACGAGTATGATTGGTACGCAATGGAACGCCCGCCGCGGCGCCTGCCCGATCGATGTGCGACAGCCCTGCCTTTCCCGCGCCGATCCGGCTAGAGAGAGCCGGCCCGGCGGCGTGCGCCGGCGCCAATGATTGTCGGGAGCCACTGGAAGCCGCATGGATGACGACGTCCGCAGAGCCGCGCTCGCCTACCACCGCCTGCCGCGGCCCGGGAAGATCGCCGTGGAGCCCACCAAGCCCATGGCCACCCAGCGCGACCTGGCCCTGGCCTATTCCCCCGGCGTGGCCGCCGCCTGCGACGCCATCGTCGCCGACCCCTCCCAGGCGCGGGAGCTGACCTCGCGCGGCAACCTGGTGGCGGTGATCACCAACGGCACTGCGGTGCTGGGCCTTGGCGACATCGGCCCCCTGGCCAGCAAGCCGGTGATGGAGGGCAAGTCGGCCCTGTTCAAGACCTTCGCCGGCATCGACGTCTTCGACCTGGAGGTCGACGCCACCGACATCGACCTGTTCTGCGACATCGTCGCGGCGCTGGAGCCCACCTTCGGCGGCATCAACCTCGAAGACATCAAGGCCCCGGAGTGCTTTGAGATCGAGCGCCGGCTGCGGGCGCGGATGAACATCCCGGTCTTCCACGACGACCAGCACGGCACCGCCATCGTCTGCGCCGCCGCCGTGCGCAACGGCCTGCTGCTCCAGGGCAAGGACCTCAGGGACGTCAAGCTGGTCACCTCCGGCGCCGGCGCCGCGGCCATCGCCTGCGTGGACCTGCTGGTGAGCATGGGACTGCCACCGGAGAACGTCACCCTCACCGATATCAAGGGCGTGGTCTACGAGGGCCGCGACGCGGAGATGTCGCCCCAGCACGCCCGCTACGCCCACAGGACCGACGCCCGCATCCTGCCCGACGTGCTGGTGGGCGCCGACGTCTTCCTGGGTCTTTCCGCGCCGCGGGTGCTGAAGGCCGAGTGGCTGCCCCTGTTCGCCGGCAAGCCTCTGATCCTGGCCCTGGCCAATCCCGAGCCGGAGATCCTGCCTGAACTGGTGCGGGCGGCGCGGCCGGACGCCATCGTCGCCAGCGGCCGCTCGGACTATCCCAACCAGGTCAATAACGTCCTCTGCTTCCCCTTCGTCTTCCGCGGCGCCCTGGACGTGGACGCTGCCGAGATCGACGAGGCGATGAAGGTCGCCGCCGCCGAGGCCATCGCCGCCCTGGCGCGCGAGGAGGCCAGCGATGTGGTCGCCGCCGCCTATGGCGGCTCGGCCCCCGTGTTCGGCCCCGACTACATCATCCCCCGCCCCTTCGATCCGCGCTTGATCCTGCGCATCGCCCCGGCTGTGGCCAAGGCGGCGATGGAGAGCGGCGTCGCCCAGCGGCCGATCGCCGACCTCGACGCCTACCGCCGCGAGTTGGAGCAGTTCGTCTTCCGCTCCGGCCAGCTGATGCGGCCGATCTTCGAGATCGCCCGCAAGTCCCCCAAGCGCGTGGCCTTCGGCGAGGGTGAGGACGAGCGGGTCCTGCGCGCCGCCCAGACCATCGTCGACGAGGGCTTGGCCTATCCGATCCTGATCGGCCGTCGCGCGGTGATCGAGGCCAAGGTCGCGCGCCTGGGTCTGCGCCTGGACTGCGCCAGCCAGGCCCGGATTCTGGATCCCTCCCTCGACACCGAGGTCTTCGGTCCCCTGATCGAACGCTACCAGGGCCTGGCCGACCGCCGCGGCGTGCCCCCCGCCGACGCCGCCCACCGGGTCGGGACCCGGCCCAGCGTCGCCGCCGCCCTGCTGCTGGCCGCCGGCCATGCCGACGCGGCCCTCTGCGGCGGGGCCGGAGACTGGTGGGGACACATGACCGACGTGTTGCCCGTGGTCCCCCGCCAGGAGGGCGCCAGCCGGATTTACTCCATCACCTGCCTGGTGCTGCCCACCGGCCCGCTGTTCCTGGCCGACACCCACGTCATCGTCGATCCCACCAGCCAGCAGGTGGCGGAGATGACCCTGTTGGGGGCGGATGTGGTCCGCCGCTTTGGCCTCACTCCCCGCGCCGCGCTGCTCTCCCACTCCAGTTTCGGGGCCAGCAACTCGCCCACGGCGCGCAAGATGCGCGAGGCCCTGCGCCTGGTCCGCGCCGCCGCGCCGGGCCTGCAGGTGGACGGCGAGATGCATGCCGACGCCGCCCTGCGCCCGATCCTGCGCGATCGCCTGGTCACCGGCAGTCCGCTGGAGGGCGCCGCCAACCTGCTGGTGATGCCGGGCCTGGATGCGGCCAATATCGCGCTGACCCTGCTCTCATCGGTCACCGACGCGCTTCAGGTCGGTCCCCTGCTGCTGGGCGTCTCCAAGCCCCTGCACATCCTGGTCCCCGGCGTCACGGCGCGCGGGATCGTCAACATGACCGCCCTGGCGGTGGCCCAGGGGGCGCTGGCGGGGGGAAGCTAGTCCTTAGCCCGTTCCACGTACGACCCGTCTTCGGTCAGGATCACCACCTTGGCGCCGGTGGCCAGGTAGGGCGGGACCATGGTGCGGGCGCCGTTGGACAGCATCGCCGGCTTATAGGACGATGAGGCCGTCTGGCCCTTCATCGCCGGCTCGGTGTCGACGATCTCCAGGGTCACGCGGGTCGGCAGGTCGATGGAGATGGCCACCTCGTTGTGGGTGGAGATCATCACCAGCATGCCGTCCTGCAGATAGCTGGCCGACTCGCCGATGACGTCCTTGGTCACCACGATCTGGTCGAAGCTCTGCGGGTTCATGAAGTGGAACCCCTCGGCGTCCTCGTACAGGAAGCTGAACTCCCGCTCGTCCACGAAGGCGCGCTCCACCTGTTCGGTGGTGCGGTAGCGTTCCGACACCTTCACCCCGTCGGAGATGCGGCGCATGTCCAGCTGGGTCACCGGCGTGCCCTTGCCGGGGTGGATATTCTGGCACGTCAGGATGACGTAGAGCTTGCCGTCCATATCGACGACATTGCCTCTGCGAAGCGAACTGGCCTGAACTTTCGACATCTATTCCTCAAAGGTGCGGCGCCGGCCCCCAGTGGTTTCGAGGAAGCCGCGCGAGTCTAGTGGAGCGAACTGTTGGCGCGCACCTATAGCATCGCCGGCCATATCTCCAGCCGTCTTCGCCCCATGCGGGTTCGACCCGTCAGGACCATCGCTTGAAAACCCCCGCCGCATCGCCCCCCGCTTCCCCGTGGTGGCGCCCCGAAAACCACCAGGACCGCCGCCCCTTCCTGCTGGCCCGGGGCGCCATCAAGCGCGCGGTCCGCGCCTGGTTCGAGGCCCGCGACTTCACCGAGATCGAGGCCGCCGCCCTGCAGGTCTCGCCCGGCAACGAGGCCCACCTGCACGCCTTCGCCACCCAGGCCATCGGCCACGACGGCCAGCGCACCCCGTTCTACCTGCACACCTCGCCGGAGTTCGCAGCCAAGAAGCTGCTGGCGGCGGGCGAGCGGCGGATCTTCGATTTCGCCCGCGTCTGGCGCAACCGCGAGCGCGGCCCCCTGCACCACCCCGAATTCACCCTCCTGGAATGGTACCGCGCCGAGCAGCCCTACGAGACCCTGATGGACGATTGCGCCGCCCTGCTGGCCCTGGCGGCGGACACCGCCGGCGCCAAGGCGTTCGCCTTCCGCCAGATGACCTGCGATCCCTTCGCCCAGCCCGAGCGCCTGACCCTAGCCGACGCCTTCGACCGCTTCGCCGCCATCGACCTGCTGGCCACGGTGGCCGCCGATGGCCAGACCGACCGGGACGCCCTGGCCGCCGCCGCCACCGCCGCCGGCGTGCGGGTCTCAGCCGACGACACCTGGGCCGACGTCTTCAGCCGCGTGCTGGTGGAGCGCATCGAGCCGAAACTGGGCGCCGGCCGCCCCACCCTCCTCTGCGAATACCCCGTCCCCGAAGCCGCCCTGGCCCGCCCCAAGCCCGGCGCCCCCCGCGTGGCCGAACGCTTCGAGCTCTATGCCTGCGGCGTCGAACTGGCCAACGCCTTCGGCGAGCTCACCGACCCGGCCGAACAGCGCCGCCGCTTCGAGGCCGAGATGGCCGAGAAACAGCGCGTCTACGGCGAGACCTACCCCCTCGACGAGGACTTCCTGGCCGCCCTGGCGATCATGCCGGAGGCGTCCGGCTGCGCCCTGGGCTTCGACCGCCTGGTGATGCTGGCCACCGGCGCCACCCGGATCGAACAGGTGCTGTGGACGCCGGTGGCGGGGGGAGACTAGCCAGTCCCCCAACCATTTCTCCCATCACCCGCTCATCCCGACGAAAGTCGGGATCCAGGGCGGCGTTGCGGTTCACCAGAAAACGATCGATTCCCGGTGGCGGAAAGGCCAGCCTGGGTCCCGACTTTCGTCGGGATGAGCGGGTGTTTGAGGGCTTCACAGCGCTTCGCCACGGGCGTTCAATGGCCGTTCAGATGGCCCGCTCACCCATCCTGGAGGAACCCTCATGACCCACAAAGGCAGCTGTTTCTGCGGCGCGGTGCAGCTCGAAACCACCGGCGACCCCGAAGGCATGGGCTATTGCCACTGCGCCTCCTGCCGGTCCTGGTCCGGCGGGCCGGTGAACGCCTTCAGCCTGTGGAAGCCGGACGCCGTCAAAGTCACCGCCGGGGCCGAAAACATCGCCACATTCCAGAAAACCGAGCTCAGCCAGCGAAAGTACTGCGCCAAGTGCGGCGGCCACCTGATGACCAACCACCCGACGCTGGGCGTGGTGGACGTCTTCGCCGCCACCCTGCCTACCCTGGCCTTCGTCCCCGGCGTCCACATCAACTACGCCCAGACGGTACTGCCGATGAAGGACGGCCTGCCCAAGCTGCGCGACTTCCCCAGCGAATTCGGCGGCTCCGGGGTGGCGGTGGCGGAATAGGGGGCGGCGCCAGCCCCGCCCCCTCGCATTGCCCCGGCGGCCCGCTTGGCCCATATCCGCGCCAGCCATGCCCACCGCCCCCACCACCCTGCGCACCGCCGCCGCCCTGGCCGACGCCGGGCTGATCCCTCCTGAACGCCTGCCCGCCCTCGAAGCGGTGGCGGCGCGCTATGCGGTGGCGCTGACCCCGGCCATGGCCGAGCTGATCGACGCGGCCGACGACGACGATCCCATCGCCCGCCAATTCATCCCCCGCCCCGCCGAGCTCACCGCCCTGCCCGTCGAGGACGCCGACCCCATCGGCGACGAGGCCTTCAGTCCGGTCGAGGGCATCGTGCACCGCTATCCCGACAGGGTGCTGCTGAAGATCACCCACACCTGCGCCGTCTACTGCCGGTTCTGCTTCCGCCGCGAGATGGTCGGCCCCGCCGGCTTGAAGGCCCTTAACCCCAAGGCCCTGGACGCCGCCCTGGCCTACATCGCCGCCCGCCCGGAAGTCTGGGAGGTCATCGTCACCGGCGGCGACCCCCTGGTCCTATCCCCCCGCCGCCTGGCGGACCTGACCCACCGCCTGGCCCATATCCCACACCTGAAGGTGGTCCGCTTCCACACCCGCCTGCCCGCCGTCGACCCCGCCGCCATCACCGACGAGCTGGTCGCCGCCATCAAGAGCCCCGCCCAGGCCACATACGTCGCCCTGCACGCCAACCACCCCCGCGAGCTGACCCCCGCCGCCCGCGCCGCCTGCGCCAAATTCGTCGACGCCGGCATCCCCATGCTGGGCCAGACCGTGCTGCTGGCCGGGGTCAACGACGATCCCGAGACCCTGGGCGCCCTGATGCGCGCCTTCGTGGAGACCCGGATCAAGCCCTACTACCTGCACCAGGGCGACCTGGCGCCGGGCACCAGCCACCTGCGCGTGCCGATCGAAGAGGGCCAGGCCATCCTGCGCGCCATCCGCGGCCGCTTCTCGGGCCTGTGCCAGCCCACCTACGTCCTCGACATCCCCGGCGGCCACGGCAAGTCGCCGATCGGGCCGGGGTACCTCAGCGAGGGCGAAGACGGGCTACTGGTGGAAGACCCGAACGGAGCGCTGCACCCCTATCCGCCGACGCTGGGGGGGTAATACCAACTGGAGTGGACCCCTGAAATGAGACGATGAAATTGGGGGACAGTTCTCTACAAGGAGAACTGATGAGCAAGCCGCCTGTCCGGACCTTCAGCCGGGATTTCAAACTGAAGGCGCTTGATCGGATCGAGCGTGGAGAGACGAT
>DASVMY010000382.1:0-12664 GCA_036384135.1 Caulobacteraceae bacterium | reverse complement strand
GAGCGGGTGGCCGAGGCGATGGAGCGGCGGTTGCTGCGCCTGGCGGATGCGCTGGACGGCACGGCCGAGGAACAGGCCGCCACCAACGCCGCCATCAATGCCGCCAGCCTCACCTTCGACCGCGCCAACCGCGGCATCCGCCTGGCCCTGATGCTTGAGACCAAGGTGCAGGATCGCAGCCTGGCCGGCCTGCTCAAGCGCCGCGAGGAACGTGCCGCCAAAGCCGCCGCGCGCAGGACCCAGGTCGACGAGCGCCGGGGGGAAGTCCTGGAGGCCGTGGACGCGGCCATCGATGCCGAGGAGGGGGCCGAAGAGCGCGACTATTCAGAGACCCAGGATCTGCGCGACCGCGCCGAGGACTGGCTGCACGAGCTGGCCGACGAGACCGTCCTGGCCCTGCCCGCCGGGGCCATGATCGAGCAAGTCCTCACCCACGTCGGCCTGGCCTTCGACGCCGAATGGTTCGAACACGAGAACTGGGCCGTCGAAGAACGCGAAACCCGCCCCCCCGGCTCCCCCTACGCCGTCCCCCAGACCGTATGGCGACAAAGGTCCAGGGCGCTGCAGGCCGCAGAGGCTCCGGAACCGCAGGATCAGCGACCGCCCTGATCCACCGGCCGGTGCGGCGGCTATTTCGGCGACAGTTTACTTTTTAGCACAGCTAAGAAAGTACACTGTCGCCGAAATAGCCGCTCCCCCAACGCCCCATTGCACCCCCTCACCCCGCTCATCCCGACGCCAGTCGGGACCCAGGTTGGCCTTTCCGCCACCAGGATTCGATCGTTTTCCGGTGAACCGCAGCGCCGCCCTAGGCCCCGACGTGCGTCGGGGTGAGCGGGGGTATGGGGGGTCTCGGAACCCGTTCGTGTGGGTTCGTGTCGTTCGTGGCTCAAACCTTTCGACCCATCCGCGTCCCGGGGCTTTACCGAACTCCCCCACCCCGGTCCTGCGGACCGACCCTCCCCATGAAGGGGAGGGAGGCAAAACCGCGCGCCCTGGGCGCCGCCCACCCCCGCCCCAACAAACGCCACGTTCGCAGGTTACCGGGAATTATCTTTCCTCGCCGCCGGCGCCGCGGGACAAGCGGGCCGCATGGCTCCCTGGCGAGCCGGCCCAACCCGCGGAGCCCTGACGCTTGATCCCCCCCGTCGTCGCCTTGTCGGTCGTCGCCCTCTCCCTCGGCGTCTCCATGCCGGAGATGCCCAGCCTGCCGCCGATCAAGCGGGACCCCCAGATCACCTATGTCGACCGCGCCGGCGCCGTCATCGGGGTGCGCGGCGGGCGCTATGCGCCGCCGGCGGACCTGGCCAGGCTGCCGGCCTATGTCCCCGCCGCCTTCGTGGCCATCGAGGACCGGCGGTTCTATGAGCACTCCGGCCTCGACGCCATGGGCATCGCCCGCGCCCTGCTGAGCGACCTTGGCCAGGGCCGCGCCGCCCAGGGCGCCTCGACCATCACCCAGCAGCTGGCCCGCAACCTCTTCCTCAGCAGTGAGCGCACCGTCGAGCGCAAGGCCACCGAGGCGGTCTACGCCGTGGAGCTGGAGCAGGCCTATACCAAGAAGCAGATCCTGGGCCTGTACCTCAGCCGGGTCTATTTCGGCTCGGGCGCCTATGGCATCGAGGCCGCCGCCCACCGCTACTACAACAAGCCCGCCGCCAAGCTGACCCTGCGCGAGGCGGCGTCCCTGGCGGCGGTGATGAAGTCGCCGACCAACTATGACCCCGCCGACCAGCCGGCGGCCTCGGCGGCGCGCACCCGCCTGGTGCTGGACGCCATGGTCGAGACCGGGGCGATCACGTCCGCCGAGCGCGCCCGCGCCCTGGCCCAGACCCCCAAGGTGTGGAAGGATGCCCCCGACGCGCCGGCCCAGTATTTCGTCGATTGGGTGGACGGCCAGACCCGCCACCTGCTGGCCAGCCCGATCAAGGGCGACCTGGTGGTGGAGACCACCCTGGACATGGCGCTGGAAACCGCCGCCGCTCAGGCCGCCGCCGCCACCGTCGCGCGGCACGACAAACAGGGCGTGCAGCAGGCCGCCGTGGTCTCCGTCGATCCGGTCGGCCACGTCCGCGTCCTGGTCGGCGGGGTGGACTATCAGCACAGCCAGTTCGACCGCGCCGTCGACGCCCACCGCCAGGCCGGATCGTCTTGGAAGCCCTTCGTCTACCTGGCGGCCATGGAGGCCGGGCGCACGCCGGACATGATGGTCACCGACGAGCCGGTGACCATCGGGACCTGGTCGCCGCGCAACTTTGAAGACGGGTACCTCGGCCAGATCACCCTGCAGACCGCCCTGGCGCAGTCGATCAACACCGTCGCCGCCAAGCTGGCCGACGACGTCGGCCGCGACAAGGTGGCCGCCGCCGCCCACCGCGTGGGCATCATCTCGGTGATCAACACCGACCCGGCCATGGCCCTGGGCACCAGCCTGATGACCCCGCTGGAGATGGCCCAGGCCTATACGGCCTTCTCCAACGGCGGCAATCGCGTCGCCGCCTATGGCATCGAGCGCATCAGGAGCAGCGCCGGGGCGCTGATCTTCCAGAACCGCCTGCCGCCGCCCACGCCAGTGATCGCCAACCCACCGCTGGGCGAGCTGAACCAGATGCTGCGCCAGGTGGTCGCCACCGGCACCGGGGCCAAGGCCGCCATCCGCGGCTATGACATTGCCGGCAAGACCGGCACCACGTCCGACTTCAAGGACGCCTGGTTCTGCGGCTTCACCGGCGGCCTGACCACGGTGGTGTGGATGGGCCGCGACGACAACACCTCCATGCGCGGCGTCACCGGCGGCAGCGCCCCAGCCGAGGCCTGGCGCAGCTACATGGCCTACGCCGTCAAGCACATCGACGCCAAGCCGATCCCGGTGGGACCGCCACCGCCGGTGGTCCCAGCGCCGGAGCCGCAGCCGACCGACGCCCAGCCCCCCATCCCCGGCCTCGACCAGCTGATGCCCCAGGGGACGGCGCCGCCGCCGAAGACGTGAGGAGAACCAACCCTCGTCACCCCGGCCGCAGCGCAGTGAAGAGCCGGGGCCGGCGGCTCCGTTCCAAGACGATATCCAACGAGGAGCCGGCCTGGCCGAACCCGGGTCTGCGCCGCTTCGCGGCTCCGCCCAGGGTGACGGGGCCTGGGGTGACGGGAGTGGAGGCCAACACCAGCCCCCGCCCCTCAAGCCTCCAGCTCGATGTCCCAGTACAGGTAGTCCAGCCAGCTTTCGTGCAGGTGGTTGGGCGGGAAGCGGCGGCCGTGTTCCTGCAGTTCGTACATGCTGGGCCGGCGCGGGTGGCGGTGGGGGTGCATGTGCGCCTCGCGCGGCGTGCGTCCGCCCTTGTGCAGGTTGCAGCGGGCGCAGGCGGTGACGATGTTCTCCCAGGTGGTCCGCCCGCCGCGGGAGCGGGGGGTGACGTGGTCGAAGGTCAGGTCGTCGCCGGCGCCGCAGTACTGGCAGGCGAAGGCGTCGCGCAGGAAGAGGTTGAACCGGGTGAAGGCCGGCGGCCGGTCCTGGGCCACATAGTGCTTCAGCGACACCACGCTGGGCAGGGCCATCTCGAAGCTGGGGGAGTGGATCATCTTGTCGTAGGTGGAGACCACGTCCACCCGGTCCAGGAAGACGGCCTTGATCGTCTCCTGCCAGGGCCACAGCGACAGCGGATAGTAGGACAGCGGCCGGAAGTCGGCGTTCAGCACCAGGGCGGGCCAACCGGATGGAGCGCGGCTAAGCACCTGCATGGCGCCCTCCCCTCCCGGCACGGGTTGTTTTGGGGTGGGCGCCGCTGACGCTCAGCGTCGTGTCGAATGGGGTCCGAGCGTGAAAACTGAAGACCAGCCTCCTTCAGAGCCTTGCGCCCCCCGGCCAGAATCGACCGTGCAGACGGGCGCAAATCCAAGATAGGGGGTTTTTGGAGACATCTCCATGACGTCGATGCCGATATTGTTCTTAGTTAGCGCCGCCGTAACGCCTTTGCCTTACGAGGTTGCGCCAAAGCCACGGTTGCCGCGAGGTGCTTTTTCAATGGCCAACGCCGACGACATCGACGACGCCGACGGGCTGTTCGCGCTGAATGAGGTCAAGGCGGCGGTGCTGGTCGAGGGCCGGGTGGGCGCCGATGAGGTCGCCCTGCTGCGCCACCTGCTCTACGCCGCCGCCGGCGACGGCAATGTGGCCATCACCCGCGCCGAGGCGGAGACCCTGTTCGACATCAACGACGCCTGCCGCGGCGCCGACAACGACCCAACCTGGACCGACCTGTTCGCCAAGGCCCTGGCCGCCTCGGTGATGACCGTGTCGGGCTTCCAGCCGGCGGCCCGCGACGGCGAGGCCGGCGCCGAGGCCTGGCTGGCCGACGCCGACCCCTCCGGCATGTGCGGCATCGCCGGCTTCATCAACCGCCTGTTCTCCGGTCCCAGCCCCACCGGCAACGCCCTGTGGGGCGACGGCCTGGACAGCTGGCGCGCCCACAACGCGCAGGTGGAAGCCAGCGAGGCGGCGGCCGAGACCATCTCCGAAGAGGAAGCCCGCTGGCTGGCCGACCGCATTGGCCGCGACGGCGCCTATGATCAGGCCGAACACGCCCTGATCCGCTTCCTGAAAGCAGAGAGCCCCAGCATCCACCCGGCCTTGCAGCCGCTGCTGGACGCGGCCTGAGGTCTATTCCTCGGCCCGGTAGATCCCGCCCTTGGCGGCGCAGCGGGCCGCCCAGGCCGCGTCCGTCTCGGCCGCGCCGCGGTTGACGAAGCCGACGCCCAGCGCCGGGTCCTCTCTGGCCGGCTCGGCATGGCCGTCGGCGTAGAGGTAGAGCTGCGGGCGCACGCACAGCCACAGGATGGTCACCGGCTCCCTGCGGCAGGGATTGTCGATGGGGGTGTAGTTGCAACGCACCGCGCCCGGCCTATGCGCGCGTTCCCACTCGCCCTCCGGCGGGGCCGGCAGGGGCGCCAGGGCCGCGCCGCGGGCGTACTGCAGCTGGTCGTTCCAGCAGACGGCGCGGTTCACGGCGCCCTTTGGATCGGAGGGATAGACCACGTCGGCCCGCCACACCTCGCCCCAGCGGTCGCTGCGGGTGACTAGGCTGCGCGCCACCTGGCCGCCGCCCCGGTTCGCCCGCGTCACCAGCTTGGCGACGCAGGCCGGCGATGGGGTTTGGGGGGGCGCCTCGATGACTTCTCGGATGACCTCCCGGTCGGGCGCCAGGGGCGGCGGGGCGTCAGGCGCGGGGGCGGCCTGGCCGGCAAGCGCGGCGGCCAGAGCGAGGATCGTGGCTTTGCCCAGGGCCATGAGACGGGTTCCGTCGGAAACGGAGGCTCACTCTAGGCCAAGCTGGCTGAAGGGGAAGGGTTTGGGGGGAGCTAGGAGGCGCCGCCTGTTCGGATCGCTGGCGCCGGCGCTGGCTCACCGGGTAGTCGTCGAGGCTCGGTTGCGAGCCTCTCAGGGTATTGCTAGCGGGGGATCGCAACCGTAACTGATGCGTTTGAGGGGAACCCTTTAGGCTCCCCTCAAACTTCAGAGCCGGTCTGCATCGGAACCTTAGGCGCCGACGAGGGCGGTGGCGCCGCCCAGGGCAAGGCCGATGAAGACCAGGAGAACGGCGGCGGTGCGGTCGAAAATGCGTTCAAACGCGGAGAAGCTTGCGAGAGACATAATCCAATTCCTTTTTTGATATTTGGCCCTCCGGGGGAGCGGTGGGCTTGTATTCCAACCCCTGGGGAGCAGGGGATGTCCGATCTGGACGGTGTTTAAATACCACCGATCTGAACGGTGTCAACATAGATCTTTACAGCGATCAGATACAGAATTACGGTGCCCATCATGAGAGAAACTGCAAGCGCGGCCGCAAAGCCCTACCACCACGGCGATCTGTCCCGCGCGCTGGTGATGGCCGCCCGACGGATCCTTGAGGCCGAAGGGCCCGGCGCCCTCTCCCTTCGCGCCGTGGCGCGCGAAGCCGGCGTCAGCCCCGCGGCGCCCTACCATCACTTCAAGGACAAGAACGAGCTCTTGGAAGCCGTGGCGCACGAAGGCTGGATGCAGCTGGGCTCTGAAGTCGCCAAGGCCCGCTCCGAGTCCCCCACCCAGCGCGCCGCCCTGACCAATATCGGCGTCGCCTACGTCATCTTCGCCCGCCAGAACCCGGCCCTCTACCGGGTCATGTACGACGGCATGCGCGACCGCACCGAGATGCCGCTGCACGCCAAGGACTCCGATAGCGGCTGGAGCCAGGTGGAGTGCGCCATCGTCGAGGCCGGCGGCGATCCGGACCCCGCCGAGCTGCAGCTGGCAACCATCGCCGCCTGGTGCGCGGCGCACGGCCTGGCCGAGATGGCAAGCTTCAGGGAATTCGACAGCCTGAAGGAAAGCCTGGGCGGCGAGGAAGGCTTCATCCGCGCCATCCTCGACCACATCGGCGTCTTCATCCGCCCGGGCCGCGACAGGCCGGTTCAGTAGACCTCGTCCCCGCGCGCCCCGCCCCGCCGTGAGCACGGCCCCCTTCGTCACCCGCTTCGCCCCCTCCCCCACGGGCTATCTGCACCGCGGGCACGCCTTCTCCGCCCTCACCGCATACGAAGCCGCCCAGCAAAACGGGGGCCGCTTCCTGCTACGCATCGAGGACATCGACGTCACCCGCTGCCGGCCGCCGTTCGAGGCCGCGATCTTCGAAGACCTGGCTTGGCTGGGCCTGACCTGGGAGAGGCCGGTCCGGCGCCAGTCGGAGCACCTGACCGATTACCGCGCCGCCCTCAGCAGCCTAGAGGCCCGCAGCCTGGTCTATCGCTGCTTCAAGACCCGCAAACAGGTTCTCGACGACATCGGCCGCGCCCCGCACGGTCCGGCTGAGGCCTATGTCGGCGCGCCACTGCCGCCTGGCGAAGAGGCCGCCCTGTTGGCGCAGGGCCGCCCCTACGCCTGGCGCCTATCCCTGGCGGCGGCGCGCCAAGCTCTGGGCGGCTTTGAGGGCCTGAGCTTCGCCGAGGAGGGCCGGGGCCTGGTCCACGCCGAACCGGAGCGCGCCGGAGATATCGTCCTGGCCCGCAAGGACGTCGGCGTCGCCTATCACCTGGCCGTGGTCGTGGACGACGCCCTGCAGGGGATCACCCAGGTCATCCGCGGCGAGGACCTGGCCGAGGCGGCGCACATCCAGCGCCTGCTGCAGGCCCTGCTGGACCTGCCGACCCCGACCTACCGCCACCACCGCCTGCTCACCGACGCCGATGGCCGCCGCTACGCCAAGCGAGACCGCACCCAGACGCTGAGGGACCTGCGCGCCGCCGGCGTCACCGCGGCGCAACTTCGCGCCGAGCTGGGTTTCGACAGCGCCTGATCAGCCCTTCAGCAGGGCGTCGATGATCGCCCGGGCGTCGGGGCCGGACCAGTCGGCGCCGCCGGCCAGCCTGGCCCGCTCAACGCCCGCCTTGTCGTAGATGATGGTGGTGGGCATGTCCTGGACGCTGGGCCTGAGCGCATAGGGCAGGGCGAAGGTCGGCTCGGAGTAGTAGATGAGCGGCGCGTTCTTGCCGATAAAGGCCTGCGCGGGGCCGATGTCCTCGCCCTTGTCCACGTCGATGGCCACCACCGACACCGGCTGGCCGGCATAGGCGGCCTGGAGCTTGGCCAGGCTGGGAATCTCGGTGACACAGGGGGCGCACCACTTGGCCCAGATGTTCACCACCGCCACCTTGCCCTTGAATTCGGCGATGGTGTGGGGTTTGCCGGCAAGGTCGGTAAAGGTCGTGGCGGGCGGCGGGCTGGGGTTGTCTGTGATGCTGAGTTTGTCCATGCCGCCCTTGGCCAGGGCCTTGAGGCCGCCTGGCGGGTTGGAACACCCGCCGATGCCGTATAGAAGCGCCGCGACGCCGGCTAGGGTGACGGCGCGCCTTTGCCAACCACGGATTTTCGCCGCGCGCGCGGCGACAGGGACGTCTTGCATATGACCGGCGACTCCAACAAAGGCGGCCATTCTCTATGGGGCGGACGGTTTTCCGCCAAGCCCGATGCGCTGATGCAGGCCATCAACGTCTCCATCGGCTTCGACAAGCGGCTGGCCGGCGAGGACATCGCCGGTTCGCGCGCCCACGCGGCCATGCTGGCCAAGGCGGGGATCCTGTCGGCGCAGGACGCCGCGGTCATCGACAAGGGCCTGTCCGACATCCAGGACGAGATGGCCGCCGGGACCTTCCCGTTCCGCGACGAGTTCGAGGACATCCACATGAACGTGGAGGCCAGGCTGGGCGAACTGATCGGCGCCGCTTCGGGCCGCCTGCACACCGCCCGCTCGCGCAACGACCAGGTGGCGCTGGACTTCCGCCTCTGGGTCCGCGAGGCCTGCGACCGCACGGTGGAGCAGATCATCGCCCTGCAGCGCGCGCTGGTGATCAAGGCGGCGGCCAACGCCGACACCCTGATGCCCGGCTTCACCCACCTGCAAGCCGCCCAGCCGGTGACCTTCGGCCACCACCTGATGGCCTATGTGGAGATGTTCGGCCGCGACGCCGGCCGCTTCGCCGACGCCCGCGTGCGGATGAACGAGAGCCCCCTGGGTTCGGCCGCCCTGGCCGGGACATCGTTCCCCATCGACCGGCACATGACCGCCCGCGCTCTGGGCTTCGACGGACCCATGGCCAATTCCCTTGACGGCGTCTCGGCCCGAGACTTCGCCCTGGAGGCCCTGGCGGCGGCGACCATCTGCGCCACCCACCTGTCGCGCCTGGCCGAAGAGATCGTGCTGTGGACGACGCCGCAGTTCAACTTCATCCGCCTGTCGGACGCCTTCACCACCGGCTCGTCGATCATGCCGCAGAAGAAGAACCCGGACGCCGCCGAGCTGGTCCGCGCCAAGGTCGGCCGGATCATGGGCGGGCTGACCAGCCTGACCATCGTCATGAAGGGCCTGCCGCTGGCCTACGGCAAGGACATGCAGGAAGACAAGGTTCCTACCTTCGAGGCTCTCGACGCCTTGGAGCTGGCCCTGCTGGCCATGGCTGGAATGGTCGAGGACATGCAGCCCAACGCCGCCGCCATGGCCGCCGCCGCCGGGGCCGGCTTCGCCACCGCCACCGACCTGGCCGACTGGCTGGTGCGGACCCTGAACCTGCCGTTCCGTGAGGCCCACCACCTGACAGGCGCTGCGGTCAAGCGCGCCGAGGCCCTGGGCTGTGACCTGGCGGACCTGCCGCTGGACGAGCTCAAAGCCCTGGACGGGCGCATCACCGCCGATGTCTATGGAGTCCTGACCCCGGCTGCCTCCGCCGCCAGCCGCACCAGCTATGGCGGCACGGCGCCGGACCAGGTCCGCGTCCAGGCCGCCCGCTGGCAGGAGATCCTTCGATGAACCGCCCCGCCGCCCTCGCCATACTCCTGGCCGCCGCCGCCATCGGGCTGAGCGCCTGCGGCAAGGTCGGGGAGCTGGACCGCCCCGCCCCCCTCTGGGGCGCCAAGGCCAAGGCCGACTACGAGGCCCAGAAGAAGGCCGACGCGGACGCCGCTGCGAAGAAAGACGCCGCCGATCGCGCCCAGCGTGGCCGTCCCGCGCCTTTGCCAGAGGATAGCCAGCCGTCCGCTGGCCCGGGCGGTCCCCAGCCGCCGGCGCCCCAATCCTAGATATGGATCACTTCGACGTCCGGGGCGGCGAGCTCTACTGTGAAGACGTCCCCCTGGCGCGGATCGCCCAGGCGGTGGGCACGCCGGTCTACGTCTATTCCAGCGCCACCCTGGAGCGGCACTATCAGGTGCTGCATGACTCCATCGCCAGCCGGCCCGACCTTGGCGAGCCGCTGATCGCCTTTGCGGTCAAGGCCAATTCCAATGTCTCGGTCCTGCGCACTCTGGGGCGCCTGGGCGCCGGCGCCGACACCGTCTCGGAGGGCGAGATCCACCGCGCCCTGGCCGCCGGCATCCCCGCCGAGCGCATCGTCTTCTCCGGCGTCGGCAAGACCGCCCGTGAGCTGGCCTTCGCCCTCGATGTCGGGGTGGCGGAGATCAATCTGGAATCCGAACCGGAGATGGCCCTGCTGGCCGACATTGCTCGGCAGAAGGGCGTGCGCGCCACCGTGGCCATCCGGGTCAACCCCAATATCGGCGCCGGCGGTCACGCCAAGATCACCACCGGCAAGGCCGAGGACAAGTTCGGCGTTTCGATCTCGGAGACCGAGCGGCTCTATGCCCAGGCCTCCAACAACGCTGGCCTGAAGCCCGTGGGCGTCGCCTGCCACATCGGCAGCCAGATCACCGACCTGGCCCCCATGGAGGCGGCGTTCAAGCTGATGCGCGGCCTGGTCGAGCGCCTGCGTGGCGAGGGTCTCACCGTCGAGCGGCTGGACCTGGGCGGCGGGCTGGGCGTGCCCTACTTCCACCAGCCGGCCCCGCCGGCGCCGGAGGAATACGCGGCGATGCTGTCACGCACCGTCGGCGGCCTTGGCGTGCAGCTGGCCTTCGAGCCGGGACGGATGATCACCGCCAACGCCGGGGTGCTGGTGGCCCGGGTGCTGCATGTGAACGTCCGTCCGGACGGCCGCCGGTTCCTGGTGCTGGATGCGGCCATGAACGACCTGATCCGGCCGGCCATGTACGACGCCTATCACGATATCCGGCCTCTCAAGGTCCGGGACGGCGATCAGCTGACCTACGACGTGGTGGGCCCGGTGTGCGAGACGGGCGACACCTTCACCCGCGACCGCGGATTGCCGCCGATTCTGGGCGGCGATCTGGTCGCCTTCATGACCGCCGGGGCCTATGGCGCGGTCATGGCCAGCGAATACAACACCCGCCCCCTCGTCCCCGAGGTGCTGGTGCGCGGCGGAGACTTCGCGGTGATCCGCCCCCGTCCGACCTATGAAGACATTCTGGCCAGGGAGCCGATGGCGCCCTGGCTCTGAACGTCCGGCCTATCAGTCCGACCCAGAGCCTGTCCTGTTTTGATGATTCCATCAAAACAGGAATAACAGGCTCGATTCTTTAGCTTACGAGCACGATTCAGAGTTTGGTCGGTTCCGACAAAACTCATCGTGCTCTAGTGGACCGTGGCGGCGGCGTCGTGGCCCTGGGTCGCGGCGGAGGCCGTGGCGATCGTGCCGAGTTGGGCTTCAGCCCTGGCCACGGCGTCGGTGACGCAGGCGTCCTTCATGAAATAGTTGTCGAACACGCCGCTCAGCTCGTCGTCGCAGACCTTGCGCGCGGCCATTTTGATGTCGTGCTTGACGGCTTCGGGGCTCTTGCCCGCTACCTTGACGGCGACGCCCTCGGCGTTGGCGGCGCCCGCAAAAGCGAGGACGGCGGCGGCGGCGATGAAAATGCGGTTCATGACTGGCTCTCCAAGAAAAAGGTTTTGACCTCTCCTGGCGCACCCCCCCGGGGATCAGCGGCGGCATTGCAGCCGTCCGCTTCGTTCAGTTGCTAAGGATGGGGGTGTGAATCGGACATTTCAAGAGTTTTATTTTGAACAATGGTGTCAGCTGGCAGAGTTATGCTTCCGTTGCTTTTTACTACCTTAGTACTAACCTGGCATATATTTGCGCACGAGCGTCAAATTTAATGGTGAACGATCGACGGTTTTTGACGCCGTCGTTGAAAACTACCCCGCCCGCCGCCACCCTGCGCTGCGCCGCTGCCGCTGCGCGACATCCTCTACGGCGCGTATGGATCCTCGGCACTGACGGCCGAGGATGACGGGTTGAGGGGGGAGCCGGCCATCTCCTCGCGGATGGCGTTCTGGAAGCGGCGCGGCCGGCCGCAGCTACGACCGCCCGCAGCGCCCCTAGAGCACGATGAGTTTTGTCGGAACCGACAAAACTCTGAATCGTGCTCGCAAGCTTAAGAATCGAGCCTGTTTTTCCCGTTTTGATGATTCCATCAAAACGGGACAGGCTCTAGAGCCGGATGGCTTCTCTCGAAGCCTGAATCCGGCTCTAAACTTTTGAAATCAGAGCACGATTCAACGGCCAGGCGATTCCGCCTGAACGCATCGTGCTCTAGTCCGCCGCGGCCACGCAGGGCAGGCCGCGCATCTTGCCGGCCACGTCCATGCCGTAGCCGACCAGGAACCGCGCCGGCGCTTCCCAGGCCACGAAGTCGGGTTGGATGGCCCGGGGCTTGGGCCACGGCTTGGAGGCGAACACCGCCGTCAGCACCTCGGCGGCGCCGGCGTCACGCACCAGGCGCGCCGCTTCGCTGAGCGACAGGCCGGTGTCGAACACGTCGTCCACCACTAGGGCCCGGCGTCCGGCCAGGGGGCGCTGCAGGTCGGCCCGCACCTCGCAGCGGCCCATGCTGGCCCGAGCGTCGCCATAGGAGGCCAGCCATAGGGCGTCGAAGGCCACATGCCGGCCCAGACGCGCCAGCGCCCGGGTCAGGTCCGAGGCGAACCACAGGCCGCCCGTGAGCAGGCACACCGCCACGGTGTCATCGTCGATGCGCGGCGCGATGGCCTGGGCCACGGCGGTCACCCGCGCGGCGACCTCGTCTTCGGAGAGCAGCACTTCAAGGCCTGGCGGCAGGTCAGCCATGGGGTGGTCCAAGGGGCGCTGATCCGGGGGACGCTGATCCGGGGGCATGCGAGGCTGGCGGCGGCGCGGTGCGAGAGTCGGGCGGGGGCGCCGACTGCAGGGGCGACGCCATGGCGGGCGGCGGGGACGGCGGCGGCGAGATCGGCGTGATCACGGCGCCCGCCCC
>DASVMY010000381.1:0-25382 GCA_036384135.1 Caulobacteraceae bacterium | reverse complement strand
CGGCAGGCGCCGGGCCTGGCTGGCCAGGAACTGGAACCGCGCGTCCAGGGTCCGGCCGCCCTGGTAGACCACCCCGCCGCCGGACAGCCCCCTCAGCACCGGCCGCGGCAACCCCATCAGGGCGCGCAGCATCAAGCGTTGGACGGTGAGGTCTGGCATGGGGGGAACGCCTTCCTAGGGATCGACCCGGGGCACGGCGTGGACGCCGGCCAGCAACAGGCGGACGACGAATTCGGTGGCGCCCTCCACGTCCACCCGCCGGCGCTCCATCATCTTGTCGCCGATCTCGCGGGCCACGGCGATGCAGGCGCTGGCCAAGTAGTCGAGGTCGACCTTGGGCGCCAGGCCGCGCTCCATGACGTCGGCGAAGACGCTGCGCACCTCTTCGAACACCGCCAGGATCTCCGGGGTGTTGCGCACGTGCGGCATGGGCTCGCCCCCCGGCAAATCCAGGCGCACGCCCGCCTGCTCCTCGGCCAGGAAGTTGAAATAGGCCCCCACGGCGGCGCGCAGGTAGGATTCGAAGTCCGTGGCCTTCAGCGCGGCGGCGTGCAGGATCGGGCGGAACCGCCGCGCGCCGTCGTCGGCCAGGGCGTCGAACACCTCCTCCTTGGAGCGGTAGTAGTTGTAGAAGGCGCCCACCGACAGGTTCGTGCGACGGATGATGTCGCGCACGGTGGCGGCCTCGAACCCCATCTCACTGAACACGTCACGGGCGGCTTCCAGGATGGCCTGGCGATTGGCGGACTTGGTCTGCTCGCGCTTGCCCGGCGATAGATCGGCGACGTCTGACATCTTGACTCGAACTGTACCCCAAAATCGGCGGATCGCCGCAATCTTCAGTCTACAGCCTCAAACGGACTGTAAGAGCAAGTTTCGCAGGCGGTGTGCCCGAAGTTGCGGCGGCGCCTCGCGATACGCTTCCGCTGAAGCCGCCTCAGTCAGCCTTCTCCCCTTGCGGGACCGTCGCAAATTTGGCGGGTCGCCCTGAAAGCCCCCTTCCCCCTTGCGGGGAAGGGTTGGGGATGGGGGTGTCAGCGCAATCGCTGTTGATTTCGCTAAGTAAATCCTAGGGCACATCGGCCGCGGTGGCGCTTTCACCCCCACCCCCGGCCCCTCCCCGCAAGGGGGAGGGGAGTTCCGCAACACGCCCGCAAGGGGAGAAGGGCCGGTCTGGGCGCGCCCTGGGCCGCGCCTTAGGGAGCTCAGACCGTGCGCTTGGCCCGGTCCTGTTCGTTGGCGCCCTGGATGGAGGCGCGGGCGGCCTCCCATTCGGCGTCGCCCCAGTCGGCCAGGGCGCTGAAGCCCCGGCTGCCGGCGTTCCAGCCGCCGCCGTCGATGGCGATGGTCTGGCCGTTCACATATTCGGACAGGGGATGCAGCAGGTAGACGGCCAGGTTGGCCAGCTCCCGCATGTCGCCGACCCTGCCCAGGGGGCTGCCGGTCTTGGGCCGGGACTCGCCGCTGGCCGCCTGACCGGGGCTCAGCCGCGCCCAGGCGCCCTCGGTGGGGAAGGGTCCCGGCGCGATGGCGTTGAAGCGCACCCCGCGGTTGCCCCATTCGGCGGCCAGGGACTGGGTCATGACGTTGAGGCCGGCCTTGGACATGGCCGAGGGCACGGTGAAGGGCCCGCCCGACCACACCCAGGTGGTGAGGATCGAGACCACCGCCCCCTTGCGGCCCTCCTTCAGCCAGCGCTTGCCGGCGTCCAGGGTGACAAAGAAAGAGCCGCGGAAGACGATATTGGCGATGGCGTCGAAGCCGCGGGTGGAGAGGTCTTCCGTGCGGCTGATGAAGTTGCCGGCGGCGTTGTTGATCAGGCCGGTGAGCGGCCCGTCGGCCCAGATGGTGTCCATCATCTCGTGGATCGCCTCGGGCACGCGGATGTCGCAGGCGATGGGGATGCATTGGCCGGCGCCGGCGCTGGCCGGGTGGGCGTGCATCATCGCCTTGGCGGTTTCCTCCAGCACGCCGCCGCGCCGGCCGCAGATATAGACGTCGGCGCCCAGCATCATCAGCGCCTGCGCCATCTCCTTGCCCAGCCCCGTGCCCCCGCCGGTGACCAGAATCCGCTCGCCCTTCATCAGGCCGGGTTTGAACATCAGATCGTCGGGCGTCATGGCGCGTCTCTCCCGTTGTTTTGACGAGAGTCCGCCCCCCTTACGCCGGGTCGGTCAAGCGGGCGGCGGCCGAAGCCCGTCCATCAGGATGTCGATCAGGCGCAGGGCGCTTTCCTCCCAGCCGGGACCGTTGGCGCCGTAAGTGAAGCCGATCAGGGCGCGGAGGATGTCATTGGAGTCGGCGTCGGGGCGGATGTCGCCGGCGGCCTTGGCGCGCTCGACCAGGCTTGACAGGGCGCCGGGGATGACCACGCCGGAGGCGGCGTGGAGTTCCGGGGTTCCGGCGAAGACGGCGCTGAGCACCGAGGCCATAACCTTCTTGGTGGCGATGTAGTCGACGAACACCCGCATCCATTGCCGCAGCGCCTCGCCCGCCGGCAGGCTGGCGGATAGGGTCTGGGCGGAGTCGGCAAGCTGCTGCACCTCGCGGCGATAGACGGCCTCGACGATGGCGTCGCGGGTGGGGAAGTGACGATAGAAGGTGCCGATACCGACGCCGGCGCGGCGGGCGATCTCATCCAGGCTGACATCGGTTCCCACCTGGGCGAAGGCGGCCTTGGCGGCGGCGATCAGGCGCTCGCGGTTGCGCTGGCTGTCGGCGCGCGGCTTGCGGCCGGACGGCGGAGGAATGGAGATCTGGGGGTCCGACGTCCTGGCCATGATCGGGGCGGTTACTTGCCTCTTGCTAAACGGAGGAACCCTCCGTATATAAACCGGAGACATCCTCCGTTTAATATCCCCCCGGCCTTTTGGCAATCGCGGAGGCGGTCTTTCAACCTGGAACACCGCGTCACGCCGCCCACCGCGCGGCGAACGCGGCCCCGCGCCCACGAGGAGACACATCATGACCAAGACCTTTGGAGCCACCTCCACCACCGACCAGGTGCTGGACGGCGTTGACCTGAGCGGCAAACGCATCCTGGTGACCGGGGTTTCCGCCGGCTTGGGGGTGGAAACCGCCCGCGTGCTGGCGGCGCACGGGGCGCAGGTGGTGGGCGCGGCCCGCGACCTCGACAAGGCCAAGGGCGCCACCGAGGTGGTCCGCGCCGACGCCAGGAACGGCGGTGGCCTGGAGCTGATCCAGTTGGACCTGGCTTCGCTAAAAAGCGTGCGGGCCCGCGCCGACGCCCTCAACGCCGACGGCCGGACGTTCGACCTGATCATCTGCAACGCCGGCGTCATGGCCACGCCTAAGGGCGTCACCGCCGACGGCTTCGAGACCCAGTTCGGCACCAATCACCTCGGCCACTTCGTGTTCGTCAACCGCATCGCCGGCCTGTTGAAATCCGGCGGACGGCTGGTAAACTTGGCCTCGGCCGGCCACCGGTTCAGCGATGTGGACCTGGAAGACCCCAACTTCGAGCACACCCCCTACTCCGAGTTCGTCGCCTACGGCCGCTCGAAGACGGCCAACATCCTGTTCGCGGTGGAGTTCGACCGGCGCCACAAGGCCAAGGGCGTACGCGCCACGGCGGTGCACCCCGGCGGCATCGTGACCGAACTGGGCCGCCACATGACCGACGAACTGCGCGACGGCCTGCTCGCCTCGATCGCCGCCGCCAACGCGGCGGCCAATGCGCCGGCGTTCGAGTGGAAGACCATCCCGCAGGGCGCGGCGACCTCGGTCTGGGCCGGCGTCGTGGCCCCCGCCGAGCTGGTGGGCGGTCTCTACTGCGAAGACTGCCACCTGGCCGAACTGGCCGCCGGCGCCAACCTGCGCGGGGGCGTGCAACCCTACGCCCTGGACGCCGACCACGCCAAGGCGCTGTGGGCCAAGAGCGAGGAAATGGTCGGCGAGACGTTCTGAGGGCGGAGCACCCCAATCCGTCACCCCGGACAAGGCGCAAAGCGCCGCTGATCCGGGGCCGGCGGGGCCGGCTCCTCATGCGACTTCATCTAGGCGCCTGAACGGCCGGCCCCGGCTCTACGCTTCACTCCGGCCGGGGTGACGGAACAGTGGGGAGGGAGCAACTAGCCCTCCCCGCCCGCCCCGGCATTCATCTCGGCCACCAGGGCCAGCAGCATTCGCGTGCGCAGCAGGGTGATCAGCTCATTGATCAGCTCGATCCCAGCCTGGCCCAGCCGCGCCGCGTCCTGCACCGAGCCGGCGCCCGACAGCCGGCCGTAGAAGCGGTCGATCTCGCGCCGGGTCATGGGCTCCAGCGCTTCCACATAGAGCCGCGCGTCGTCGGCGAAGAAGCCGGCCTCCGGCGAATAGCCCGCCGCCTTCACTCTGCCCCAGGCCTGGGCGATGGCCAGGTCCAGGGGCGACAGGGCGCCGCCCGCGGCCACCACCACCCCGTCGCGCGCCAGGATGTCGATCTCCTCGCGGTCCAGTCCCGCGAGCCTGGCCGCCTCGTCCAGGTCCACCGGCTCGCCGGGTCCCGTCACGCCCAGCGGCGCACCCAAGGCGCTGGCCAGCAAGCCCTCCAGTCCGGGCAGGGCCGCGATCTCCCCCGACGTGGGCCGGTCCAGCACCGTCTTGATGAAGCTCAGCGGCAGGTAGCGTTCCTGCTGCAGGCGCTTGATTACCTCCAGGCGGCGGACGTGCTCGCCGGTGTAGTCGGCGACGTTGCGCTTGGGCCGCTCCGGCTCCGGCAGCAGGCCGAAACGGATGTAGTAGCGGATGGTCTCGCGGCCGACGCCGGTGGCCCGCTCGAGGTCGCGCATCTTCATGAGAGCCCCCCTCCCCCTCGCGGGGAGGGGTTGGGGGTGGGGGCGCCCGCGCCGGCGTCCACCGTTAGGACGCCGCGCTCAACCCGCCGAAAACCAGCCGACACCCCCACCCCTAGCCCCTCCCCGCAAGGGGGAGGGGAATTGGGGTGGTTAAGCCGTCTCCAACGCCTTGGCGCGTTCCGCCACGCCCTCGACATAGGCGCGCCGGGCGTCGAACTCGCGGGCGATGGTTTCGTCCGAATCCTGCAGGGCCTGAACATCGGTCTGGGCATAGCCGAGAATGCCCATTTTTTCATAGCCGCCCGTGATGGTTGTCCCCCACAGGCCGATGTCCTTCACGATCGGCACGATGCGGGTGAACAGGGACGAGCGGAACATCTCCATGAAGCCGCTGTCGTACATGTGCTCGGCGCATTTGGCGGGGTCGAGGCCCAGGGTCTTCCACACCTCCACCGCGTCGAAGCGGTCGCGCATCAGATAGCAGGCCTCCAGCAGGAACTCCTCGCGCTCGTCCCGCTCCTTCTGCATCAGCTGCGGGTAGTAGTCGCGCAGGGCCAGGCGGCCGAAGGCCACGTGCCGGCTCTCGTCCTGCATGACGTACGCATTCACGGCTGCAGCCAGCGGGTTCTGGGCGTTGTCGCGGATCTGCTGGAAGGCGGCCAGGGCCAGGCCCTCGATCACCACCTGCATGCCCAGATAGGTCATGTCCCAGCGGCTGTCGCGCAGCACCTGGTCGATGAGTTCCTGCAGCGGCGGGGTCATGGGATAGGCGACGCCGAACTTTTCCAGCAGGCGCTTGTAGCTCTCCACGTGGCGCGCCTCGTCGATCACCTGGGTGGAGGCGTAGAACTTGGCGTCCAGGTCGGGCACCTGGGTGACGATCTTGGCGGTGCAGATCAGCGCGCCCTGCTCGCCCTGCATGAACTGGCTGATCTGCCAGCCCTGGAAGTGGCGGCGGACCTTGGCCTTTTCCTGGCGCGACATGCTTTCGTACTGGGCCATACCGGCGATCGGCAGCATTTCCTCGGGCAGCTGTTCGGGGTTGTCCTCGTCCAGCTCCTGGGTCCAGTCGATCCGCGTCTCCGCATTCCACTGCATCTCCACGCCCTTGCGGTAGAGGCCCATCATGGTGGCCCGGCCGTCGTCGTAGTCCCAGTTGAAATTGACGTCGAAGTCCTGCGGCACGCTCCATTTGGAGCCCTCAGGGGCGGGAAAAGGGTAGCGGTCACTGAGCTTGGCCATGGTGTTGCGTCTCCCAGCTCACCCCGTCGAATGCGGAGTGTTGGTACGCATAGTGCGCCGATGAGCGGGATTGGCAAGGGAACCCTCGCCATTACTCCCGGCCGTCACCCCGGACGAAGCCGCGACGCGGCGAAGATCCGGGGCCGGCCGCGCAGGCTCCTCGCTGGAGGTCGTCTTGGAAGCGATCCGGCCGACCCCGGCTCGGCGCTACGCTTGGCCGGGGTGACGGGTTGAATTGAGACGGGAAGCGCTATTTCACCCGCTCGATCAACGCCATCGCCGCCGCCGGCGCCCGCACCTTGCCTTCGTGGATCACGAAGGCGAACACGTCGCGGGGGGTCTTGGGGGCGGGATCGTTCGGCGCGACCAGGGGCAGGTCCGTCGGCGTATCCCCCGCCGCCCAGGCCTTGAACCGCTCCGCCCAGGCGTCCAGCTCCTTGGGCGGATAGGCGGTTTCCACATCGTCGCTGCCGGTCTGCAGGCGGGCATAGGCGAAGTCCGCCGTCAGGTCGGCGATCTCCGGATAGACGTTGTGCTTGGCGTAGACATTGGCGACGCCGTACTTGCGCAGCAGGGCCGGGAAGGCCGGATCGCAGAAGCTGTCGTGCCGCACCTCCACAGCGTGGCGAAGCCTGATCCCGTCCAGGGTCCCCGGCAGCAGGGCCAGGAAGCCCTCGAAATCGTCGGGATCGAACTTCTTGGTGTTGGCGAACTGCCAGAAGATCGGGCCCAGGCGGTTGCCCAGTTCGGTCATCCCCTGGGTCAGGAACTTCTCCATCGACTCCCCAGTCTCGGCCAGCACCCGGCGGTTGGTGGTGAAGCGCGAGGCCTTGACCGCGAACACGAAGCCGTCCGGCGTCTCGTCCCGCCACTTGCGCCAGCTGTCGGGCTTGAAGGTGGAATAGTAGGTGCCGTTGATCTCGATGGCGGTCAGACGGCGGCTGGCATAGTTCAGCTCGTCCTTCTGCTTCAGGTCCTTGGGATAGAACACCCCGCGCCAGGGCTCGAAGGTCCAGCCGCCGATGCCCAGGTAGATGCCGCCCGCCATCTGAATCTTCTCCTACTTCCGCGCCGCCGCCGTGGCGTCCCGCAGCGCCTTGAACTCCGAGCCCGGCTTCCATTCCGGCCAACGGCTGGAGTTCGCCAGCCCGCGGCCGACGTTATAGAGCAGGGTCAGGTCAAGAACCTGTCCGGAGAGATCCCAGTCGGCGCTCCATTCGTCGGCGGGCTGGTGGTAGCGGTGGGCGGTGTATTCCACCTGCCAGGCCCGGCCGGCCGCGACGCCGCCCTTGACCAGGTCCTCGCCGGAATGGAACGAGATCGCCGGGATGCCGACCTTGGCGAAGGAGAAGTGGTCGCTGCGGAAGAAGTGGCCCGCTTCCGGGGTCGGGTCGGGAACGAAGGTGCGGCCCTGGGCCTTGCCGGCGGCGATCAGTTCGTCCAGCAGGGTGACCTTGCCGTCGCCCGATACCGAGAAGTCGTGCGCCGCGCCGTCCGTGGCCAGGGCGTCCATGTTCAGGTCCGCCACCGTCTTGGCGGCCGGGTATAGCGGGTGCGCAGCGTAGTAGGCCGAGCCCAGCAGGCCCTTCTCCTCCGCCGTCACCACCAGGAACACCACCGAGCGGGCGGGGCGCGGGGCGGCGGCGTAGACGCGGCCCAGTTCCAGCACCGCGGCGACGCCGGTGCCGTTGTCGACGGCGCCGTTGTAGATTCTGTCGCCCTTCGCATCGGGGGCGCCGACGCCCAGGTGGTCCCAGTGGGCGGTGTAGATCACTGTCTCGTCCGGCCGCTTGGCGCCAGGCAGGATGCCGACGATGTTGTGGCTGACGATCTGGCTGGCATTGACCGCATAGTCGGCCGAGAAGCTGGCGCCCTTCAGCTCAACCGGATGGAAGTCGGCGCTTTGGGCGGCCTTCTTCATCGCTTCGAAGTCCAAACCGGACTTGGCGAACATATCCACGGCCAGGTCGCGCTGGATCCAGCCTTGCAGCAGGGGATGGGCCTTAGCGGCGGCGTCGCGGACGATGTCGAACTGGGCGTTGGAATTGGAGTTCTTGACCGTGTTCCAGCCATAGGCGGCCGGAGCGGTCTCGTGCACGATCAGCATGCCCACCGCGCCCTGCCGCGCCGCCTCCTCGTACTTGTAGGTCCAGCGGCCGTAGTAGGTCATCGACTTGCCGTCGAACTTGCCGCCGAGATCGGCCTCGAAGTCCGGATCGTTGATCAGCACCACGGCGATCTTGCCGTGCAGGTCGACGCCCTTGAAGTCGTCCCAGCCGCGCTCAGGCGCCTTGACCCCGTAACCCACGAACACCAGCGGCGCGTCCTTGATGCTGACGTGGGCGGTGGGGACCAGGGTCTGGACCACGATCTCCTGGGTCTGGGTCAAGCTCCGCGCGACGCCGCCGGCGGTGACGCTGAGCGCGATCGGGCCGGTGAGCTCGAAGCGGGCCAGGGGCACGTCCTGGGTCCAGCGTCGCCCACCCGGGGCCTTGGGGTCGGGATCGCCGCCGGGCTTCAGCCCCTCGGCCTTCATTTGGCCCACCACATAGTCGATGGTCTTGGTCTCGGCGGGGGTCGCCGGGCCGCGGCCCTCGAAGTCGTCGCCGCTGATGACCTTCACATGCGCCGAGAGCCGGGCCGCCTCGATCTTGGGCGTCGCCGCCAGGCACGCGGCCGAGGGAACGAGGACCGTCGCCAGCAACAGGACAGCGAAAGACTTCTTCATGATGCACGCCTTGCACGCAATGGATGACCCGCCGGCACCCTAACGATGGAACGTCCGTGCGCAAGAGCGGCAAGACGTGGCTTTCAACGCGCCAAAACCTCGCCAAGTGATTCGGAATCAGTCATACGGGCCTCAGGCATGGTGGCGGAAAGTCGCAACGTGTCGCGCTAGGCTACGCTGCAATCATGACGCAATCCGTCTAAAGAGGGGATGCGCCGTACAGCGGGGAACAACCGTGGCGCACAGGGGATCGACCGTGGGATATACGCAGGGATGAGACGCTCGCGCCTCCTTGGCGCCGTTTGCGCCCAGAAAGCCCGTGCCTGGGCGGCCTGCGCCCTTCTGGCCCTGTCCCTGACCGCCTGTGCCTCCGGTGGCGCCCGCACCGCCGACACCCGCCTGCCCCCCGCCTATGACGCGCTGAAGGGGGGGGCGCCGAAAGGCCAGGCCGAGCTGGCCGCGGCCGATCTGGACCGCTGGTGGCTGCTGTTCAACGACCAGACCCTGAACGCCCTGGAGGACGAGGCCTTCCGGCTGAGCCCCGACGCGCGCACCGCCGACGCGCGCCTGCTGGAAGCCCGCGCCACCCGCAGCAGCCAGGTCGCCCAGACCCTGCCCCAGACCGAGGCCCAGGGGAACGCCAACCACAAACAGACCTCGAACCTGGACGGCAATTCCAACAACCTGATCCCCGTGGGCGGCGCGAGCATCAGCGAGACCCTGAACTTCAACGTCTCCTGGGAGATCGACCTGTTCGGCCGCCTGGCCATCGCCCGCAGGACCGCCAGCGCCGACCTGGCGGCGACGCGGTTCAATATCGAAGGCTCCCGCGCCGCCCTGGCCGCCAATGTCGCCGACAGCTATTTCCAGGTTCGCGGCCTGGCCATCCAGCTGGCCGACGCCCGCGAGACCGTGCGCATCCAGACCCAGCTACAGGACATCGCCGCCAAGAAGGCCCAGCTCGGCCTCGGCGCCGCGTCGGACGCCGACCGCGTGGCCGGCGACCTGGCTCAGGCGCTGTCCAACGCCGAGAGCCTGGAGGCCGAGCTCCACGCCAACCAGCGCACCCTGCTGATCCTGGTGGGCCGGGGCATCGATCCGGTCAGCACGGTGACCCCCGCGACCGTGGCCGGCGACGTTCCCGCCGCGCCGGACTCCATCCCCGGCGACCTGCTGCAGCGCCGCCCCGACGTCCGCGAGGCCGAGGCCAAGGTCCGCTCCGCCGCCGGGCGGGACAAGATCGCCCACCGCGCTTTCTTTCCGACCTTCACCTTCCAGCCCTCCGGCGGACTGTCGCACCTGGTCTCGCCGGGGGTCAGCTTCATCCCGCCCGCCACCCTGTCGCCGTCGCAGCAGACCACCAACACCAGCTTCTGGGCCTACGGCGTGGGGGTCTCGCAGCCGGTGCTCGACGTGCCCCGCCTGTTGGCCGACATGCACGCCCAGGATGCACGCACCGAGCAGGCCGTCATCGCCTACGAAAAGACCGTCCAAACGGCCTTTGGCGAGGCCGAGAGCGCCCTGGTGCGCCTGTCCGCCGACCAGCGCCGCGTGGCCCTGCTGAAGGACGGCGAGACGCGGTCGCACCGCGCCTACGACGCCGCCCGCACCCGCTACGCCCAGGGGCTGGACGACCTGCAGACCGCGCTTGGCGCCGAACAGTCCTGGCGCACCACAAAGTCGGCCCTGACTGCGGAGCAGGTGCAGGCGTTGCGACGTGCAGTCCAGACCTATAAGGCCTTGGGCGGCGGATGGGCCTACGCCGACCGCGCCGGGGGGGCGCCTTGAACACCGTCATGCCGTCCTTGAAATCCAGTTCTCTCGTCGCTGCCGGCCTGGCCCTCGCCCTAGGTTTGGCCAGCTGTGGCCCCAAGGCCAAGCCGGTGGTCAATCCGCAAGCCAACGCCCGCTCGGTCACCCTGGCCGTGGTCGAGAACCGCGCCATCGAGGGCGGGCTGATCGCATCCGGCGTCCTGGTCCCGCGCGAAGACACCGCCATCCTGCCCGACGTCACCGGCTATCGCGTTGCGCGAGTCCTGAGCGACGAAGGCGAGTGGGTGCGCGCCGGCCAGCCCCTGGCCGCCATGGACGACAGCCTGTTGCGCGCCCAGGTCGATCAGCAGGTGGCCCTGGCGGCGCAGCAGAGGGTCGCCGCCGAACGCGCCGAGGCCGAGGCCGCGCGGGTCAAGGGCATCGACACCGAGGGCCTGCTCTCCCAAGAACAGATCGACGCGCGCCGGTTCGCGGCCCGTAACGCCCGCGCCGCCGCCGTGGCCCAGGACGCCGCCGCCGCCGCCATCCGCGAGCGTGAGGCGCACATGATCGTCCGCGCGCCCTACGCCGGCCTGGTGATCGAGCGCAACGTGCGCCAGGGCGACCTGTCGGGCGTGGGCACGACCGCCTGGTTCCGCATCGCCAAGGACGGCCAGGTGGAACTGGCCGCCGACGTTTCGGAGAGCGCACTTGGCAAACTGCATCCGGGCGTGCCGGCCAAGGTCACCCTAGCCGACGGGACCGAGGTCATCGGCCAGGTCCGCCTGGTCAGCCCCCGCGTGGACACCGCCACCAAGTTGGGCCGGGTGCGCATCGCCCTGCCCGTCCGCTCCGAGGTCCGCTCCGGCGGCTTCGCCAAGGCCAGCTTCAGCGGCGTCTCCCGCCCCAGCCTCTCGGTGCCCGAAACCGCCGTGCGCTATGACGCCGACGGGGCGGCGGTGATGGTGGTGGACGCCAACAACCGCACCGCCCGTGTGCCGGTAACCACCGGCCAGCACGGCGGCGGTTTCGTGGAACTGCTCGTCGGCCCACCGGCCGGCTCGAAGGTGGTAGCCAAGGCGTCAGCCCAGCTGACCCCTGGCGACTATGTGAAGCCCACGCGATGAGCGGCGGCGGCGGGCGCGAACTGCGGATTTCCGCCTGGGCGATCCGCAACCCGATCCCCATCGCGGTGCTGTTCATCGCCCTGGTGATCGCCGGCCTGTTTTCCTACACCCAACTGCCGATCAAGAACTTCCCCAACGTCGAGTTCCCGGCGGTGTCGGTGACGGTGACCCGCAACGGCGCGGCGCCGCCGGAAATGGAAAACCAGGTCGCCCGGCCGATCGAGAACGCTCTGTCGGGCCTGTCGAACGTGGTCACCATCGCCTCGTCGGTGAACCAGGGCGAATCCACCACCGTCATCCAGTTCGAGCTGGGCCAGGACCTGCAGAAGGCCACCGACGACGTCCGCTCCAAGGTCGACCAGACCCGCGCCGAACTGCCCCGCGACGTTGATCCGCCGGTGATCCAGCGCCTGGAGATCGACGACCAGCCGATCATCTCCTACGCCGTCGTCGCCCCGGCCATGAGCGAGACGGACCTGTCCTGGTTCATCGACAACACCCTCACCCGCATCCTGCAGTCGCGTCCTGGGGTGGCGCGGGTCACCCGCGTCGGCGGCGTCGACCGCGAGATCAACGTCATTGTCGATCCCGACCGGATGGCGGCCCAGGGGGTCACCGCCTCCCAGATCAGCGACGCCATCGGCCAGATGAGCGTGGATGCGCCGGGCGGACGCGTCACCGTCGGCGACCGTGAACAGACCCTGCGCGTTCTGGGCGGCGCCCCCAACGCCGACGCCATCCGCAACCTCTCGATCCCCGCCGCCGGCGGCCGCTTCGTGCGCCTGGCGGACGTGGCCGACGTGGGCGACGGCTCGGCGGAGATCCGCAGCTTCGCCCTACTGAACGACAGGCCCGTGGTCGGCTTCCAGATCAGCAAAACCAAGGACTCCAGCGACGTCGCCGTGGAGACCGAGGTCGACAGGGCGCTTGAGGCGCTGCGGGTCGGCACGCCGCCAACCGGCGCCGACAAGCTCAAGGCCATGATCGCGCGGCGGAAGGGAAACAAGAAGGCCGTGGCGCTGGGCGTTCCCCCCGCCTATCCCGACGTTCACATCACCAAGATCCTCTCCCGCGTCGACTCCACCCGCGCGGGCTTCTCCGCCACGGTGGAGGCCCTCCTCGAAGGGATGTGCCTGGCCGCCCTGGTGGTGTTCGTCTTCCTGCGCGACTGGCGCGCCACGGCGGTGACGGCGGTGGCCATGCCGGTGTCGCTAATCCCCACCTTCGCCTTCATGCACCTGCTCGGCTTCTCGCTGAACATGGTCACCCTGCTGGGCCTGACCCTGGTGATCGGCATCCTGGTCGACGACGCCATCGTCGAGATCGAGAACATCGAGAAGCGCACCCACCTGGGCCTGCGCCCATACCAGGCCGCCATCGAGGGCGCCGACCAGATCGGTCTGGCGGTGGTGGCCACCACCTTCGCCCTGGCGGCGGTGTTCTTTCCGGTCTCGTTCATGCCCGGCATCCCCGGCCAGTTCTTCCGCGAGTTCGGCCTCACCGTCTCGGTGGCGGTGCTGTTCTCCCTGGTGGTGGCGCGGCTGCTGACCCCGCTGCTGGCGGCCTATTTCCTGCAGCCCAAGCAAGCCCACCCGCGCAAGCCGATGCCCGGGTTCTACAACGACGTCCTGACCTGGGCGCTGGACCACCGCATCGTCACCCTGCTCATCGCCACGGCGCTGTTCTTCGGCTCGGTGGCGCTGTTCATTCCCTTGCCCAAGGGCGTGCAGCCGGAGGGCAACCCCAACTACTACACCGTGGTGGTGGACGCCCCGCCCGGCTCGACCATGGCCGACATGCGCCAGGTGATCGACAGCGTCGACAAGCTGATCGCCGCCCAGCCGGAGACGCAGGCTGTCTACAGCACCGTGGGCGCGGGCGGCGGCGGCGGCGGCCCCGGCGGCGGATTCGGCGGCGGCGCGGCGGGGATCACCAAGGGCTCGGTCACCGCCATCCTCAAGCCCGACCGCCACAGCCGCGTCGGCCAGATCCGCGACCGCATACGCCCCGACCTGCGCAAGATCCCCGACGCACGCCTCAGCTTCGACAATTCCGGCTTCGGGTCGGCGGGCGTCTCGATCATCCTGACCAGCGAGAGCGGCGAGAACCTGGACGCCACGGCGCTGGAGCTGCAGCGCGAGATGCGCGACATCCCCGGCGTCGCCGAGCCGCGCTTCACCACCCCGCCCACCGGCCCCGAGGTGGTGATCAAGCCGCGGCCGGACGAGGCCGCCCGCCTGGGCGTCAACGTCGCCACCATCGCCGCCGCCGCCCGCGTGGCCACCGTGGGCGACTCCGACTCCAACGTCGCCAAGATGAACGACGGCGAGCGGCGCATCCCCATCCGTGTGCGCCTGCCAGCCGCCGACCGCGCCGACCTGGCCACCATCAAGAGCCTGCGCCTGCCCACCGCCGCCGGCGGCTGGACAACCCTCGACACCGTCGCCGACGTCTATTTCGAGGCCGGCGCCGCCCAGATCAGCCGCTTCGACCGCAAGCGCAACATCACCACCACCGCCGACCTCAGCGGCGGCGCCCAGCTGGGCGACATCCTGGCGAAGGTCGAGAAGCTGCCGGTCCTGCAACACCTGCCGGCGGGCATCGGCCGCGCCTCCCAGGGCCAGGAACAGGCCATCGGCCAGCTGTTCGGCGGCTTCGTCATCGCCATGCTTTCGGCCGTGGGCCTAGTCTATGGCGTGATGGTGCTGCTGTTCCGCAGCTTCTTCAAGCCGGTGGTGATCCTGGCCGCCCTGCCCACCGCCATCGGCGGCGCCTTCCTGGCCCTGCTGCTCTGGAACTCGATGCTGGCGATCCCGTCCCTGATCGGGTTCCTGATGCTGATGGGCCTGGCGGCCAAGAACTCGATCCTGCTGGTGGAGTACGCTATCGAGCGGGAACGCGAGGGCCACAGCCAGCGCGACGCCCTGATGGAGGCCTGCCGCGAGCGGGCGCGGCCGATCGTCATGACCACCATGGCCATGGCGTCGGGCATGCTGCCCACGGCGCTCAGCCTCGGCGAAGGCTCCGAATTCCGCCAGCCCATGGCCATCGCCGTGATCGGCGGCCTGCTCACCTCCACCGCCCTCTCCCTGGTTCTGGTGCCGGTGGTCTATGAGTTCATCGACGACTTCGAACGCTGGCTGACCCCCAAACTCGGCCGCTTCATCACCCCCCGCGACGCCCCGCTGGAACCCGTCCCGCAGGACCGGCTGTAGGGCCTACAAAGGACTGACGCCGTCCTGATCTTCCCCTCACGCAGGTGAGGGGAGGTGCGGCGCGCGGAGCCCGCGAAGCAGGCGACGGGCCGCGGAGGGGAGACACCCACCGGCCGGGGTGAACGGGGAACCGCGCTGACCTCGGGGTTTGCCTGCGCACTTCTCCCCCTCGGCGGGTTTCGGTCGCTGGTGCTCCCTTACCCTCGCCACTCCCCCTCGCTCCGCGAGGGGGAGATCATTGACGTCCTTGGACTGAGCGCCTAACCCGCGCCCTGCGACAGGTTCCCCGCGAGGGGATGAAAAGGGAACTCGGGTGTGAAACCCGGGCTGCCCCCGCAACTGTAAGCGGCGAGCCGCGCGTCACATGCCACTGGGCTTCGGCCTGGGAAGGCGGCGCATTCGGTTTTGACCCGCGAGCCAGGAGACCTGCCTGACGCAGTCGTCCTTCGAGCGGCCGGGGTGCGCCGAACGAACGGGTTTACCCGAGAGGCGACGTCAGCTGGCCGCGCATGCGGGGCCGCCGCGTCGCACCTGAGCAGGTTCGCAGCGGCATCCTCGCGTGACGGTCTTGGATCGTTGCAAAAGGGGGACAACCCGATGACCAGACTTCAGTTCTTTACCGGGGCCGCGCTCGCCGCCCTTACCACCCTGCCGGCCGCCGCCTGGGCCGCCGACGCCGACAGCGCCGCCGACGTCGACACCCTGGTTGTGGTGGCCAACCGCAATCCCGAGCCGCTCTACCGGATCGGCCAGGCGGTGACGGTGCTGGACGCCAAGTCCATCGCGGCCAGCCAGGCGGTCTCGGTCTCCGACCTGCTGGACCAGACCCCGGGCGTCACCGTGGTGCGCAACGGCGGGGTCGGCCAGACCAGCTCCCTGGGCATCCGCGGCGCCCTGGCCGAACAGACCCTGGTGCTGATCGACGGGGTGCAGCTGAACGACCCGTCTTCGCCCGGCGCCGGCTTCGACTTTTCCAACCTGCTGGCCGGCGACGTCTCCCGAATCGAAATCCTGCGCGGTTCGCAGTCCACCCTGTGGGGCAGCCAGGCGATCGGCGGCGTGGTCAACATCGTCACCGCCCCGCCCAGCAAGGCGCTGCAGGGCGACTTCAGCGCCGAGGGCGGCTCGCGCGACACCCAATATTATCGCGGCGGGCTTGGCGGTACGATCGACCGGCTGAGCTTCCGCGTCGCCGGCGGCTACTACAGCACCAGCGGCATTTCGGCCTTCGACAAGGCCTTCGGCGGCAAGGAGCCGGACGGCTTCAACGCCGGCGCCTTCAGCGGCCGACTGTTGTTCGACGCCACGTCCGACATCCAGCTGGACCTGCGGGCCTACTACACCCAGTCCAAGACCGCCTTCGACGGCTTCCCGGCCCCGAACTATGTCTTCGCCGACGACAGCGAGTATGGGACGATCCGCCAGTTCGTCGACTACACAGGCCTGAACATCCAGGCCTTCGGCGGCCGGCTGAAGAACCGGCTGGCGTTTGAGTACGCCAGCACGAACCGACACCTCTACGATCCCGCCGACGCGCCGGTGACCGAGACCTTCTATGGCGACGGCGCCACGACCCGCTTCGAGTACCAGGGCACGGCTGACCTCGCGCCAGGCTACACCGCCGTCTTCGGCGCCCAGCACGAGCGCACCACCCTGGTCACCGACACTCCGGCCTTCGATTTCGTCCCGACAGCGCCCCTGCGCGCCGCCTTCACCATCGACAGCGGCTACGCCCAGGTGCAGGGCGAGGTGGTCAGGGGCCTGACCCTCACCGGCGGCGTGCGCTACGACAGCCACAACCTCTTCGGCGGCCGCACCACCGCCCAGGCCGCCGCCGCCTGGTCCCTGAACGGCGGCGACACCATCCTGCGGGCCAGCTGGAGCCAGGGCTTCAAGGCGCCGTCGCTGTACCAAATCTACAGCACCGCCGGAAACCCGGCCCTGAAACCGGAGACGTCGGACAGCCTCGACGCCGGCGTCGAACAGCGTCTGTTCGGCGGGCGCGTGGTCCTGGGGGCGACCTATTTCCGCCTGTCCAGCCACCAGCTCATCGAGTTCACCTACTGCGAGGGCTCCTCGTCGCCGCTCTGCCCGAACTTTTTCGACGGCTTCTACGACAATGTCGCCCAGGCGCTGTCCCAGGGGGTCGAGCTGCAAGGTTCCGCCACCCTGTTCCAGGGCCTGACAGTGAGCGGCAACTACACCTATACCGACGCCGAGGACCGCACCCCCGGCCCCGACTTCGGCACGGATCTGGCCCGGCGCCCCCGGCACACGGCCAACGCCACGGTCAGCTACCTCTGGCCGATCAAGCTCACCACCACGCTCGCCGTCCGCTACGCCAGCCGCAGCTTCGACCGACCCGGCAACAGCACCCCACTGCACGGCTATACGGTGGTCGACCTGCGGGCGTCCTACCCGGTGACCGAGAAGATCGAGGTCTATGGCCGCGTCGAGAACCTGTTCGACGAGCACTATGAGACGGCGTTCAGATACGGAACGCTTGGCCGCGGCGCCTTCGTCGGCGTGCGGGCGAAGTTCTAGGAAGATCGGCGCCGCTTCACTTCAAGGAGTCGAGTGACCAGGTTTCGTTCTCCTCCGCTTTATGAGGGCCGCTGCGAAACTCCCCTCCCCCTTGCGGGGCGGGGTCGGGGGTGGGGGTGCAACACCAACGTCGCCGACTTGCCCGAACCTCTTCGCCGTGAAATCAACAGCGATTGCGCTGGCGCCCCCATCCCCAACCCTTCCCCGCGGGGGACTAGGCGGTTCACACATCTCAGAAACACCCAAAATTCCAGCGTGTTACGAGATGACTGAGGCCGCCCCTCCTCTCCCTTCTCCCCCTGCGGGAGAAGGACCGCTCAAGGCTCCGCCGACAGCTAATGACGAGATGTGTGCATCCCCTAGCGCGGGGGGAGGGAGTTGTTTGGGTCGATCCCTGAACTACGCAACGGTCCCGCAAGAGGAGGAGGCGGGCGGGCGTTCGGGCTGACCAGGCGGCTGAGCCTTAAGCCAATCCGCGCTTGCCCAGGCGCCGTCCGAGGGCCGAGAAGGGCGCCATGGTCTCGAAGATCCGTATTGGCGTCGTCGGCGCGGGCATGATGGGCCGCGAGCACATCCGCAACCTGCGCCTGCTGCCCGGCGCCCAGGTCGCCGCCCTGGTCGATCCGGTGGTGGTGTCCATCGACAAGGCGCTGAAGACCCTCGGCGAGCAGGAAATCGAGCCAGGGGTCTTCCAGACCGTTGAGGCCATGGCGGAGGCGATGCTGGAGACTGGCGGTCTCGACGCGGTGATCGTCGCCTCCCCCAACTTCACCCACCGCGAGATCCTGGCGCCGCTGTTGGCCACGCCGTGGGCGATCCTCTGCGAAAAACCGCTCTGCACCACCCTGGAAGATGCGCTGTGGGTTCAGGAACAGGCGGAAAGACGACCGTCCGCCTTCTGGACCGGCATGGAATACCGCTTCATGCCCCCCGCCGCCCGCTTCGTCGAAGAAGTGCACGGCGGCCGGGTCGGCAAGCTGAAGATGCTGTCTATCCGCGAGCACCGCTTCCCCTTCCTGCCCAAGGTCGGCGACTGGAACCGCTTTTCCCGCAACACCGGCGGGACCATGGTGGAGAAGTGCTGCCACTTCTTCGATCTCATGCGCCTGATCACCGGCGCCGAGCCGCAGCGGGTGTTCTGTTCCGGCGGCATGGACGTCAACCACCTGGACGAACGCTACGACGGCGAGGCGCCGGACATCCTCGACAACAGCTACACCGTGGTCGATTTCCACGGCGGCCAGCGGGCGATGCTGGACCTGTGCATGTTCGCCGAGGGGGCCAAGAACCAGGAGGAGATCGCCGCCGTGGGCGACGCGGCGCGGCTGGAGGTCAAGATCCCCGAAAGCAGCCTGGTGTTCTCGCCCCGCACCGGGTTCGGCAACCTCAAGCAGGTCCAGACCATCGTCATCCCGGTGGAAGCCAAGGCGCTGAAGGCCGGCTCCCACCACGGCGCCACCTACCACCAGCTCAAGGCCTTCCTGGCCGCCGTGCGCGGCGAGGGGCCGGTGCTGGTCACCGCCGATGACGGGGTGCGCGCCGTGGCCATGGGCCTGGCGGCCGAGATCAGCGCCCGGGAGAAGCGAGTGGTGGAGATGAGCGAGCTGGGGTTCTGACCCCGCCCGGCCCCCTACCGCGTCTGGCCGCCGTCCACCGGGATGGTGGCGCCGGTAAGGAAGCTGGCCACGGGGCTGAGCACGAAGGTCACGGCCGAGGCGATTTCCTCCGGCTTGCCGAAGCGTTTCATCGGCACCTCGCGGCGGATCCAGCGCAGCCAAGTGTCCTTCTGGTCGCCGGTGGATCGCGCCTCCCAGTCGCCGCCCGGGAAGATGATGTTGCCAGGCGCGATGGTGTTGACCCTGACGTTGGCGGGGCCGGCGATCTTGGCCATCTCCTTGGCCATGTGGGCCATGGCCGCCTTGGCGGTGCCATAGGTCAGCGGCGAGCCCAGGGCGGCCAGGCCGGCGATGGAGCTGATGAACACCAGCGAGCCCTCGCCGCGCGGGGTCATCCGGCGCAGGGACGCGCGACCCAGGCGGAAGGCGGAGTCCAGGTTCTGGGTGAAGGCGCTGTCCCAGTTGGCGTCGTCCACCTCGAACCCGGGCGGGCTGGGGTGCAGGCCGACGTTGGCCACCGCGCCCCACACCGGCCCAAGGTCGCCCTCCACCGCCTCCATGGCCCCGTCGATGACGGCGCTGTCGCGCATGTCGCCCGCCCGCGCCCAGACGTGATCGGCGCCGAACTCGGCCGCCAGACGGGCGCGTTCGGTTTCCAGGGCCTGCGCGCCCCGCGCGGTCATCGCGACCTTGGCGCCTTCCTTCAAACAGGCTTCGACGATGGCCAGGCCGATGCCCCGGCTGCCGCCGGCCACGAAGATGACGCGGTCTTTGAGTTGCAGGTCCATGGGGGCTCCGTGATTCGAGGGGGTCAGGATGTTCCGTAGGCCTGGACCTTCCACGCCGCCAGCCGTGCGTCGGCCTCGTCGCCCGAAATCCGGGGCGCGAAGGTCTTGTCGTAGCGGGTGAAGGCCGCCGCGTCGGCCGGGGTGATCAGCCCGACGCCCAGGCCCGCGCATATGGCTGCGCCGCAGGCGGTGGCCTCGCGCACGGCGTGGCGGCGGATGGGTCGGCCCAGCAGGTCCGCCTGGACCTGCAGGAAGGTCTCGTTGGCGGTGAGGCCACCATCGACGCCCAACGCCTCGGGCGGCTGGCCGCCGGAGAGGCCGTAGAGGAAATCGAACACCTCGCGGACCCTGAAGGCCAGGCCCTCCAGGGCGGCGCGGGCGATGTGGGCGGGCGTGGTCGCCAGGGTGAGACCGCCCAGGGCGCCGCGCCGGGCGGCGTCTCCGTACGGGGCGCCAAGGCCCTGCAGCGCCGGCAGGAACCAGGCGCCGCCGCCATCGGCGACCGAGGCGGCGAGGGCTTCGAACCGGACGTGGCCGCCCAGACCCGCCGTCGTCCGCAGCCAGTCCAGGGCCGAGCCGGCGGAGTAGACCATGCCCTCCAGGCAGAACCGGGTTTCTCCGCCCACGGACGATTGTATGAACGGCGGAGCCAGCATGCTCTTGAAGACCAGTTCGACGCCCGTGGCTACGTCCAGGGTGGCGGAGGTGCCATAGGTGACCTTGGCGTCGCCGGCCTGGCCGCCGTGGGCGATCAGCGCGGCCTGCTGGTCGGCGACGTCGGCGGCGATGGGGACCTCGGCGCCCAGGACGGACCGGGCCGTGACGCCCATCACGCCCCAGGTGTCCACCAGGTCGGGGAAGCGCAGGCCCGTGAGCCCCTGAAGTTCGATCAGGCCGGCGTTCCAGCCGAGGCTCATCAGGTCCAGATAGCCGTTGGGCCAGGCTTGGCTGGCGTCGGTGGCGTGGACCGCGCCACCGCTGAGCTTGAAGATCAGCCAGCTGTCGACATTGCCCCAGGCGAGGCGATCGGGCGGCAGATCGGTTTCGGCGACGACGGCCTCGAGCTTGGCCGCCGCCTGCTGCGGTGCGACCATGTGGCCGGTCTCGCGAAGCTGGCGGGCGCGGTTGGCGCCGCGCAGGTCGCTCCAGATCACCAGGGGCGAGAGGGCCTTACCGGTGTGGCGGCCCCAGACGACCACGCTGGTCCTTTGGCTGGTGACGCCGATGGCGGCGAGGTCGGCGGCCGTGCGTCCGGCCTCGTCCAACACCTTGGCGATGGTCCGGCGGGCGGCGCGCCAGATCTGGTCAGCGTCCTGCTCCAGCAGCCCCGGCGCCGGGGCGTAGGAGGCCAGCCGCGACGAGGCGAAGGCCTTCAGCTCACCGCCAGGCGAGAACAGGCCGGCGCCCAGGGAAGTGGTGCCGACATCCAGGGCCAGAAGGAGCTCAGTCATTTTGTAGACTTGGCATCGGGGATCAAGGCGCCAAGGTTCATGATCCCGTTCGGGTCCACCGCCGCCTTCACCTTGCGCAGCAGGTTCAACGCCTCCGGGCCAAGCTCCGTCTCCAGCCAGCCGCGGCGCACCCGGCCAATGCCATGGTGGTGCGAGAGGCTGCCGCCATTGTCGGCGGTGGCCTGCATGATCCGCCGCCAGCAGTCCATGTAAACGGCCTCCATCGCCTGAGGCCCGGCGGTCTGGACGGCGAAGGTGAAGTAAAGGTTCAGCCCGCTGCGATAGACGTGGGAGCTGTGGGCCGAGGCGGCCAGGCATCCCTCCACCGCCTTCAGCGACGCCACCGCGTCGGCGTAGACCCCGGCGACGCGGGTCCAGTCGGCGGAAACCTCCACGGTGTCGGCGACGATGCCCCGCGACAGGATGGTGTCCCATCCGGGCACGTGGTTGCGGTGCTCCAGCCAGTGATCGACGATGTCGCTGGGCGCGGTGGCGACGCCCAGCTCGGCGGCCAGGGCGGCGACGGCGGCGGTCTCGACGGCCACCAGGGACGCCGGACCTTCATGCACCATCAGGATCAGGCACTTGGCGGCGCGGGCGTCCAGGCGGCGGCTCTCGCGCTCGTCGTACTGGCGCGCCACCGGCGGGCGCCAGCCGCGCTGGATCAGCTCGCGCTGGAAGGCGAAGCCGGCGGCCATGTCGTCAGCCTCCAGGCAGGTGACGGCGCGGGCCTCCGGCGCCCGGCGCAGGGAGAAAGTGACACCGGTGACGACCCCCAATGTCCCCTCGCTGCCCATGATCAGATGGCGCAGATCCGGCCCGGCCGAGGCGCGAGGCCCCTTACCCAGGGTGACCAGGTCGCCATTGGGCAGCACCACCTCGATGGAATGGACCACGTCCTCAATATTGCCGTAGGCGGTGGAGAACTGGCCCGAGGCGCGGGTGGCCACCCAGCCGCCAACAGTGCTGATGGCGACCGACTGCGGCCAATGGCCGATAGTCAGGCCCTGGGCGGCGACGGCCTGTTCGGCCTCCAACCCGTTCTTGCCGGCGTCGAAGCTGGCCAGCAGGTTCACCGGATCGATGGACCGCACGGCGTTCATGCCGCCCATGTCCAGCAAGATGGCGTCCGCCGCCGCGATCACCCCGCCGACCACGCCGCTGCCCAGGCCAAAGGGGATCACCACGATCCGGTGTTCATTGGCGTGGCGGACAATGGCCTGCACCTCCGCCACGGACCTTGGCCGCACCACGGCGGTAGGGCGCGGCGCGGGGGCGCCGGCCAGGTCGCGCACATGGCTGACCATCCAGTAGTCGTGGCGCCGGGCGTCCAACTCACCCGGATCGGTGACGACGCGGCCAGGGCCGAGCAGATGGTCCAGGGCGGCGATGAGGGTTGTGGTCAAGTGATCTGCCCTTCTTGTCGTTATTCTTGTCAGCGGCGCTGGTTCGATGGTGGCAGCCCTTCCCCCTTGCGGGGAAGGGGTAGGGGATGGGGGTGAAGCGCCGACCTTCGACGATCAACGAACAAACTCGGGGATAGACGGCGGGCGTTCGCGCCGGCGCCCCCACCCCAACCCCTCCCCGCCCAACCCTTCTCTGTTGGGGGGAGGGGCTTTGCGGCGGCGGTCATCGGAGGGCTGCCATGTTGCCATTGTAGATCGTCCGGCAAGCCGCGACCTGACGGGCCTGCTCACCGTCGGACCAGCCCAGCAGCGGCGCCATGGCGTCGGCGGCGTCCGCTAACACCGCCGTCCCACCGGCGGGGTCGAACCAGGCGCGGGCGCTGCGGCGGACCCAGTAGTCTTCCAACGTCAGGGCGCCTTCGACCTCCACCGCATGTCGGGTCTCGGCGGCGACATCACCACCAGCCACAACCAGGGCCTCGGCCTCAGATCCATAGAGACCGACCAGACGCTGGGCGGCGAGGTCGTCCAGACCTGCGGCGAGGAGCGACGCCACCGCCGTCTCCACCACCACATCGCCGCCAGACAGCGGCTCCTTGTCGGTGCGGCAGGGGGTCGGCTTGCGGCCGAGGGTCTCCTCGATCTGGTCAACCACCCGCTCTGCCATCTTGCGATAGGCCGTGAGCTTGCCCCCGGCGATGGCCAGGACGCCGGCGGGGCCGGTCCACAGCTCGTCCTTGCGGGAGATCTCCGAGGCTGACTTGCCCTCCTCCCCCACCAGAGGCCGTACGCCCGACCAGGCGGAGGTGATGTCGGCGTGGGTCAGCCGCGCGGTCACAAAGCGCCGGGCGGCTGCGTCCAGCAGGTAGTCGGCGTCCTCGGCGGTGATGGCCGGCCATAGGTCCGCGGCCGGATAGAAGGTGTCGGTGGTGCCGATGTAGGTGGCGGCGCCCTTGGGCACGGCGAAGACGCTGCGCCGGTCAGCGGCGGGCAGGATGACGGTGCGGTCCACGGGCAAGCGCTCCCGCGCCACCACCAGATGCACCCCCTTGGTCAGCTTCAGGCGCGGCGTGGCGCCGGGGGATTCCAGGGCGCGCACGGCGTCCACCCAGGGGCCGGCGGCGTTGACGATCAGGTGGGCGGCGAGGCGGGCCCTGCGAGCCGCTCCTTCCTGACCCGGCAAGGCGTCGACGACCTCGATCCCCACGGCGCGGCCGCCCTCCACGACAAGGGAAGCGGCGTTGGCGTAGTTGACCACCAACGCCCCGTGAGCGGCGGCGTCGCGGATGTTGGCCAGGGTCAGGCGGGCGTCGTCAGTGAGGTATTCAGGATAGACCACCGCGCCGGAGAGGTCGTCGGCGGCAATGGCCGGCTCGCGCGCCCGCAACTGGGCTTGGGACCACACCTCGTGCTTGCGGGCCTTGGGCACGCCGCCCAGCTTTTCGAAGGTCCACAGCCCGGCGCGAAGCTTGGCGATCACGGCGGCGTTCTTGGCGGGAATGACGAAGGGGGTCTCGCGCGCCAGGTGCGGGGCGATGGCCTGGACGATCTTCCGCTCCGAAGCCGCCTCGCGCACCAGGGCCAGGTCGCCCATGGGCAGATAGCGCAGGCCGCCGTGGATCATCTTCGACGACCGGCTGGAAGTCCCCGACGCGAAGTCCCGCGCCTCGATCAGGGCCACCTTCAGCCCCCGCATGGCGGCGTCCCGCGCCACCCCGGCCCCGGTGATCCCGCCGCCGATCACCGCCACGTCGAAGGTCTGCGCCTCCAGGGCGTCGAACAGGGCGTCGCGGTTGCGAAGATCGAGGCGGTGGACGGGCATTGGTCGCGGCGTTTCCTCTGGCCCAAGTTTCCCCTGGCCCAAGTTTCCCCTGGCCCACGTTTCCTCTGGCCCATGTCGCCTAAGGCGCCGGACCTTACGTCAGCCTACCGCAAGGTGAGGGTCGGCGGGAGGGTAGCGCGCGCGCCGGTTCAAACCCCCTCGATCGCCACCAGTTCGCCGGCGCTGCACGCCTGGCGCAGCGCCTTGAGTGGTTGGTATTCTGGGGCGTTGTAGAAGGCCAGCAGGTGCGCCATGTCCGGGAACTCCAGGATCACCTGGCGGCGCGGCGTGGCGGCGCCCTCAAGCACCCGTGTCGCCCCGCCCCTGACCAGATAGCGCCCGCCGTGGGCCGCGATCATGGCCGGGACCTGGCGGCGGTACTCTTCGTAGGCCTCAGGATCGGTCACCTCTATGTCGCCCCGAATATAGGCGGCCATGTTTGTCTCCTCCACGTTGACAAGTCGCCGGCGCCGGCGGGGACGCTCTGTCTACCGCCAAAGGGCGGCGCGCCCTATACGACCCTGACCCAGGCCGCCGAGGGAGGAGCATCCATGCGGTTCATCGACGGCGAGGAGGTGGCGCGGCGCCTGACCTATGAGCGGGCCATTCCCATCGTGCGCGAGGCGATGATCGCGCTGTCGGCCGGGCGGACACGGCAGCTGCTGCGCTCCATCATTCCCCTGGCGGGGAGCCGGTTGCTGGGGATCATGCCCGGCGCGCTGGGTGAGGACGCGCCCTATGGGGCCAAGCTGATCAGCGTCTATCCTGAGAACTTCGACAGAGGCATGCCCTCGCACCAGGGGCTGATCGTCCTGTTCGAGCCGGAAAGCGGAGCACCGGTGTGTGTGGTGGACGCCACCGAGGTCACCGCCATCCGCACCGCCGCCGCCAGCGC
>DASVMY010000380.1:0-9952 GCA_036384135.1 Caulobacteraceae bacterium | reverse complement strand
CCCAGCGCCCGCGCCCGACCAATGCGGCGCCGGCGGCCTGCAATACCTGGTCGGACACGCCAAGACTGAGATCCCGATCCCTTTGCGTCCCGACATGCGGCGCGTGGTCTGCACGACCTGTCCGATGACCCAGGACTACGTTCCCGGCCGCCAGACCGTGCTGTTCGACGCCGCCACGGGCGCCGTGACCGCGATCAAGTGTGGGTAACGGTGTTAGATGAGAATACCGCGCGCGCACAGCTTTCGGTAGAATAGAACATGGTCTTCGGCCGCATTGGCAGCAAAATGCCAATTCTAACGGCTGCTTAAGACTAGTGCGACAGTGTGCCCGGACTGGGGAGTGGCGCTGTCGTGACCGAGGCTTTGAAGCAAGACGTGCCACCCGGATGGAAACGCCGGGTCGAGACTGCGCCGCTACGTGACCTGATGGTGGAATTCCGCCGCGAAGCCGACACCCATCGCAGCATCATGCTGCGGCGAGGCACCGGCGTAGCCGCCGAATGGACGAACTTCAGGCAGTTCCTGTTGGACGTCGGGCCGTGCCCCGGCCCGGACCACCTGCTGCTGGCCGTTTTTGAGCACGAGCACAGCTTTGGGCCGGGCAAGGTCCATTGGGCGCCGCGGGGAACCAAGCCGAAGCCCCCGCCGCCGCGGCCGCCGGACGCCAAGAACGGCGGCTATGGCCAGTGGGCGAGTCTAAGCGGCGAGACCGTCAGCTACACGGCGCTGTCCGACACCCTGGCCACGCCCCTGCAACCCATTCTGCGCGCCCTCAACGACGGCGCAACGCCCGACAAGGTGGCCAACGAAGTCAAGGTTGCCGACTCGATGATGAACGCCAAGGCCATCTGGCTGCCGCCGGATCCGAAGCGGCGCGAAACCTTCTTCATGGCCTTCCGCGCCTGGCGCCTGGCCATTCGCCCGGAGCTGCAGTCCCACGCCACCCCGGCGTTCCTGTTCCTCTACACGGCGCTGCCGGTGATGCGGGACGCTCGCGACGAGCTGACGCGGCTCGACCTGTGGAAGCCCCTGACCCATTCCAAGTGGAGCGCCCGCGAAGCCCATATCGCCTGGAAGCGGTATTGCGAAATGATGCCCCGGGCCCAGGTGGCGCTCAGCGAGGTAAAGGCCTACGCCAGCTTCTCCATCGAGTCAGAGCTGGACGTTCTCTGCACGCGGATCCTCGAAGCCGAAAAACGCCTCCGCGCCCCGCCGAAAGCTAAGCCGGTAGCCCCTGAAGCGGCGGCGGCTTAGCAACTTCACCTAGTCGATCGCCGATCCGTCTATTTCATACTTCTCCCCCTGCGGGAGAAGGTGGCTTCCGCAGGAGGTCGGATGAGGGGTCGACCAGGCCTCTGAGACTATCCTGCCGGCAGGCCAATCACTGGCGTTCCGACGACCCCTCATCCGTCTGCTTCGCAGCCACCTTCTCCCGCAAGGGGAGAAGGACAGAAGGTGTCGATCGCAATTTGATCTGGCCATCCAATAGGCTAGCCGTTAGCGCCTCGTCCCCTCAAACCCGATCCCCAAACGCGAAACGCCCTCCGACGCCAGGGCGTCGGAGGGCGCTTTCAGCCCCGTCCAGGACCGATCAGCCTAGGAAAAACTAGGCCGCGGGCTGGAACTTGACGGGCACCCGGATGGTGCCGGTCTTGGAGCCCATGGGGAGGAAGCTGGCGACGCAGACCGCTGCCTTGTCGAAACCTTTGCCCGGCACGCTGTTTTCGACGACCTTGCAGTCGGCGAGCTTGCCGTCGGTCGCGGTGCACTCAAGCATGACGCTGGCGCCCAGGGCCGGGTTGGCGAACTTTTCCACGCACTGGCTCACGTGCGCGGAGAATCCGCCGTCTGCCAGCGACGTGCCGGCGATCAGAAAGCTACCGATTATTCCACCGGCAATCGCGATTGAGTTTTTCATCCGCTTCTCCTCAAAAAAACATTGGACGGTGGCGCTTGATCGCACGCAAAAGTTAATAACAACCCCATCGCCCAATTTCGAACACAACAGAAGCGAACGCCGTTCTCCAAGTTGATGAAAGTATTCATGCTCCGTCAAAGAAAACGGGCCGGTTACCATTTGTAAAACCTATAGTTAGGTTCCGTTAGCAATGTGCCCTGATTATGCGACGCGCCGGGGTTGGGCCGGCGACTCGCTTGGGGCTGGAATAATGAAGGGGTTTCGACTTTCGGACGTGCCGATGATCGTCAAGATCGGGTTCGCGCCGGCAATTGCACTGGCCATGTTCGCCTTGCTCGCGGCAGGCAGCATCATCGTCCAGAAGAACGAAGCCTCCGCGCTGAGCCGGGTCGTCCAGACGGACATGCCCTCGGCGCTGCGGATGCAAGCCGTGTCCCGCCGCATCGCCGCGGCCCACGGTGAGCTCTATCTGATCCTCACCCACGCGGCCGGATCCATCGACAAGGACAAGATCGATGGTCAGATGCAGGGCCTGCTCAAGGAATTCGACGCCATTGCCGGTGAGGTGAAGGCGATCCGCGCCGCCGAGCCCGTCACGGAACGGCCGGTGTTCGACCAGCTGATCAAGCAGCTCAGCGACACCCGCAGCGCGGTCGACGTGGTCGGCGGCATGGTGGGCACCGACTTCCAGATGGCCGTGGGCTTCGTGGCGCCGTTCGAAGACAGCTACTCCCAGATGACCATCACCCTGGACAAGGCGCTGGCCACGGCCAAGGCAGCCACGGAAGGCCGGGCGCACCAGAGCCAGGCCAGCGCCGATGCGGCCGTGACCATGACCATCCTGGGGGGCCTTGGCACCCTGGCGGTGGTGGGCCTGATCTCGGCCATCACGGTTCTGACCACCCGCAAGTCGATCCTGCAGATCGCCAAGGCCACGGAAACCCTGGCGGCCGGCAACAACACCGTCGATTTGAACAGCCTGGCCCGCAAGGACGAGCTGGGGGCGGTGGTGAAGTCCCTGGTGGTTTTCCGCGACAACCAGGTCCACCTGGAACAGCTCCGCGCGGATCAGGAAGCCAGCCGCAACACCACCGAAGCGGAGCGTCGCGCCAAGGAAGCCGCCGCCGCTGAATCCGCGCGCGAACAGGCCCTGGTGGTGTCCAACCTCGCCAGCGGTCTCGAGCGCCTGGCTTCGGGCGACCTGACCTTCCGCATCGACGCCGAGTTCCCCGGCGAATACGCCAAGCTGCGCACCGACTTCAACGGCGCCATCGCCCAGCTGGAAGACACCCTGCGGGTGATCTCTCACGCCACCGGCGGCATCCAGAGCGGCTCCAACGAAATCAGCGCCGCGGCGGACGACCTGTCGCGCCGCACCGAACAGCAGGCGGCCGCTCTTGAGCAGACCGCCGCGGCCCTGGACGAAATCACGGCCACGGTGAAGACCACGGCGGACGGTTCCAACCACGCCCGCGAAGTGGTCACCACCACCAAGACCGACGCCACCCACTCCGGTGAAGTCGTGCGCGGCGCGGTGTCGGCCATGAACCAGATCGAGACCTCCTCCAAGGAAATCAGCCAGATCATCGGCGTGATCGACGAAATCGCCTTCCAGACCAACCTGTTGGCCCTAAACGCGGGCGTCGAGGCGGCGCGGGCGGGCGACGCGGGCCGCGGTTTCGCGGTGGTGGCCTCCGAAGTGCGGGCCCTGGCCCAGCGCTCGGCCGAGGCGGCCAAGGAGATCAAGAAGTTGATCACGGCCTCCAGCGGCCAGGTGGATCAGGGCGTCAAGCTGGTCGGCGAGGCCGGCAAGGCGCTGGACCGCATCGTCACCCAGATCAACGAGATCAACACCGTCGTCGGTGAGATCGCGGCGTCCGCCCAGGAACAGGCCGACGGCCTGGGCCAGGTCAACACCGCCATCAACCAGATGGACCAGGTGACCCAGCAGAACGCGGCCATGGTGGAAGAGTCCACCGCGGCCAGCCACTCCCTGCTGCAGGAAGCCAACGAACTGGCCCGTCTGCTGGGCCGGTTCAGCATCAGCCAGAGTGGCGAGGACCACGGCCGCCAGCCCGTCGCCCGGCCCGCCGCCCGCCCGGCGGTTGAGCCGCACCGCCCCGTGGCCCGCAGCGAACGCGTGCTCAAAGCCGTCGGCGCCGGCCGCCACGCCATGGCCGCCGAACTCCAGACCCGCATCGACGACGGCTGGGAAGAGTTCTGATCCTAGTTAGTTCCCAACAGGAAAGGGCCCGGACCTCACAGTCCGGGCCTTTTTTCGTTTTGGCTCAGGAACGCGGCAGAAGACGCCTCGAACCCCTAGCGGGGAAGGGGCAGGGGATGGGGGTGCAGCGCCGGCGCTAGACGATTTGCGACAGAGCTTGGGGTCAAGCGGCGGGCGTTCGCGCTGGCGCCCACCCCAACCCCTCCCCGCGAGGGGGAGGGGCTCTACCCCCCCCTTATACCGGCAGCGTCTTGCCCATCTCCCCCGCCAGGTCGCGGATGAACTGCCACGCCACCCGGCCGGACCGGCTGCCGCGCAGCTGCGACCACTGCAGCGCCCGCCGCTCCAACCCCTCGCAGGCCAGGCCGAAGCGGTCGGCATAGCTGTTGATGGCGGCCAGGTAGTCGGCCTGGTCCATGGGCGGGAAACCGATCCACAGGCCGAAGCGGTCGGAGACCGAGACCTCCTCCTCGGCGTCCTCGGCGGCGGCGATGGCGCCGCGGTTTTCGATGTGGTCGCGGGGCATCAGATGGCGGCGGTTCGAAGTGGCCACGAACAGGGTGTTCTCCGGCGGGCCGGAAACCCCGCCCTCCAGCGCCGACTTCAGAGCCTTGGCCGCCGCCGCCCCGTCCTCGAAGGACAGGTCATCGCACAGGACCACGAACCGCTCGTCGCGGCCGCGGAGCTGTTCGAAAAGGGCGGGCAGGGCGGAGACCTCGTCGCGGTCGACCTCCACCAGCCGCATCAGCGGCGCCTGAGCGGCCACCTCCATGAACGCGCCCTTGGCCAGGGAGCTCTTGCCCGTGCCCCGCACGCCCCAGAGCAGGGCGTGGTTGGAAGGCACGCCCACGGAGAACCGGCGCAGGTTCTCCACCAGCCGGCCCTTCTGCCGCTCCACCCCGATCAGCAGGTCCAGCGGCAGGGCGTAGTCGGGGGCGGCGATGAAGGCGCCGCTGGCCGGATCGTGCCGGAACAGGCGCGCGCCGGTGAAGTCGGGCCTGGCCGGCGGGGGCGGGGCCAGCCGCTCCAGAGCCTCGGCGATGCGTCGCAGTTCGGAGGTGGGGTCCGTTTCCATGCGCCGATCTCCTAACGATAGTGGCCGCATTGCAAAAGGGGAGGCGAGCGCATAGCTTCCGCCGACTTTGCGAGGGGCCGCTGAAGCGGCGCCCCGCGATCGGGATTCCGGAGACACTATGACCGTTACGACCGCCCTCATCATGGCCGCAGCCACGCCCGCCGCCGCCGCCGGCGCGGGGGGACTGTTCGGACCGGACATGCTGTCCACCATCGGCCTGCCGATCATCCTGGTCGGCCTGTTCTACTTCATGATGATCCGGCCTCAGCAGCGCCGGGCCAAGGAGCACCAGGAGCAGATCAAGGCGATCAAGCGCGGCGACACCGTAGTGCTCAGCAACGGCATGATCGGCAAGGTGGTCCGGGTCGAGGACCTGGAACTGGGCGTCGAGATCGCCCAGAACGTCACCATCAAGGTCATCAAGGACATGGTTCACAACGTTCGCACGCGCGGTGAACCCGCCGCGGCCAACGACGCGAAGTCCTAGGGCCGCCGCCGGACCATGCTCGCCCTCTCGCGCTGGAAGATCATCGCCGTCAGCCTGTCGCTGATCTTCGGCATCCTGTTCACCCTGCCCAACCTGCTGCCGCAGAGCGCCCTGGATTCCATGCCGGGCTGGCTGCCGCACCAGAAGCTGAACCTTGGCCTGGACCTGCAGGGCGGCTCGCACCTGCTGCTGGAGGTGGACACCGACGCCCTGAACAAGGAGCGGCTGACCAACCTTACCGAGGATATCCGCGTGCGCCTGAAGGCGTCACAGACCGAGGCCACGGACCTCAGCGCCGCCGCGGGCGTCATCACCCTTCGGCTCAAGGACCCGACCCAGGTCAATGCGGTCTACAAGGACCTCAGCGGCTCTCTCGGCACGCGGATGCTGAACGGCGGCAAGGACGTCTCGCTCCGCATCGTCCAGCCCGACCAGTCGATCCAGGTTTCCTTCCAGCCCCAGGCCGCCGACGAGGCCGCCCGCTCGGCCGTGAAGCAGTCCATCGAAATCATCCGCCGCCGGATCGACGCCCTGGGCACCAAGGAACCGGGCATCACCCAGCAGGGCGCCAACCGCATCGTCGTCGAGGCGCCCGGCGAGAGCGACCCTGAAAAGCTGAAGGCGGTGATCGGCAAGACCGCCAAGCTGACCTTCCAGATGGTCGACGTCACCGTGCCGCCCGAAGACCTGGCCGCCGGCCGCGTGCCGCCCGACGACGAGATCCTGCCCAGCGACGACGGCCACAGCCCCGTCTACGCTGTGAAGAAGCGCGCCGTGGTCACCGGCGAGATGCTCACCGGCGCCGGCTTCACCAACGATGAGAACAACCGCCCGGCGGTGAGCTTCACCTTCAACGGCCAGGGCGCCAGCCGCTTTGGCAAGGTGACGGCCGAGAACATCGGCAAGCCCTTCGCCATCGTGCTGGACAAGCGGATCATCTCCGCCCCGGTGATCAACTCGGCGATCACCGCCGGTAATGGCATCATCACCGGCAATTTCACCCCCGAGAGCGCCACCAACCTGTCGATCCTGCTCAAGTCCGGCGCCCTGCCGGCGCCGCTGAAGGTCGAGCAGCAGACCACCGTGGGCGCGGGCCTGGGCGCCGAGGCCGTGAAGGCCGGCGAGGTGTCCCTGGCGGTGGGCGCGGCGATGATCTTCGCCTTCATCATCCTGGCCTACGGCATGTTCGGGGTCTATGCGGCCATCGCCCTGGTGGTGAACGTGCTGATGATGGTCGGCGCGCTCTCCATGACCCAGGCGACGCTCACCCTGCCGGGCATCGCCGGCCTGATCCTGACCATGGCCGTGGCCGTGGACGCCAACGTCCTGATCTACGAACGTATGCGCGACGAGGCCAATGCCGGGCGAACACCCATGGCGGCGGCCGACACCGGCTACCGCCGCGCCATGGTCTCCATCCTGGACGCCAACGTGACGACCATGATCTCGGCCCTGATCATGTTCCAGTTCGGGGCCGGCCCGGTGAAGGGCTTTGCCTGGACCCTGTCCATCGGGGTGGTGACCTCGGTGTTTACCGCCATCGTGGTGACGCAGCTGTTGATCGGGATCTGGTTCCGCTTCGCGCGGCCCAAGACCCTGCCGATCGCCTGAGGAGCATGTGATGAAATACTGGCCCCTCATACGACTGGTCCCCCGCCACACCCACTTCAACTTCGTGGGCCTGTCGCCGTTCGCGGCGATCCTGTCGGCGATCCTGATCATCGGTTCGGGAATTTCGGTCGCCACCCAGGGGATGAACTTCGGCGTCGACTTCGCCGGCGGCACCATCCTGCAGGTCGCCACGCCTGGCCCCGCCCCGGTGGGCCAGATCGACCAGACCCTCAAGGCCATCGGCGTCCACGACCCCGGCGTCCAGGGCATCGGCGGCGCCAACAGCGCCCAGGTGACTTTCCGCTCGGTGAACGGCATGGACGCCAACGCCGGCGCGACCTTCGTCACCACCCAGCTGCAGCAGAAGTTCCCCGGCCTGAAGGTCTCGGGCCAGAGCACCGTCGGGCCCAAGGTCTCCAGCGAGTTGCTGTGGAGCGGCCTGGAGGCGCTGGGCATCGCCCTGCTGCTGATGCTGTTCTACATCTGGTTCCGCTTCCAGCTGCAGTTTGGCTTGGGCGCCATCCTGGCCCTGTTCCACGACATCGTCCTGACCATCGGCCTCTTGTCAGTGACCCGGATCGAGGTCTCGATGACCTCAATCGCCGCCCTGCTCACCGTGATCGGCTACTCGATGAACGAGAAGGTCATCAGCTTCGACCGGCTGCGTGAGAACCTGCGCAAGTTCAAGACCACCCCCCTGCGCGACGTGATCAACCTGTCGGAAAACGAGCGGCTGTCGCGCACCCTGATCACCGGCACCACGGCCCTGCTGGCCCTGTCCGGCGCCCTGGTCAACCCCGGCAACCCCCTGTTCGCCCTGGTCTTCACCATGGCCTTCGGGATCATCATCGGCACCTATTCGTCGATCTATGTGGCCCTGCCGGTGATCCTGCTGTGGGGCGCCAGGCGCGACGACAGCGACGCCGTTCCCATCGAACCGGTCCGCACCCGGCTCTGACATGCGTCAGCCGCCTTCCATCGACGCTTACGGCGACGGCGGTTTCCGCGTCTCGGGCGTCTGGCGGCCGGGCTCCCTGCTGATTCTCGACGATGCGCCGATGGACTGGGGCGTCGCCTCCCTCGCCGCCCTGACGCTGGCCGACTTCAAGGCCGTCATCGAGGCCGGGGCGGCGGTGTCCGAGTTCGTCCTGCTGGGCACCGGCGCGACCCAGGCCCTGCCGCCACGCGAGGTGCGCGAAGCCTTGCGCGCCGCCAGTCTGGGCCTGGAGTTCATGTCCACCGAGGCGGCGGCCCGGATGCACAATGTGCTGGCCTCCGATGGCCGCCGGTTCGCCACGGCGCTGATCGCCGTCTGAGTTTCTCTAGGCACGCTACCGGCGACTTTGCGCTTGCCGGGAAAGGCGCTATGCCAAGGCCAACAGGGCAGGACTCGTAAAGGGGCGCTATATGGCCGGCTTACTCTCCAACTTCCGCAACACCATGATCCTCAGCGTCATCCTGGCGTTGATCATGGTCTTCGCGTTCGGATCGGCCAGGGGCCAGTTCGACGCCGTCTTCTGGCAGGCGACATTCCGCTGGATGCACGTGGTCTTCGGCATCCTGTGGATCGGGCTGCTGTACTACTTCAACTTCGTCCAGATCCGGATCATGCCGGCCATCCCCGCCGAGCTGAAGCCGGCTGTGGGCAAGTACATCGCCCCCGAGGCGCTGTTCTGGTTCCGCTGGGCGGCTCTGATGACCGTACTGGCGGGCCTCGGAATCATCGGCCTTCGCGAAGCGGTGATCCACGGCTACGGCGCCAAGGTGTTCACTTTCGGCCTTGCCGGCGGCTTCGGGGCCGACGGCAAGGCCTATGCCCTGCTGGGCATCGGCATCTACCTGGCGATCATCATGTTCCTCAACGTCTGGGGCATCATCTGGCCGAACCAGAAGATCGCGCTCGGCATCAAGGAAGCCGACGCGGACGCCAAGGCCAAGGCCGCGCGCATCGCCATGCTGGCTTCGCGCACCAACACCTTGCTGTCGCTGCCGATGCTGACTTCGATGGCGATGTACCAGACGCTGTTCGGCTAAACCTTTTTCTGAGCACGGAACGAAGGGCCCGCCCCAACCGGCGGGCCCTTTGCTATTGGAACGCCATGGCGGACGCGGAAGACCCTCACGAACTCGACGACCTGGACGATATCGTGCGCCGCGGCGACCCGGACCGCTGGCTGGCCACCCGCCTGATCGCGGACCCTGAGGTCCGCGCCGACGTCATCGCCGTGTTGGCCTACGACCTGGAACTGGCCCGCGCCCCGCGCCGGGCCTCCAACCCCCTGATCGGCGAGATCCGCCTGACCTGGTGGCGCGAGGCCCTGGACGAGATCTACGGCGACGGCCCGGTGCGCCGCCATCCCACCGCCCTGGCCCTGGCCGAACTGGTGGCGCGCCACGGCCTGCCGCGCGACATCTTGGAGGGCATGATCGACGCCCGTTACGTCGAACTGGACAAGCGTCAGTTGGAGCCCGGTGAACTGACCGCCTGGGCGCGGGGAACCGCCGGGGCGGTGGCGCGGCTTTCGGCCCGGATCCTCGAACCCCACGGCCCCGCCGACAGCGCCGACAGCGCCGCCAGCGCCTGGGCGTTCGCCCAGGCCGTGCGGCTGAAGCTGACCGATGCGGAGCAGGGTCGGC
>DASVMY010000379.1:0-15018 GCA_036384135.1 Caulobacteraceae bacterium | reverse complement strand
GGCGAGGGTCAGCCGCGCCTGGGCCTGGACCAGGGTCGGGGAGCCCTTGAGGGCCTCGTCGATCAGGCTGGAGAGTTGGGGATCACTGTAGGCGTCCCACCAGCGGTCCGCCGGCCAGTCGGCGGCGGGGGCGTCAAAGCTGCGCTGGGTCGCCAAGGTGTTGGCGGCCGCCGGCGCGGGGCGCGGCCCCATGTCGGGACCGGTGGCGCAGGCGGCCAGGGCCAAGGCGCTGGCCGCGGCCAGCAGGGGCTTGGCAAGGGGGCGGACTCGGCGTGAAAAAGGCGTAACAGCGTACATCTGTGTTCTCGACGATCGTTCTGGGCCGTTCTGGACAAGTCGCCGGTGCGGGGTGTGGCGTCGGCGCTTGATGTAACCGTACGGTACGGTCATAAATTAGCTTGCAACGGTTCATACAGCGCCGTATTTGAACGTCAAGAGGAAACCGTACGGTACGGTCAGGTATGATGACACTTACTGACAGCAGCCCATTGGCTGACAGCAGCCCATTGGAAAGCGCGGAGCGCTCCAAGAGCGACCGCCGGCGCCAGGCGATCCTGGACACCGCACGGGATATCTTCCTGAAACAGGGCTATGCGGCGGCTTCCATGTCCGCCATCGCCGCCCGCGTCGGCGGCTCGAAGGGCACGCTCTACAACTACTTCCGGTCCAAGGAGGAGCTGTTCGCGGCCTTCATGACCGACGCCTGCGGCAAGCAGGCCGATGAAGTGCTGGACCATATGCCGGACCTGGGCGACGATCCCCGCGCCGCCCTGCTGGAGATCGGCCTGGGCTTGGTCAATCTGATCCTGTCGCCCGATGTGATGGCCATCAGCCGGCTGGTGGTGGCGGAGTCGGAGCGGTTCCCCGAACTGGGCCAGATCTTCTACGAGACCGGCCCGCGCAAAGGCGAGCTCCGCCTCGCCGCTCACTTCGACCGGGCCGTCGCCCAAGGCCACCTGAAGGCCGTGGACACCATCCGCTTGGCCCGCCGGTTCAAGAACCTCTGCCTGGGCGACCTTTTTGACCGCCGCCTGTGGGGGGTGATCCCCAATCCGACGCCGGAGGCGTTGCTGCAGTCGGTGAGCGAGGCGGTGAGGATCTTCCTGGCGGCCTACGGGACGAGGGGCTAGAGCCGGATGGCTTCTCTCGAAGCCTGAATCCGGCTCTAAACTTTTGAAATTAGAGCACGATTCAACGGTCAGGCGATTCCGCCTGAACGCATCGTGCTCTAGGTCTTCTCTCCCGGCGGCCCTGTCACCGTCACCGGATTGTCCCGCCCGTCGCCGGGTGGTCCAGGGTGACGTGGAAGCCGGCGATGCTCCAGGCCTTGTCGCCAGAACCCTTGCGCAGCACCGTCTCGGCCAGCACGGTCTGCTTGGCGTAGATATAGGCGTGGACGAGGGTGGCGACGGAGCCGGCGGTGGTGGACTGGAAATTCCAGGCTCGGTTCTCGACCTTGGTCGGCTCGCCCGGCGGCAACAGCGCCTTCACCCCGGCCAGCTCCGCCAAACGCTCGGGGGTCTTGAGGCTTTCGTCGAGGTTGGCGTCCTGGGACAGGTCCGCGCCGGTGCGGATCTCCTGGTAGAGCTGGCGGGCCTCGGCGTCGCTTTGCTTGTCGGCGGCGGGCAGGCTGCAGGCGCCCAAGCTGAACGCGACAAGAGCGAGAACGGCGGAAAAGCGACGCATGGCGGTCTCCCGGCAGGGCTTTTCGCAAGCGTGACAGACGTCGGGCCGTCCTGTCCATCAAAGCGTCTGGCAAGCCTCGCCGGAAGACCCTAAGGCAGGGCCATGCTGATGGTGATCTCCCCGGCCAAGGCGCTGAACTTCGCGGCACCGGCCCTCAACGCGCCCATGACCACGCCGGCCTTCGCCGAGGATATCGCCGAGTTGGCCAAGGTCACGCAGCGGCTGCGGGTCTCGGACCTGAAGGCCCTGATGGGCATCTCCGACAATCTGGCGGTGCTGAACCGCGAGCGCTTCCAGGCCTTTGACCCGGAATCGGAAGACGGGCTGCAGGCGGTGTTCGCCTTCAACGGCGATGTTTATACCGGCCTGGCGGCGCGGGAGCTGGACGCGCCGGCCCTGAAGTGGGCGCAGGACCGGCTGCGCATCCTGTCGGGCCTTTATGGCCTGCTGCGGCCCCTGGACGTGATCCAGCCCTACCGGCTGGAGATGGGCTCGCGGCTGAAGACCAAGCGCGGCAAGAGCCTCTACGACTTCTGGGGCCAGCGGCTGTCCCTGGCCCTGAACGAGGCGGCCGGGCGCCACGCCGACCCTACGCTGGTGAACCTGGCCAGCCAGGAATATTTCGGCGCGGTGAAGGCGGCGGCCCTGAGCATCCCCACCGTCACCTGCCACTTCCGCGAAGAGCGGGACGGTCAGATGCGAACCTTGAGTTTCTTCGCCAAGCGCGCGCGGGGCGCCATGACCCGCTACGCCATCGACCAGCGCATCGACCGCGCCCATGACCTGAAGGCCTTCGACCGCGACGGCTATGCCTTCCGTCCTGCCCTTTCCAGCGACACCGACTGGGTTTTCGCCCGATAGGTTCAAAGCGCGCTCAGCCAGACATAGCCGCGACACGAACCGCGCCCTATGCTGCGGTGCAGCAGCAAGGAGCGCTTCCCCCATGGCTTCCCCCTATAACCTGACCGGCCATGCGGCCATCGTCACCGGATCCACCAGCGGCATCGGCCAGGCCCTGGCCCACGCCCTGGCCGCCGAGGGCGTCAACATCGTCCTCAATGGCTTCGGCGATCCCGCCGCCATCGAGAAGGACCGCGCCGCGCTGGAGGCCTCCTCGGGGGTGAAGGTGCGCTTCCACGGCGCCGACATGACCAAGCCGGACGAGATCGCCGCCATGGTGGCCTTCTGCAAGAGCGAGTTTGGCCGGGTCGACGTCCTGGTCAACAACGCCGGCGTCCAGTTTGTCTCGCCGATCGAGGACTTCCCCATCGCCAAGTGGGACCAGATCATCGCCATCAACCTGACTAGCGCCTTCCACGCCATCCGCGCGGCGGTGCCGATCATGAAGGCCCAGGGACGCGGGCGGATCATCAACATCGCTTCCGCCCACGGCCTGGTGGCCTCGCCGTTCAAGGGGGCCTATGTGGCCGCCAAGCACGGCATCATCGGCCTGACCAAGACCGTCGCCCTGGAAACCGCTGAGGCCGGCGTCACCTGCAACGCCATCTGCCCGGGCTATGTGAAGACGCCCCTGGTGGAAATGCAGATCGCCGACACCGCCAAGGCCCGGGGCATGACCCCCGAGCAGGTGATGCGTGACGTCATCCTGGACGCCCAGCCCACCAAGAGGTTCGTCGAGTTCGACCAACTGGCCGGCCTGATGCTGTATCTTGCCAGCGATCTGGGCGCCTCGGCCAACGGCGCGGCCATGGCTATCGACGGCGGCTGGACGGCTGAGTAGGCGGTCTTCACTGACGAGCCGCTGCCGGCTCGTCAGTGGGGCGGGAACATCAGGTAGGCGTTGACGTAGGTCAGGCCCACCGAACCGATCAAAAACAGCAGTACGATCAGCGCACCCAGGCGGGAGCGGATTCGAACTGGCGCATACCGGATAATCGCCGCATAGAGCGCGATCCCCAGGACCCCCGTCAGGGCGTATCGCCACGCCTCCGGGATGCCCCAGAACGGCCAGAGCAACATGATGCTGTTCGGCGGCGGGCCGGCAGCGAAGATCACGCTGAACTCGCCGTCTTCAAGCCTCCCCGGCACAATCCACCGGTCGATCGGCGTGGAACCTATCGCCAGGCCGTACTCCAGATAGCAGGCCAGCCAGATCAGACCCAGGAGCGCGCCGACCCGCGCGTACCAGGGTGGACGGGGCCGAAGAGGACGGGGGGCGTCAGCGGATACGGATGGCGCCATTGGCCAGGGCCCTCTTGTAGGCGGTGATCGCCCTTTGATTGAGCGGGGTATTGGGCAGGCGCGCGACGATGGCGTCAATCGTCGCCTTTTGCGCGGTCGTCAGGGTCTGGGGAGCGCCGGCCGTGATGCCGTGCAAGACGTTGATGTCAGCGAAGCCGGCATTGTCCAGGAACTGGTCGGCGATATGGCCCATTTCGTCGTCCGAGAAGCCCGCACCGACGATGCCGCGCAGGTTGTCGCGGACATTTTGCTTCGCCCCGGGATTGGCTTGGAAATAGGTTCGGACGCCCTTGCGCGTTATCGAATCGAGAGGCGAAAAGCCGGCCAGCTGAAGTTGGGGCGCAGGTTCGGCCCCCGTCGCGCCGCTGTCCGGTTGACTGTCCTGGGACATCGTCCGATCGCCCAGCCTTTCGGCGCCGAGTTCGCCCCAGAGTCTACGATAGGCTTGGCCGGGATCCGGCGCGTCGCTCAGGTTGGTCGTTGGGCGGAAGGTGATGGCTGGAATCTCCCGACGTGGCCGCCGGCGTGGCGACACATCATGTCGAGCGCCTCACCATACCAATGTTCTTGTTTTGTTCAAGGTGAACCTTCACCGTAGCGTCGGTTCGCTCGGCTCTTGACCGCCCCCGCGGAATGCCGGCCTTTCCTGCCGCAAAGCAGCGGGAGAGCGCCATGACCTATCAGCCGTTCAATCTCAAAGGGAAGGTCGCCCTGGTCACCGGAGGCAACCGCGGCATCGGCCTGGGCATGGCCACCGCCCTGGCCCAGTCGGGCGCGGACGTCGTCATCTGGGGCTCCAACGCCGAGCGCAACCTGGAGGCCGAGGGCCAGCTCACTAGCCTGGGCGTGCGCGTCCTGGCCCAGACCATCGACGTCTCCAGCGAGACTCAGGTGGTCCAGGGCATGGCCGAGGCGATCGTGGCCATGGGCCGGGTGGATACGGTGATCGCCAACGCCGGCATCGGCGGCGGGGCGCCGTCGTTCTCGGAGATGAGCATCGACGTCTGGCGCCGGGTCATGGCGGTGAACCTGGAGGGCGCCTTCTTCACCTGCCGCGAGGCCTGCAAACACATGGTCGAGCGGGCCAAGTCCGGCGATCCGGGTGGCTCGATCGTGGTTACCTCTTCGCTGTCGGCCATCTCCGGCGCCGCGCGCAACGAGGCCTACGCCGCCACCAAGGGGGCGGTGATCTCCATGGTCAAGGGTATCGCCGTGGAGCACGCCCGCTATGGCGTGCGCGCCAACGTCATCCTGCCCGGCTGGATCGCCACGGACATGACCGCCGGCGCGCAAGAGTCCAAGGTGTTCCTCGACAAGGTGATCTCGCGGGTGCCCTCCCGCCGCTGGGGCCAGCCGGAAGACTTCGGCGGCATCGCCGTCTACCTGGCGTCGGACGCGGCGGCCTATCACTCGGGCGACAGCTTCGTCATCGACGGCGGCTACTCGATTTTCTGATTCCGGCCGGTTTTGACCTCGGGTCATGCTTGCGTCACCGCCCCCCCTTGGTGATCCTGGCGGTAAAACACCCTTTGGGAGAAACGGCCATGAGCCTGCACACGCCCCTTTGCGACCTGCTCGGCGTCGAGCATCCGATCATGCTGGCGGGCATGGGCGGGGTTTCCTACGCCGAGCTGGCGGCGGCGATGTCCAATGCCGGCGGCTATGGCGTGCTGGGCATGGCCGGCCGCAGCCCCGAGTTCATCCGCGAGGAGATGCGCAAGCTGAAGACCCTCACCGACAAGCCCTTCGGCGTCGACCTGCTGGCCGCCTCGCCGGAGTCCCTGACCGCCTCGGTGGAGATCATCATCGAGGAAGGCGCCTCGGCCTTCGTCGCCGGCCTGGGCATCCCCATGCCGATCATGGAACGGCTGAAGAAGGCCGGCCTGAAGGTGATGGTCGTCTGCGGGGCGGTGAAGCACGCGGTGAAAGCCGAACAGGCCGGCTGCGACGCGGTGATCTGCCAAGGCGGCGAGGGCGGCGGCCATACCGGCCTGGTCGGCACCTTGCCCCTGGTGGCCCAGGCGGTGGAGCGGGTGAAGATCCCGGTGGTGGCGGCCGGCGGCCTCTACGACGGCCGCGGCCTGGCGGCCTCCCTGGCGTTGGGCGCCCAGGGGGTCTGGATGGGCACAAGGTTCATCGCCTCGGAGGAAGCCCACTCGGCCGGCCTCTACCGCCAGACCATCGTCGAGGCCACCGACGAGGACACCGTCCGCACCCGCTGCTACTCCGGCAAGCCCATGCGGGTGCGCAAGAATCCCTATGTCGAGGACTGGGAGAGCCGGCCGTCCGACATCCAGCCCTTCCCCGCCCAGGCCATGCTGTCGTCCCGCGCCGGGGTCATGGGCGGCATCGGCGGCCAGATGGAGGGCCTGGACCCCGACAAGTCCTGCTTCGCCATCGGCCAGTCGGCCGGCGGGGTCCGCGAGGTGCTGCCGGTGGCCCGGATCGTCGCCAACATGCTGGCCGAGGCCGACGCGGCAATCACCCGCCTGACCCGGCTGCAGGCCGCCAGTCCCGTGAAGGCGCCGGCGAGCGTGGGCTAGGGTTGTCGGCTAAGGCTTGGCCGGCGCTTCCTTGCGCTTGAGCACGTCCTCGGGATTGGCGACGAACTCGTCGAAGTCCCGCAGGCAGCCCAGCCACTGGTCCACCGTGCCGACCACATCCTCGCGCGTCTCGCGGGCGTAGACCGGCGCGTTGCTCCACATGTTCGGCGCCCCGTCCTTGTCCAGGTAGCCGGGGCACCACAGCGTCCACTGGTTCCAGCGGTTCATCTGCGCCACCGTGACGTCCTTGCTGGTCCAGGAGGCGTAGAAGTTCTGGGTCGCGCACAGGGCCTTGGCGTCGTCGCAGTCGTAGAAGTCGATGTCGAAGAAGATCTTGCCGGCCTTGGCGTCGATGTAGGGCTTGCCGTCCTTGGCGGTCTTCAGCGCGCCGCTGGCGCCGTTGGTGGTGACCACCGACAGGACGTCGCCGGGCCGGCGGGCGTCGAAGTCGGCCGCGGCGGCCGGCAGGCTCCCCACTATCCCCAACACGGCCAGCAGGCCGACGGCGATCATCCTACCCATGCGCGAATCCCCCAAAACTACCGACGCAACCCTTGCCCAGACCCCGCCGCGTCGCAACGGTGGCGCCCCAGCCCAATTGCGGCCAGATCGGGCCATAGCCGAGCGGTTCAGCCCGCGCTAGTCTCGCCGCGCCGGTGCGCCGGGGAGGGAAATCATCGTGGCCATTACGGGCTTGTTTGTTCTTATCTTGCTGGTTGTGCTGGCGCTGTGGCTGGCCATGTCGGTGATCAAGATCGTGCCCCAGGGTTGGGAGTACACGGTCCAGAGCTTCGGCCGCTACACCCGGACGCTGAAGCCGGGCATCGTCATCCTCACCCCCTTCGTGGAGACCATCGGCCGGCGGGTGAACATGATGGAACAGGTGCTGGACGTGCCGCGCCAGGAGGTGATCACCAAGGACAACGTCGGGGTCCAGGTGGACGCCATCGTCTTCATCCAGGTGATCGACGCCGCCGCCGCCGCCTACCGGGTCCAGAACCTGAACAACGCCATTACCCAGCTGGTGATGACCAACCTGCGGACGGTGGTCGGCTCCATGGAGCTGGACGAGGTGCTGTCGCAGCGCGACCACATCAACACCCGCCTGCTGGATGTCATCGACCAGGCCACCAGCCCCTGGGGGGTGAAGCTGGCGCGGATCGAGATCAAGGACCTGCAGCCGCCGCCGGACATCACCAACGCCATGACCCGCCAGATGAAGGCCGAGCGCGAGCGCCGGGCGGTGATCACCGAGGCTGAGGGCGAGCGCCAGGCCGCCATCACCCGGGCCGAGGGCGCCAAGCAGTCGGCCATCCTCCAGGCCGAGGGCCGCAAGGAAGCCGCCTTCCGCGACGCCGAGGCGCGCGAACGCTCCGCCGCCGCGGAGGCCCAGGCCACCAAGGTGGTGTCGGACGCCATCGAGTCCGGCAGCGTCAACGCCCTGAACTATTTCGTGGCACAGAAATACGTCGAGGCCTTCGGCAAGCTGGCGGATTCGCCCCAGCAGCGCACCCTGATCGTGCCGGCCGACTTCGCCGGCATCGCCGGCTCGATCTCGGGCATCACCGAATTGGTCAGGAGCGCCCAGCAGGGCGGCCCGGCCGCGCCGCCGCAGGCGCCGCCACGCCGTCCGTCCGTTCCGCCGACGCCCACCGGGCCTGGGGCCTGAGCCCGTGGACGCCGTCAGCGCCTTCTACTTCGCCCACCCGTTCTGGGTCTGGCTGGCCATCGGGGCGGTCTTCCTGGTGATCGAGCTGTCCACCGGCTCCGGCTGGCTGCTCTGGCCGGCGGCCTCGGCCGCCCTGGTGGCGGTCACCACCCAGTTCGCGCCCTTGGGCTCGGCCCGGGAAGCAGCCCTGTTCGCGGTCTGCACCGTGGTGACCACCTATCTCGGCCGCCGCTTCATGCCGCGCGGGCCGGCCCTGGGCCCGGACATCAACGACCAGCTCGGCCGCCTCATCGGCTGCCACGGCGAAGCCTGCGGCGCCTTCACCAACGGCGAGGGCCGGGTCTTCATCGACGGCAAGGAATGGGCCGCCCAGCTCGAGGGCGGCGGCGCCCTGGCGGACGGCGCCAAGGTCGAGGTCGCCGCCGTGATCGGCGGCGCGCGCCTGCAGGTCCGGCCGGCGTAGGAAACGGCCCCCCCTGTCATCCCGGAAGGCGCGCCAGCGCCTATCCGGGGCCGCCGGAAGCTCCGAAGGATCGAGGTGGCGGCGAGCGCCGGCGCTCGCGGCGGTCCCGGATATCGGCTGCGCCGATTCCGGGATGACAGCTCATTGAAGGGCGTTCACCCCTTCGACGCCAGGGCGGCCAGTTGCTGTTGCATGGCTTCCATCTGCCGGCGCAACTCGGCCAGGGACTCGGCCTCGCCCTTGGCCGCTTCGGGCGTTTCCGCCGGCTTGGCGGGGGTGGGGGAGGCGGGGGCCGCCTGGGTCTGGGCGTCCTCGGGCCGGAAGGCGAAGGGCGAGAACATCTTCATGGCCCGGTCGAAGAGCACCAGGTTTTGACGGATCTGCTCCTCGTAGCCGGCGATGCCCGCGATCCCGGGTGGAGCGATCACCGTGAACTGGCTGCGCAGGCGCTCCTGCTGGCGGATGAAGCTGTCGAGGGAAAGTTCGAGGTAGCTGGGCAGGAAGGCCTGCATCTGGTCGCCGTAGAAGCGGATCAGCTGGCGCAGGAACTGGATCGGCAGCAGGTTCTGGCCGCGGCTCTCTTCCTCGAAGATGATCTGGGTCAGGACCTTGCGGGTGATGTCCTCGCTGGTCTTGGCGTCGTAGACGACGAAGTCCACGCCCTCCTTCACCATGGTCGAGAGGTCCTCCAGCGTGATGTAGGTGCTGGTGGCCTTGTTGTAGAGCCGCCGGTTCGCGTACTTCTGGATCACTACGCGGTCGCCGCCGTGGGCCGTCCCCGCCTCAGTCTCGTTCGCCATTTCGTTCCCTGGCCCCCCAAGTTTGAGGGACATCTTTCGCACTGCAGTATCGCGGATGCAAACCTGCAGCGCCAGTGCTGGCGATACGCTATGGACACCCTGGCAAGGCGCAGGCTGGCCTGTCATCAATCCTACGCGTGACGAGCGGCCGGAGAATGTGCTCTTTGCAGTAAATCCAGTCTCGCAAGGGAGCCGCACCATGAGCGACATCGTCATCGTTTCCGCAGCCCGCACTCCGGTGGGCTCCTTCAACGGCGCCCTTTCCAGCCTTCCCGCCCACGAACTGGGCCGGATCGCCATCCAGGCGGCCGTGTCGCGGGCGGGAATCCAGCTCTCCGACGTTCAGGAAGTGATCCTGGGCCAGGTGCTGCAGGCCGGCGCCGGCCAGGGCCCGGCGCGCCAGGCCGCGATCAACGCCGGCATCCCCATCCAGAGCCCGGCCTGGAGCCTCAACCAGCTCTGCGGCTCGGGCCTGCGCGCTGTGGCCCTGGCGGCTCAGCAGATTTCCCAGGGCGACGCCGACATCGTCGTGGCCGGCGGCCAGGAGAGCATGAGCCAGTCGCCCCACGCCGCGAACCTGCGCAACGGCCAGAAGATGGGCGACCTGGGCTTCGTCGACACCATGATCAAGGACGGCCTGTGGGACGCCTTCCACGGCTACCACATGGGCCAGACCGCCGAGAACATCGCCGCCCGCTGGCAGATCACCCGCGAGGACCAGGACGTGTTCGCCGTCGCCTCCCAGAACAAGGCCGAGGCGGCTCAGAAGAGTGGCAAGTTCGCCGATGAGATCGCGCCGGTGACCATCAAGGGCCGCAAGGGCGACACCGTCGTCGATCAGGACGAGTTCATCCGTCATGGCGTCACCCTGGACGCCATCTCCGGTCTGCGGCCAGCCTTCACCAAGGACGGCACCGTCACCGCCGCCAATGCCTCCGGCCTCAACGACGGCGCCGCGGCGCTGGTGCTGATGACGGCGGACGAGGCCAAGAAGCGGGGCCTCAAGCCCCTGGCCCGGATCGCCTCCTGGGCCCACGCCGGCGTCGAGCCGGAGATCATGGGCACCGGTCCGATCCCGGCCACCAAGAAGGCGCTGGAAAAAGCCGGCTGGAAGATCGCCGACCTGGACCTGATCGAATCCAACGAGGCCTTCGCCGCGCAGTCGCTGAGCGTGGTGCGCGAGCTGGGCCTCGATCCGGCCAAGGTGAACGTCAACGGCGGGGCCATCGCCATCGGCCACCCCATCGGCGCCTCTGGCGCCCGCATCCTGACCACCCTGCTGCACGAGATGGGGCGCACGGACGCGAAAAAGGGCCTGGCGACCCTCTGTGTGGGTGGCGGAATGGGCGTGGCTATGTGCGTGGAGAAGCTCTGATCTCCGCCATCGCGGACAAACGGGCGGACTAACAACGACAGAGCCCGCCGAGAGCGGGCGAGGGAGAACGCAAGGCATGACTAGGGTCGCATTCGTCACCGGTGGCACCCGGGGCATCGGCAAGGCCATCACCGCCCGGCTGAGCGCGGGGGGCTACAAGGTCGCGGCGGGCTACGCCGGTAATGAGGTGTCGGCCAAGGCCTGCGCCAAGGAACTTGGCGCCATGGTGGTCAAGGGCAACGTCTCCAGCTTCGCCGACTGCGCCCGGGCCGTTCTGGAGGTCGAGGCCGAGCTTGGCCCCATCGACACCCTGGTCAACAACGCCGGCATCACCCGCGACGCCATGCTGCACAAGATGACCGAGGAGCAGTGGGTCGAGGTGATCAGCGTCAATATGGCCTCGATCTTCAACATGACGCGAAACGTGATCGAGGGCATGCGCGAACGGGGCTTCGGCCGGATCGTCAACATCTCCTCGATCAACGGCCAGAAGGGCCAGATGGGCCAGGCCAACTACGCCGCCGCCAAGGCCGGCATGATCGGCTTCACCAAGTCCATCGCCCAGGAAAACGCCAAAAAAGGCATTACCGTTAACGCCATCTGCCCAGGCTACATCGACACCGAAATGGTCTCCGCGGTGCCGAAAAACGTCCTCGACAACATCATCGCCGCCATTCCGGTGGGCCGCCTTGGCCGCGCCGAGGAGATCGCCCGTTGCGTAGCTTTCCTGTCGTCAGAGGACGCCGGCTTCATCACCGGCGCCACCCTGACGGTAAACGGCGGTCAATACATCACCGGTTAAGGTTGCTCGTCGTCCAAAAACGGCCCTGATCGAGGGGCATGCACCTAGCAATGGCGCCGGCACGTTGGGCCCTCCGTGGCAAGTCTGCCATCGCCGCGGCCCTCGCCGCGGCGAGCCTTTTGGGATTCGTGTCACCCTGTAACGCCGCGCCGCCGTTCCTGCGCAATGCCCTGGGCCTTGATCACATGGATGAAGGGCGCGCCGGGGCCTCGCCCCAGGTCGCCCGCTACCTGATCGACGAGGGCGGCGTCTTCGTCCTGGACCGCAGCACCGGCCATCCCCTGCTCAAGTTTGATGACAGCCCGGAAATATGGGTCTTGTCCCAGGCGCGCGGCCCCAGGGGCGACATCATCTACAAGAACGACCTGGGCGAGACGATGCTGCGGGCGACGCGCCTGGGCGGCATGACGGTATTCACCGCCAAGCGCCCGGCCGGATCGGCCGCCGCCCTCGGCGGCGCCACCTCGCCCCTGCGCATGCCTACCCTAGGCCCGGTGGTCCTCTACCAACGCCTGTTCCAGGCCAGCGTCCGCGCCACCCGCGCCGCCCAGCATCTGGTGGAGTTCGAGGCGCCGGACGCCGACGCCTACTCCGACGCCCTGATCGCCGACGCGGCCGTCATCACCGTGGAAGCCTTCGTCAATATCGCCGCCCAGGGCGACGGCCGCCAGCTGCTCTCCCGCGTCGGCAAGATCGCCTTCGTGGAGGGCGCCAAGCCGTCGGCGATACTGCAGGGCGGGGTCCTGACCATCACCGTCTCGCCCAAGGAGGGCATCGCCGGCCGCCCCTCCTCGCGTCGCATCCTGAGGACCGTGAGTATGCGGTAGGGGGGTGCGGCAGGGCGGTGCGGCCGCCTTGCGCCCCCTCACGCCTCGCTACGCGAGCCGCGCCACCTCCCCCGCTGCGCTTCGCTTGCAAGGGAGGAGGAAGTCAACGCACTCTTTTCCTCACCCGTGAAACGGGGGAGCGGGACCGTCGCGCCAACAGCGCGATGGTGGAGGGGGCGCAAAGCCGCCGCACAAGTACCCCTCAAATCGCCTCCCCATCCGCCGCCGCCCGCCGCCGCGGCGGGACGGGCTCCGGCGCGCCGGGCAGCCTGATCTCGAAGGTGGCGCCGCCATTGTGGGTCTCTACCAGGGTCAGGTCGCCGCCGTGGCCCTGGCTCAGCTCCTTGGCGATGGCCAGCCCCAGGCCCGCGCCCCCCTGCCGGGTGGAGCCCGCGAACGGCTGAAACAGGTTGGCCAGGGCGCGCTCGGGCAGGCCCGGCCCGTCGTCAGTCAGGCGGATGAAGCTTTGGCCGCCGGCCTGGGTCAGGGTCACGTGGATGGCGCCCACCCCGCCGCGCCCGTCGACGCGTTCGATGGCTTCGCGGGCGTTGCGGAACAGGTTCACCAGGATCCGGTGCATCTGCTCGGGATCGGCGTCCACCCGCGCGCCCGCCGGCGCATCGATCATCAGCCGCACGCCGCGCCGCGACAGCCGCGCGTCCTCGCCGGCCGCCTCCAGGGCGGGGCGAAGCGGCATGGGGCGCTTGTCGGGGGCCGGTTCCTCGCTCTTTCCGAAGGTCAGGACGTTGGAGGCCAGGGTGATGGCGCGGTCCAGGGCCCTCTCCAGGCGGGGCAGGGCCTGGGCCACCTTGGGGTCGCCCGACTGCGCCATCCGCTCCGAGGCGATCTGGGCGCTGGTCAGCATGTTGCGCAGGTCGTGATTGATCTTGGCCACCGCCTCGCCGAGCGCCGCCAGCCGGGCGCGGGAAGTCAGGGCGGCGCGCAGGTCCGCCTGCATGCGGTCCAGCTCGGCCTCGGCCACGCCGATCTCGTCGTGCCGCCCGGAGGGCTTGATGTGCGCCTCCGGGTCTTCCGGGTTGGCGCGGAAGCGTTGCATGGAGCGGGTGATCCGCTGCATCGGCGCCACCAGCAGGAAGTTCAGCGAAAAGAACACCACCGCCCCGGCTACCAGGGAGGTGAAGGCGGCGATGCCCAGCAGCCGGCCCAGTTGCGCCAGCAGTTCCTTGCGCAGCGGACCGTCGGGGGCGACGATCTCCACGAACTCGCCGGGCACATAGCGCGGCCGGGCGACCACCCGCACCATGCGCTGGCCGCCGCCCAGCAGGGTCTGGATCGGCCCGGTTAGGGACGAGACCGGGCTACTCTCGCGCAGATCGATCAGATAGGGGGTGCGCGCCAGCCGCGGCGCCTGCAGGATCAGACGGCGGTTGCCGTCCGCCTGGACGGCCACTGAGACCACCTCGGCCTGCTCCAGCAGCTGTTGCGACAGGCGTTCGGTGACCTGTCCGTTGGGGGCCGCGTCGGCCACGCGCGAAGCCAGTTCCGCCGCCCGCAGCCGGTCCAGCAGCCACTGTTCCTGGAACGCGGCGAGGTTCGGCGGCAGGATCAGGACGTTGGCCACCGCCACCATCAGGACAGTGAGCAGCAGCAAGCGCGCCGACAAGCCGCCGAGTCTGAGGAATCGGCGCTCGCCTGGCGATCGAGGCTCGGGCAGGGACGCGGCGTCCGCCATGGATTCCCGTTACTTCACAAGCCGCGCCGTAGCAATGAAGCGCACCGACGCGGCGAGTCGGTCAAGGCCTTCTCCGCCGCCACAACCGCCAGGCGATGGGGCCGCTGGCGAGCAGCGCCAGCCCTATCAGCGGCAGGATGATGCGGGGCTGTTCCAGCAGCGTCATGTCGATCTTGCCGCCGCGGTCGAACACCCCGCCCAGGCCCGCGCCCAGGCCGGCGAAGACGAAGCAGACCGGCGAGGTGCCCAGCAGAGTCGCCCCGACCAGGGTCGACAGCCGCACCCGCGCCAGCCCCGCCGCCACATTAGTGGCGAAGAACGGCACCATGGGAATGAGCCTTAAGGTCAGCAGGTAGGAAAAGGCGTCCTTGGCGAACCCCGCCTCGATCCGCTTCACCCCCGGCCCGGCCTTCTGCTGCGCCCAGTCGCCAAAGGCGGTGCGGCAAGCCAGGAAGACAATGGCCGAACCCACGGTGCAGGCGGTCAGCGCCGCCAGGCCCCCGACCAGGGTGCCGAACAGGAAGCCGCCGGCGGTGGTCATGGCCCCCGGGCCGGGGATGCAGGCGACCACGACGGCGGTGTAGACCGCGACATAGATCGCCACGCTCAGCACCGGATGGGCCGCGACATAGTGGGTCAGGACCAGGCGGTGCGCCGCCAGCTCCGCCAGGGTCAGGTGACGCCACAGGCCCGAGACCACGGCGGCGACCAGCAGGCCCAGCACCAGGGCGATGGGGCCGTAGCGGCGAAGGGCGCGGCCCGGCGTCATCGCGCGCCCACCGCCTCGGCCAGGGTCCTGAACCCGTCCGCCTTCAGCCGCTGCGCCAGCTCACGCCGGATGCGGCCCACCAGGCCGGGGCCTTCGAAGACCAGGGCGGAGTAGAGCTGAACCGCTGACGCCCCGGCCCGGATCTTTTCATCGGCGTCCGCCCCGCTGGCGACGCCGCCGACCCCGATC
>DASVMY010000378.1:0-9481 GCA_036384135.1 Caulobacteraceae bacterium | reverse complement strand
CGGGTGTCCGCCTCCCAGGAGGACGGGCGCCTCACCGTGCTGGTGGAAGCCAAGGGCGCGCGGGTGCGGCTGCATCCCGACGTGGCGGCGGGCCTGGCCGGCGAAGCCCTCGGCGAGGGCCTGGCCGGCCGCTGGGTCCAGGCCTACTACCTGCACGTCCTGCTGGCGGCGTCGGGGGGCCAGGTGTTCGTCGAACCCGGCGAAGAGCGCATCAACTTCCGGGCCGTGATTCCGGCCTAACCCCAAAAATTCCGGGGGATAACCCCGTCCCCACACCGCTCCTTAACCAAAGCGGCCGCAACACTGGGGCTGATGTCCCTTGGGAGCGCCCTCGTCGTGAAGACCTGCCTCGTCGTTGATGACAGCCGGGTGATCCGCAAGGTGGCGCGCCGCATCCTCGAGGACCTTGGCTTCGAGATCGCGGAGGCCGCCGACGGCATGGAGGCCCTGGCCTGGTGCCGGGCGGCCATGCCCGACGCCATCCTGCTGGACTGGAACATGCCGGTGATGGGCGGCCTCGATTTCCTGCTCAAACTGCGGACAGAACCCGGCGGCGATGCGCCGGTGGTGGTGTTCTGCACCGTCGAGAACGACGTGGCGCACATCCAGGAGGCCCTGGACGCCGGCGCCGACGAATACATCATGAAGCCCTTCGACGGCGACATCATCGAATCCAAGTTCGCGGAGGTCGGGCTGTGAGACCGGACGACGTCAGCCTGGTCATCTCGCTGTGCCGCGCCCGGGCGGGACTGAAGATCTCGGCCGAGAAGACCTATCTGATCGAGAGCCGCCTGTCCCCGGTGGCCCGGCGCGAGGGCTATGAGTCTATCTCCGAGCTGCTGGCGGCCATCCGGACCAAGCGCGAGGAGCCGCTGATCTGGGGCGTGGTGGAAGCCATGACCTCCGGCGAGACCGCTTTCTTCCGTGATCGCGCGCCTTTCGAGACCTTCCAGAAGGATATCTACCCCACCCTGTCGCGCGCCCGGGGCGGCGAGCCGATCCGGGTCTGGAGCGCCGCCTGCGCCGCCGGCCAGGAGGTCTATTCCCTGGCCATGCTGAACGAGATCATGCAGGCGCAAGATCCCGGCGTGCGGATCGAACTGGCCGCCTCCGACATCTCGACCCGGGCGCTGGAGCAGGCCCAGAGCGGGATTTACAGCCAGTTCGAAGTCCAGCGCGGCCTGCCCATTCGGCTCCTGCTCAAGCACTTCGAGAAGGTCGGCGAGCAATGGCGGCTGTCGGCGAGCCTCCGCCGCATGGTCCGCTGGCGCCGGGTCAATCTGATCGCCGGCCTGGCCGCGGTGGGGCGCTTCGACGTGGTCTTCTGCCGCAACGTGCTCAGCGGCCTGGAGCCCCCGTTCCAGAAAAAGGTGCTGGAAGACCTGACCCTGGTGCTGCCCGACGATGGCTTTCTGATCCTGGGGGCCAAGGAAACCGCGGAGGCGGCCGGCGAAGCGTTCAGTCCCGTGGCCGCACGCCCCGGCCTCTACCGCCGCAACCCGGCCTTCCGCGCCGCCGCGGCGGCTGCCGCCTAAGCCCTGCGCATCCGCCGCGCGATCTCCGCGGCGCCGGGATCGCCAAGTTCCGCCAGCCGATCCGCCACCTGGCCGATCTCCGACGGCTTGTTCTGCGACAGCTTGACCGTGCCTTCGAAGCGATCGATGGGCATTTCGTAGGCCTGGATGCCGCCCAGCAGGGCCTCGAACCGCGCCGGCGTCATCTTGGACCGCGTCCAGGGCGGCTTGGGGGCGAGCTTGGCTTCGAAATGCGCTGACAGGTCGTCCAGCAAGGCCGCCGCGCCCCGCCGGTCCAACGCCCGCGCCTCGCCCTCGATCTCGGCGGCGATATAGTTCCAGGTCGGCACCTGGTCGGAGGCGGCGTACCAGTCTGGGCTGATGTAGGCGTCCGGCCCGGTGACCACCGCCACCAGGGCGGACCTGGCCGCCAGGGCGGGGACCATGACGTTGCCGGCCGAAAGGTGGAACCGAAGCGCCCCGCCGGTGATGATCACCGCCGCGTGCGCCGTCACCGGTCCCCGCTCCCCCTGCGCCGCCAGCACGGCGAAGCCTTTGTCGGCCACGAAGGCCCGCAGAGCATCCTGGTCGTGTTCGGCGAAGGCGGCGGCGGGGTGCACAGCTAAGGTCTCCGGAGGAAACCCGCCGCCTAACGCCTGCGCGGACTCGCGTCCATCCCTAAGCGGGTTCAAGGGCCGGGGTGGGAAACAGCAGGCGGGTGGTGATGCCGCCGCGTTCATTGGCGGTGAAGTCCACCTCGCCGCGCAGCTGGCGGGCGAAGGCGGTCATCAGGGTGCGGCCGACACCCTGGCCGACGGCGGGCGCCGGCGCGCCCTCCTCGGCGTCGGCGCCGCCGTCGCTGATGGTCAGCTCCGCCTGGTCGCCCCGCACCGTGAACACCACCGCCAGGTCGCCGCCCTTCTGCCCCACCCCGTGCTTGCGGGCGTTGCTGATCGCCTCCACCGCGAACAGGGCCAGCGGCGCCAGCCGGTCGGGGTCGATGACCAGGGGGTCGATGGTCAGCTCGGTGCGGATCATGGTCACGGTGGCGGCGTCGCCGGACAGCACCTGGGCCATCAGCTCGTCCAGGAATTCACGCAGGTCCACGCGCTTGAGGTCAGGCCCCTGGTAGAGCGAGCGGTAGATCAGGGCCAGGGCCGCGATCCGCAGCCGGGTGTCCGACATCGCCGCCCGCGCCGCCGGGTCGGAGAGGGCGCGCTGTTGCATGTTCAGCAGGGAGGAGATGACCTGCAGGTTGTTCTTCACCCGGTGATGGATCTCGCGCATCAGGTCGTCCTTCTGGACGAGGGAATCGCGCAGCGCCGCGTCCCGGGCGGAGATGGTCTGGGCCATGACGTCGAGGGTCTGGGCCAGGTCGCGGATCTCCGGCGGCGCCGCCTCCGCCTTCAGCGGGTGCACGCTGAACCGGCCCCGGCCATAGATGGCCGCGATCCGCTGCAGATAGGCGATCCAGCGGATGACGCCGCGCTCGGCGACGATCCACACCGCGGCCAGCGCCAGGGTGAAGGCGATCAGGGGCAGGGCCAGGGCCGTCAGCGGATTGACCCAGGCCCAGGTGACTAGGCCCTGGGACGGCGCCGAGAGGACCACATAGACGTCGTTGCCCACCAGGGGGGCGGCGGAAAACACCCGCAGGGCCCCGGTGCGGTCACGACCGAACCACAGCTTGCTCTTGCCGGCGCGGGGCAGGTTATCGCCAAGTTTGACGGGAAACGCCGGCGGCGCCGTGGCGCTGAGATAACGCCCCTGGCCGTCGGTCAGGGCCACCTCCGATCCACTGGGCAAGGAGCGGTCCGCGGTTTCCGGGCGAAGGCTGGCCAGGGTGATCACCGCCACGAGGGCGCCGTCGAAACCGCCGGAGGCGTTCTCGGCCGGCACCGCCGCCAGCACCGCCGGCTCATCGGCATATCCGACCCCCGGATCGCTGGCGACGACCACCGGCCCCCCCTGGGCAAGCTGACGGAACCAGGGCCGGTCGCGCCTCACCGGGTCGGCGGGGGCGGTGGCGGCGGCGCAGGCGACCCGGCCGATGGAGTCGAACCGGATCAGGTTGGCATAGCCCGGGATGCGGCCGCGCACCTCCGCCAGGCGCTGGGCGCACTGAAACCCAATGGAGCCGGGCGCCAGGGTCTCAAGCAGCACGTCGGCCGCCTCGATCCGGGCCCGCGCCGTGGCGGCGCTGCGTTCGGCGGCGGCGGCCAGCATGTCACGCTGGGCGTGGGCTTCCCGCTCGAAGTCCAGCCAGGACTGGGCGGCGCTCAGGATCAGGACCGGCAACAGGGCGATGGCGAGGGCGACGCCCAAGCGCACCCGGATGCTGATGGAGGCCCCGGCCGGCGGTCGTTCCGTCCCGGCCAGGCCCGGATGCCCAGCAAGGTGTGGGTGATCATGATCCACGGCTGTTGACTCGGTGTCGGCTCGCCGCCGGCCCAGGCGGAACCCGCGGCGATCAGGACTGGTGATGGCGAGGTCCGCCGGTTTCAAAGCGGGCCGCCGAGCGTCAACGCAGGGCGCTCAGGCGCTCCGCGTCGGCCATGATCGTACCCATCGCCTCACCCGCGGGCTTGCCATCACGCCGGTAGTCGCCCGCCTCAAGCACCGCCTCGAGCGCCCGGCGCGCCCGCGACACGCGGCTCTTCACGGTGCCGACCGCGCAGCCGCAGATCACCGCCGCCTCTTCGTAGGCGAAGCCCCCCGCCCCGACGAGGATCAGGGCTTCGCGCTGTTCGGGCGGCAGCATGCCCAATCCCTGGCGCAATTCGTCGAGCGCCACCGGCGCCATGGGATCGTCCGGCGCCACCAGCGTGCGTTCCGCGGCCTCCTGGTCCAGCTGGGTCTGCCGCCAGGACCGGCGCTTCTCGGAATAGAATTGATTGCGCAGAATCATGAAGGTCCAGGCCTTCATGTTGGTGCCCATCTCGAAGCTGGTCCGCGCGCTCCAGGCCTTCATCATGGCGTCCTGGGCCAGGTCGTCCGCCTGGGTGGCGTCGCCGGCCAGGGTGCGCGCGAAGGCCCGCAGCTGCGGGATCAGCGCCGTCAGCTCACGCTTGAAAAGGTTGTCCCGGACGTTTTCGTCCATAGGTTCCTGTGCGGCGTCCACGCCGGACGCGCCAGAGCCTGGCCTGCTTGAGCCAGGTCCATCTAAACCAGGACGACCTGAACCAGGTCTTTCTGACGTCATCAACCGTTCTCCGGCTGCTTGTCGTCCGCTCGCCTCAGGATATCGATAAATTCGTCCGGCACCGGTTCGTTGACAACGTCGTCGAACATCTGGCGCAATTTCGCACCTATGGCCTGCTGGCGAAGTCGGGCTTCATCGAACGCCATCGAACGCTTCGGTGGTTGCTTCATGGCCTTGATATTGATCATGCCAAAGGCCCAGGCCGCAAGCCCGCGCCCCCCCAATCGGTTTACATCGACAGTCTAAACGCCAAAAGGTCCAGACGGTTCCCCTCCCCGGCGCCGCGGATTAAAATACTCAAAGCGTTGCCGGAACCCTGGGACGCGCGAGACGTTAATGACACTCGGGGTGTTAGCGGCTTGAGCCAGCCGCCGCCTGTCCATGCATCGGTCTCGATTCGGGAGGGACTATGAGTCTTCTGGCAAAGCTGGCGCCGCACCTGCCCTATATCCGCCGCTACGCGCGCGCGCTGACCGGATCCCAGGCCACCGGCGACAACTACGTCCGCGTCGCCCTGGAGGCCATCGCCACTGGAGAACGGTCGTTGGACGCCGGGGTTTCCGCCCGCGTCGCCCTGTACCGGATCTTCCACGCCATCTGGTGCGGCACCGGCGCCAATCTGGAAGGCCCGTCCGAGGACGTGGCCGGGCCCAGCGACGCCGGCCAGCGGTTGATGCGGATGGCTCCGCGTTCACGACAGGCCTTCCTGCTCACCGCCCTTGAGGGCTTCACCCCCAGCGAGGCGGCTGTCATCCTGGGCTGCGATTTCACCGAGGTGGAGGGCCTGATCGCCACTGCCCAGAGCGAGATCGACGCGGAACTGGCCACCGAGATCCTGATCATCGAGGACGAACCGGTCATCGCCGCCGATATCGAGGCGCTGGTCAAGGAACTGGGTCACCGGGTCACCGACATCGCCGCCACCCGGGGCGAAGCCGTGGCCGCGGTGCAGCGCCAAACCCCTGGCCTGGTGCTGGCCGACATCCAGCTGGCCGACGGCTCTTCCGGCATCGATGCGGTGAAGGACATCCTGGCGCGCTACGATGTGCCGGTGATCTTCATCACCGCCTTCCCCGAGCGCCTGTTGACCGGGGAGCGGCCCGAGCCGACCTTCCTGATCACCAAGCCCTTCCAGCCCGAAACGGTGAAGGCCGCCATCGGCCAGGCGCTGTTCTTCCACCCGCGCCGGACCCGCCAGGCGGCCTGACCCCTGGCCCCAAATCCGGCCCCAAATCCGGAACGCCGCCTCCGGCAAGGCGTTCTCTATCCACGGCCCGCGGCGTAGCCCCCGGGCCTTGGATGAGGAGACAACGCCATGCTCGGGTGGGCCCTGATCTTCGCCCTTCTGGCCGTCGCGGCCGGGTTCCTGGGGTTCTTCGTCTTGGCGGCCGCGGCGGCCCTGGTGGCCAAGGTCCTGTTCGTCGTCTTCCTGGTGCTTCTTGTGCTGAGCTTCCTGGCCCGGGCGCTCAAGGGCCAATCAGTGGTCTAGCTGTGGATGCTCAACAGGTTGTCCTCAGTGAGGCCGCCCCGTCGGATGGGGCGGCCTTCTTCATTGGGGGCCTCTATTACTGGGGATAGCCGGCGCCGGGAGTCGGGCGCGCGTGGCTGGCGCCCTGTTGCGCGGCGGCCTGGCTGGGGGGCTGCTGGTCGGCGGTCTTCAGATCGTGCGAGCGGTAGGCCAACACGCTGAAGAGGGCCAACAGGGCGAGGCCCGTGGAGGCGACCAGGATCATGAAGGCGTGGCGTCCGCGCCTGGCCTGGCGGACGTGGGTGACGTCGGTGGCGTCGCTCATCAGTCGGATCTCCTGGATCGCGCTTCCTATGTTTGAAACAACGCTCACACAGCCACGCTGTTCCCGGTCTCGAACGCGACGCGCCAAGTCCCGAAAACAAGTCCCAAAAAAAGTGGCTGGGGTCCCGGAACCACCTTTCACCGACCACGTTACCAGTCTGCGGAGGCGGCGACGCCCCCCCGACTTGTGACCGGCGCATGCCGGTCAGCCGTCTCCGCAACCTTCTCGATGATGCATGACTGAGGCGGTTCGAGTTATCGAACCGCCTTCTTCCTGATCGGTTCCGTCCGGCTGCCTGAGCCTTGAAAAACGCTTCAGGCGTGCTTGCGCGGGGCAAGATGGAAGCTGACGTTCACCCGCCGGCGTAGCGGCCGCAGTTCACCGCCGCGCGTCTGTGCGTCCTCGTCGCCGAGCGCGGCGGTGTTGATGTCCACATGCTCAAGCCTCCTGGCCGCCAGGGCGGCAATCACCGCCGCGGCGCGGTCCTTGGACAGCTGCAGATTGAAGGCCGAAGCCCCCGGCGCATCGGCCAGGCCGACCACGTCGATACCCTGCACCTGACATCGCCGGGCGTGGCCGGCGGCGCTGCGGATCAAGGCCAGGGCCTCCGGCGTCACGACCGCGGAAGTCGGCTCGAAATAGATGGCGATGGAGAAGTCCGCGCAGGCCGGCGGCGACAGGATCATCGGCATGTGCATCTTGGGAAGGCTCTCGCAGCCCGCCAGCAGCGCCGCCGCCAGAACCGCCCCCAAGGCCGCCCCGAGGGTCGCTCGAGGTGTCGCCGCGCAGGCCCTTTCACCGATGCCGAGCATGATTTTCAGGCCTCCCAACCGCCGCACGGCTCGATGCCGTCATAGAACAGCAAAACGCCGTTCTGCGGAAGCGGCGTGGCTGGGACCGTGTTTCAGCCCCCAGAGCCTGAGGTTGGGCCAGCAGCCGCGGCTGATTACCGCCTGGGCGGCTCCTGGCCTTCCAGGAAGGAACGCAGGGCCGCGCCCAGGTATCCGGGATTGCGCACGGCCATGAAGCCAGCGGCCAGGGCGGCCACGATCGCCACCACGGGCTTGTCGCGGACGAAGTCGAAGGCCCGCTCCACGAGGGCCTCCGGCCGCCCGGCGACCGGGGTCGGCTTCGGCTTGCGGTTGGCGCTCGCCCCGATGAAGAACCCGCCCAGCCCGATGACCAGGGCCGCCGCCCCGGCCACGCACGCGGCGGCGCCAGCCCGGCCAAGCTGCGGCTCAAGCAGGGCGTAGAGGGCAAATCCGAGGGCGACGACAGCCACGGCGGCGCAAGCCGCGAAGGTCGATGTCGCGACCATGCCGAGCATCAGCCGGCGCAGGAGCGTCTGGATCAGCTTAGCGGTCCCTGCCGGACGACAGCAGCAGGCCCAGCAACAGGCCGACGCCCAAACCCGTCAGGGCGGCGGTCACGGGACGCTCCTTCACCCGCTCGACGATATAGCGCTGGGCTTCATCAACGCGTTCGCCGGCGCTATCGGTATAGGTGCGGGTCTGGGCGCGCAGGGCCTCCAGGCCTTCCTTGAACACCTTTTCGGCGGTCTTGGTGGCCTCGGCCAAGGTCTTCTCGGCGGCGGTCATCGCTTCGGTGAAGCTGCGCTCACCCTGGTCGATGGCGTTGGTCGCGGACTTCTTGGCGGCCTTTGCCTCGTCCATGGCATTGGTCATGCTGTCGGCTGACATCGCGGTTCTCCGGACTTGTGACACCACCTTCGGGAAGACCCACGAAGGCCGCCCGGACAACGCCGGGCCGGCCTGGCAGGTTCCGCCCTTATGGCGGCCAGTCCCCAATATAGCCTTAAGTTTGAAGGATTTTCGATTCCATTGCGCCCCAATACATGATTGTCCCGCGGGGTGTCGCTTCGCGGGCCGCGTGGGCCTATGGTTGAGGCATGGCGAAGCAAGCGCCCGAGTTGGAAAGCGGCCACAAGCCTGACGCCGCCGGCGATCCCAAAGAAGACCTGGGAGAAGCCGGCCGCGCGGCCCTGGCCCTGGCCGCCGCCGGCATGGGCGAGTTCGACTACCGCCCCGACACCGACGAGATCTACATCAGCCCGAGAATGGCGGCGATCACCGGCCAGCCCGCGGGGCTGACCGCCAACGGCCGCGAGGTCCTGGTCGCCAATATTCACGCTGATGACCTGGCGCGCGTTCGCGAACAGGCGAGCAAGGGCCTGGCCGACCAGGGCCGCTATGAGGTGCGCTACCGGATGGTCCGGCCGGACAACGGCAAGGTCCTGTGGATGTACAGCGCCGCCGCCAACGAGCCGCCCGGCGCCAACCCATCCCAACGCCTGATCGGCGTCGTCCAGGACGTCACCGAACGGCGCGGCGAGGACGAGATGCGCGCCAGTATGGTGGCCGAGCTGGACCACCGGGTGAAAAACGTCCTGGCCTCGGTCCAGTCCATGGCCATGCAGTCGGCCCGCAAGACCGCCTCGCTGGACGTATTCCTGAAAACCTTCGCCGGGCGGCTGGAGGCGATGGCTTCGGCCCACACCTTGCTGACGGCCACGCGCTGGCGGGGGGCGGAGATCGGCAACATCGCCACCGCCGAACTGGGCGGCCTGGCGCCGGGCCAAGCCCACTGGCAGGGGCCGGAGATCGTGCTCAACCCGCGCGCCACCAACGCCCTGACCCTGGCCCTGCACGAGCTGGCCACCAATGCGGTGAAATACGGCGCCCTGTCGGCCGAGGCTGGCCGGGTGGACGTGAGCTGGAGCCCGGTTCAGGACGGCGGCTTCGAACTGGTCTGGCAGGAGCGCGGCGGTCCGCCCGTGATCGTGCCCCAAAGGCGCGGCTTCGGCTGCACCCTGCTCGAACGCGTCACCGGCCGCGAGCTGGGCGGTTCGGCGGTGCTGGAATTCCGCCCGGCGGGGGTCCGGGCCCTGTTGCGCGCCGACGCCTCCGCCCTGGCCTCCGCCCCAGCGGCGGCGGCCGTGACGGCCCAGCAGG
>DASVMY010000377.1:0-5054 GCA_036384135.1 Caulobacteraceae bacterium | reverse complement strand
CTCAATGCCGCCAATACGGTGGGCGAAGCGTTCGCCATCACCCCGGGCGACGTGAAGCCCGGCGCCCTGGCCCACGGCCGCCGCCCCGATGGCCGCGCCGTGGACCTGGCGGTGCGTTCGGCGTCCGGCGGCGCCCTGCTGGCCCTCACCGCCGCCCCTGCCAGGGGCGCGCTGGGTGACAACCTGCGCGACAACCTGGTCTCGCTGCTGGCCCCGCTGTCCATTGCCTGCGCGCTCAGCCTGCTGCTGGTGTTCCAGAGCCGCAAGGCCGAGGCCGCCCATGCCGCCTTCGCCGAGAGCCAGGCGCGCTTTCGGCTCGCTGTCGAAGCCGCCCGCTGCGGCATCTGGGAATGGGACCTGGTCTCGGGCGAGCTGTTCATGTCCGACGTCATGGGCGCGATGCTGGGTTGGGGAGGCAGCGGCGTGGCCACCACCGACCAGGTGCTTGAGCGCATCTCCCCCGATCACCGCGAGCGCGTGCGCCAGGCGCTCTCCAGCGCCCGTTCCTCCAGCGCCTTCGACGTTTCCTTCCGGGTGCCCAACCCAGCCGGCGGTCCTCCAACCTGGATCGACACCCGTGGTCAGGGCTTCGGTGACGCGGTGGCCGAGGGCTTTCCCCGCATCATCGGCGTGGCCCTGGATGTCACCGAAGAGCGGCTGGCGCAAATCCGCGCCCAGGCGGCCGAGAACCGTCTGCGCGACGCCATCGAAAGCGTGCCCTCCGCCTTCGTCCTGTGGGACCGGGCCGGGCGCCTCCTGATGTGCAACCGCAATTACCGCGACTTCTTCAACATCGAGCCCAAGGTGCTCAAGCCGGGCGCCCAGCGCGAGCACGTGACCCGCTTCGTGCGCCTGGCGATCAAGCAGGAGACCCCCACCCAGGTCGAGGGCGTGCGCGAGGCGGAACTGAGCGACGGCCGCTGGATGCAGATCGCCGAGCGCCGCACCTTCGATGGCGGCCTGGTGGTCACCGCCACCGACATCACCGCCATCAAGACCCAGGAAGAGGCCCGCCGGCTCAACGAGGAACAGCTTCAGCTGATGGTCCAGAACCTGGAACGCGCCCAGGAACAGACGGCCGAACTGGCCCAGAAATACGCCAACGAAAAGGTGCGCGCCGAGGGCGCCAACAAGGCCAAGAGCGAGTTCCTGGCCAATATGAGCCACGAGCTGCGCACGCCCCTGAACGCCATCAACGGCTTCTCCGAGATCATGGTCGGCGAGATGTTCGGCCCGCTCGGCGACCGCCGCTACAAGGAGTATGTCAAGGACATCCACAAGTCCGGCGAACACCTGCTGGCCCTGATCAACGACATCCTCGACATGTCCAAGATCGAGGCGGGCAAGATGAACCTGCGCTTCGAGCCGGTGTCCATCGACAGCCTGGTGGAGGACTCCGTGCGCCTGGTGCGCAACCGGGCCGAAAACGCCGGCCTCTATATCGACATCGCCCTGCCGCCCCTGCCGGAGATCGACGCCGATTACCGGGCCATCAAGCAGGTGCTGCTCAACCTGCTGTCCAACGCCCTGAAGTTCACCCCCAAGGGCGGCAAGATCACCGTCCGCGCCGACATCCTCGCGGACGCTTTCGGCCAGTGCGTACGCGTCAGCGTCTCCGACACCGGCATCGGCATCTCCAAAGAGGACCTGAGGCGCCTGGCCAGGCCCTTCGAACAGGTGGAAAGCCAGCACGCCAAGACCCAACAGGGCACCGGCCTTGGCCTGGCGCTCAGCAAGTCGCTGGTGGAGATGCACGGCGGCGTCATGGAACTGGATAGCCGGCCCGGCCACGGCACAACCGCCAGCTTCGTCCTGCCCATCCGCCAGCCGGGCCTGGCCGAGGTGGAGACCCAAGCGGTGGCTTAGCTATTCTCTTCCCCCGAACGAAGTGGCTACCGGATTCACACTTCTCTCTCGGCACTGCCGGTGGAGGCTAAAATCTGCCTTCTCCCCTTGCGGGAGAAGGTGGCTGCGAAGCAGACGGATGAGGGGTCGCACCGGCGATTGCCGATTATTGTCCGCAGCTTAGCCCGAGAGGACTCGTCGACCCCTCATCCGACCCGCTGCGCGGGCCACCTTCTCCCGCAAGGGGAGAAGGGCTGTCGAGGCGACCGCCGATACCCCGACAACCTTCTGACATCGTGCAGACTTCCAGACTTGTGTGAATGCGGTAGAGCGTAGCGGTGGGGGAAGTACCCCGAAGGGGGGAAGGGGGCTCCAGCTTAACGCGAAAGCTGGTTCTCCGCTGGAGCCCCCATCGTCTCGGTGCTGGTAGCACCGCGATCCACTTCCCCCATCCCCCGGCTCAAGGCCGGGGGATGGGGGAAGAGAAGGCTATTTCACCGCGAACCGGCCATCCCCGGTCTGCCACAGGATGAAGGCGTAGGTGTCGGCGCTTTCCGCGTCTCTTTGCTTACGGGTGGAGCCCAGGCCGTGGCCGGCGTCGGTCTCCACGCGCAGGATCACCGGCTTGCCCGAGGCGGTCGCCGCCTGCAGCCGGGCGGTGAACTTGCCGGCCTCCCAGGGCGCCACGCGCGGGTCGGTGACGCCGGTGGTCAGCAGCACGGCAGGATAGGCCGTCCCGGTCTTTACGTGTTGATAGGCGTCCATCTCCAGCAGGCCCTTGAAGCCGTCCGGGTCCTTAATGCTGCCGAACTCGGGGATATTGGCTGGACCCGCCTCCATGAACTCGAACCGCGTGGCGTTGGAGTCGCCGACACGGACCACCGCCACCGCCAGCAACTCCGGCGCCTCGGTCAGGAACCGGCCGATCATGATCCCGCCGGCCGACGTGCCTTCCACGGCCAGCTTGCCTGGCGAGGTCCAGTGCTGGGCGACCAGGTAGCGGGCGCAGTCGATGGTGTCGCGCCAGGTGTTGGGCTTGGTCAGCTTCTGGCCAGCCTTGTGCCAGTCCTCGCCCAGTTCGCCGCCGCCGCGGACGTGGGCCACGGCGTAGACGCCGCCCAAGTCAAGCCAGGGCAGGAAGCGGGGACTGAACCCCGGATCGATGTCGATGGCGTAGGCGCCATAGGCTTCCAGATACAGCGGCGCGGACCCATCGCGCTTGACGCCCTTGGCGTAGACAATGGACAGCGGAACCTTCGCCCCGTCCCGCGCCGTCACCGTAACTTCCTGGCTTTCGTAGGCGGAGACATCCAGGGGCGGGGCAGGGGCCAGGTCGGTGAGCGTCACCGTCCCGTCCGGCGCGCCGTGGCAGATCACCGGCGGCCTTACCCAACTCTCCAGCGAGAACCAGCAGCCGTCCTGCAGCGGATCGGCCGACAACAGACCCACCGTCCCCTGGAACGGCAGCTTCAGGGGCGTCAGGCTCCCGTCGGGGGCCAGCCTGGCCAGCTTGCCAAGGCCCGCGTCCAGCGATTGGACGTAGATTCCGTCCCGCGCGGCGGCCAGGCCCTTCAGCACCGCGGCGCCCTGGCCGATGACTTCCTTGGCGTCCGCCAGGCTCGGGTTGGCGGCGCTGGTCTTCAACAGGCGAAAGCGCGGCGCGTTCTTGTGGCTGAGCAGGTAGAGGTCGTCCCCGTGCAGGGCGACGCCGGTGACGTCGTCATCGAAGCCGCAGACCGTCCGCCAGGCCGCCTTGCCCGCCGCGGCCCCGGCCAGGGGTGCGGCGTGGATCTCCACCTCGTTCAGCACCCCGCGCGCCACCAGGCCCAGCGCGATGTCCGACCCGGCCTGGGCCAGCACCACCGGCACGTCGATCTCCTGCATGGCCACGGCGACGTCCAGGCCCCGCGCCATCACCTTAACGTCCGTGGCCGGGTCGGTCCCCAGGCGGTGCAGCCAGTTGACGCTGTCGAAATAGTGGTCCGGATCGCCGTGCCGGGTCCCGGCTTTCAGGCGCACGAAAAAGAAGCCGCTTCCGTCGGGCAGCCAGCACGGACTGCCGAACTGCGCCCGGTCGACGGCCTCGGGCAGCACGGCGCCGCTGGCGGTGTTGATGATGCGCAGGGTGGAATCCTCGGAGCCGGCCGGCGAGGCGCCGACGATCACATGGCTGCCGTCCGGCGAGGCCAGCCAGTAGTCGAGCGAATAGTGGGTGGTGGCGTTGGCCATGCCGTCGGGATCCAGCAGCAGGCGCATCGGCCCTGCCTGCCCCTGGCGCACGAACAGCTTGAAGGTATTCGCGCCGGGCGGCCGCACCTCGGTGAAGACATAAGGCCCCGCGACCTGGACACCCGACACCGCCGTCAGGGCGCCGGTGACCTTGCCGATCTTGTCCGCCAAGTCCTCGCGTCCCGGGATCGCCGCCAGCACTTGGCGGGCATAGGCATTCTGGCCCATCAGATAAGGCTGCCAATCGGGGTCGGAAGGGGTCTCCATCCAGCGATAGGGGTCGGTGATCGTCGTGCCGAACAGGGTCTCGGTCACGGGCCGGATGGCGGCCACCGGTGGCTTCACGGCGCCCTGCGCGGCGGCTCGGCCCGCGGCGGCCAGGCTCCCGCCGGCCAGGCCCCCAGCAGCCAAGCCAAAAGCGCTGGCGGAGGCCAGGAAGCCCCGGCGATTCATCGAACCCATCTTCATCTCCTCAGCACATTCAAGGGCTTGGGGCACCCTGATGTCGCACGCCCCCGCGTCAAGCTAAGGATTGGTAATCTAGGCGGCGGTTCAGGGGGCGGAGGGCGATGCGGTCGGGGAAGACGCGGCCGGCGCATCGGGCTGCTGCTGAAGCTGCGGCTGCGGGCGCATCTCCTGGGCGACCAGGGCGCGCTGGGGCTGGGGCAGTGTGGCGGTGAAGTCGACCACCGCGCCGTCCACCTTGGAGCGCACGCCCATCTCCAGCACCCTGGCCTGGTCCAGCTTCGCCTTGATGGCCGGCGCGTCCACCTTCTCGGCTCCCAGCGCCGTCCAGGCCTCCAGGCGCAGCTGGCGGATCGCCTGGCTGTTGGCGCGTTGGGCGACGTTCACGGCCTTCACCGCCGCGGCGAAGTCCTGGCGCGGTCCCGGCGGCAGGGCCATGAGACCGTGGATTCATATGGCTGGGGCCGTCTCTTCCTGTGACGCCCCCAAAATAGGTATACAACACCCATTCTGAG
>DASVMY010000376.1:0-18372 GCA_036384135.1 Caulobacteraceae bacterium | reverse complement strand
GCCCTCCGCGGTGAGCCTCAGGCAGCCGCAGAAGACGGCCGTGTTTTCGTCCGCGGCCCGGGCCATGGCCAGCATGTGACGCAGGAAGTCCGGGGCGAGATCATCGTCGGCGTCCAGGAACACCACCCAGGGCGTCGTGGCCGCGGCGAGGCCGCGATTGCGGGCGGCCCCCTGTCCGCGATGGTCCTGGCGGAGGATCCTGACACGGCTGTCGCCGCACGCCGCCTGGCGCGTGGCCTCGAATTCCGCGCGCCGTGACCCGTCATCGACGACCACCGCCCGCCAGGCCTGCACCGACTGCGCGGCCAGGCTGAGAAGCGGCCGGGCGATGGTCCGCTCTGCGTTGAAGGCGGGGATGATGAAGGTGACCTGAGCCCTTCCCGCCCACGATGGATCATCGTGGGCGGGGAAGCGAGCGGCGATGTCAGAGACAGGCCGCAAGGATCTCGTCCATCTGGCCGGCGCTCCTCGACCAGCTGTAGGCCCTGGCGCGCTCGAGACCTTTCGCGCGCAGCGTCTGGCGCAGGTCCTCTGAAGCCGCCAGCCGGACGATTGCGCCGGCAAGGTCGGCATCGTCGGTTGAATCGACATAGAGGGCGGCGTCCCCGGCCACCTCGGGAAGGCTGGTCAGCCCGGTGGTGACCGTCGGCGTCCCGCAGGCCATGGCCTCGAGGATCGGCAGGCCGAAACCCTCGTACAGGCTGGGATAGAGCAGCCCCCATGATCCGCTCAGCAGAGCCGGCAGCAGCAGGTCGTCCACATGGCCCAACGCCACCACGCCCTCCGCCGCCAGATCGAGGTTGTCGCCGGAAAACACCGCCGCGCTGCCCTTGGCGCCGATCATGAGCAGCCGTGCGCCCTTGGGAAGCTGGGGCCGCGCCCGCACCCAGGCCTTGAGGACCAGCTGAAGGTTCTTGCGCGGCTCAAGGGTTCCGAGCGTCAGGAAATAGGGCCGATCCTCGATACCCACCATCGATCTGACGCTGTCGACCGCCTCGTCGCAGGCGGGTGAGAAGCGGTCGCCGGCGGCGTTGGCGACGACGTGAACCGACGCCGGGGGCCGGCCGAAATGTTCACAGAGCCGGCGGCGCGAATAGTCGGACACGGTGACCAGGCCGGCGACGCGGCTGACCAGGGCGCGCCAGATGGCGCGGTAGGTGTTGACGAAGGTCCGCGAGAACCACTCGGGATGATCGAGCACCGCCGCGTCATGGATGGTCAGCACCTGGCGTCCGACGCAGACCGGGCCGATGTTGCAGGGACTCCAGAGCAAGCGACCCCTCAGGTCGATCGGCAGGCGAAACTGCTCCCAGGCGTAGCCGGCGCCGCCCGAGCTTTCTCCGGACGGCCGCAGTAGGTCATGCGGCGTCACAAGGCGGCCGACCAGCTCGCCGGCGACCCGCTGGACGCCGCTGAGACGCTGGCCGCGGAACCGGCCGTTGACCGCCAGCATCGAGGTCATGGGGCGGTTCCGGAAGCCACGGGGGAAGGGGTTGGGGAGCCCGCTGGAGAACCCGCCGCCGCCCCGCGCCGGCCCACGGCCCGCCGTTCCGCCAACCCGGCGCGCCAGCCTTCCAGACGGCCCCGGCCCTGATCGATGAAATAGGCCACCCGGGCGCTGTTGCCGGCCAGCACGGCGCGCAGGCCGTTGAAGATGGTCCGGGCCAGCCAATAGGTGATGTAGGGCCATCCAAAGCCGTAGCGGCCCAGCACGAAGCCCATGCCGCGCGCGTAGATTCGGCCCTTATGGATCGTCGCCGGATCCGGCCGGTCCAGCAGCATCTCGGCATGGTGACCGACCAGCGCCGGGTCGTAGTGGCAGCGCAGGCCAAGGCCCATGGCCCGAAAGCTGATGTCCTGACCTTCAGCGGACTGCCAGGGCGAGCTTGAGCCGATGCCCAGATCCTCGTCATAGCCGCCGACCAGCTCCAGGGCCCGGCGGCGGAAGAACATCATCCACTCGATCTGGGTGCTCCAGACGCTGCCGCGGGTGATCGGCTGTTCGGTCGCCCGGAAGCGTCCGTTGATGTTCCGGCCGTTGGCGTCAGCGGCCCGGCCCGCCAGGAGATCGAGGCGCCGCGCCTCGATCTGGGCCACCGCCGCGGCAAAAAGGCCGGGCGGGTACCAGCAGTCGTCGTCGGGAAACAGCACGAAGTCTCCCTCGCAATGACGCCAGCCGACATTGCGGCCCCGGCTGAGGCCGCGCTGACCCGGCGTGTGGAGGCGGCTGAGCTGAAAGGTGCGGGTCTCCTCCGCGATCCAGGCCAGGCGATCGTCGTCGTTCTGGTCCACGACCAGGACCTCGAAGTCGCGAAAGGTCTGGGCGTCCAGGCTGTCGAACAGCCTGCCCAGCTCCGCGGACCGGCCGAGCGTCGATACCACCAGCGACAGTTTCATCGGCTTCCTCCCGGTCACGGTTTGCCTAGTGCAGCGAAAGGATGCGTTGCGGATGACAGCGGCCGGTCATCAGGTCGGTGAGGGCGACGAGATTGCCCCGCAGCCGGCCGCGATAGTCGAACAACTCATGGCGCCGCGCGCTGCGCACGATGTTGGCGGCCAAGGCCCTGGCGACGAACCGCGTGGCGCGCTTCCAGCTCATGTTCCGTCGGCCGGCGATGTGGAGGGGGTTGGCGATCTGCGAGTAGCCGAACTTGATCCCGCTGGTTCGCCCGGCCTTCGTGCCCAGGTGCACCCCGCGGCAGGCCGGATCGACAATCGTGCGGCCCATGCGCCTCACCTGTCCGGAGAAATCGCAATCCTCCTGCCAGGCGTAGAGCGGCAGAGATTCGTCGAAGCGGATGGAGCGGCAGATGGAGGCCCTGTAGGCCATGTTGCAGCCGTACAGGCTTTCAACGTCGCGGGGCTGCCGGACGTCAGACCAGTGCCGGGCGGGCGCTGTTTCGCCGCTGAGGTAGGCTCGGGCTTCGACCTCGCTGATTCCGGGACCGCCGACGCCGTCCGCCAGGACGTGGCCGGTGACGCCGGCGACCTCCGGCGAGGCCTGGAAAATCTCGGCGCAGGTGCGCAACCAGTCCGGGGCCGGACGGAAGTCGTCGTCGAAGAAGACGATGAAGGCGTCCCGGCGGTCCAGTTCGCCGGCCAGGGCGTTGAGGCCGACATTGCGCTGGATCGTGGCGCCGGGCGCCGGCGCCAGCAGCACCCGCATCCGCCCTTCGGCCCGGAGCTCATGCCGGTCCAGGCCGGCGACGTCCGCCGGTTCCGACCCCACGACGATGACGCTCGCGGGCTTCAGGGTCTGGGCCGCCAACACGTTCAGCAGCTCGTACGACTCGCGCGGACGGCTCTTGGTCGCCAGCACGACATGGGCGACGGGAAGGACCTGTTCACTCATCGGGGAGACTCGCTCATTGGGAGACTTGGGGGGCCGACTGACTGGGTTCGGGGTGGGACAGCTTAGGGCTCAGCATGATGAGCACCGCTTCCCGCCATCTCACCGGCGAGGCGACCATATGGCCGGCGCCGAAAAACACCGCCTGCAACAGGGAGCGGGTCTGGGGGAAGCACAGCAGCGCCAACAGTCCGGCGGCTAGCGAGATCGGCGTCTCGACGGCGATGGCCAAGGGGCTGCGCCAGGTCTTCAGCGCCAGCGCCAGCAGGGCCTGGCCCGAGAGGGCCACGCACCAGATCGCCAGCAGCATGGCGGGCCGTCCGCGCAGGTTGACCACGGTCGTGGCGAGCCGCAGCAGGCCGCCAAGCAGGCAGAGCGGCGCCAGCGCCGTCAGGATCGGACCCACCCCCGCCGCCCGCTGGCCGAACAGCAGGGTCAGGCCCCATTCCCCGAAAACCGCGCCGCCGCCCCAGACGCAAAGCCCGTAAGCGAAGGCCACGAGGCTGCCGATCGAGAGCATCTCCTTGAAGCGGCCGTCATCGTTGATCGACATCGCCAGGGGGCCCATCAGCGAATCCGCCAGCGCGTTCTGGATCACGGCCAGGGCGGTGATGATCTGCATGGCCAGGGCCACGTGCACCACGTCCATCGCCTTCAGGTCCAGCCGCGCCAGCATCACGGGCGAGCGGTAGAACAGGCAGACCAGTCCCATGGCGCTCATCAGCACCGGGAGCTGCCGGCAGACATCGATGACGGTCGCCTTGGACAGCAGCGGCCAGGCCAGGAGCGTCATGCCGGACCGGCGTTTCAGCACCGGCGCGGTGAGGATCGGCTCCAGGCAGAGCAGGATGGGCAGCAGCAGCAGGTTGCGGCTGAAGATCGCGGCGGCGACCCGTAGCACGCCGGCGATCAAATTGGCCCGGACCTGTACAGGGGTGACCTGCAGAAATCGATCCTTGGCGATCAGGGGCGCGGAGAACAGCTTCCAGGGGGTGAAGGCGATCTGCAGGAAGAACAGGGAGGAAAGCAGGTGCTCTCCGGGCCGCAGGCCCTGGGTGAGGAACACGCCGGCGACGAAGACGATCGCGGCGATCTGCATGACCCAGAAGGTGGACCGGAAGACCTTCGCCGCCTCGGCCTCGGTCCGCGCGGCGCGGAGCAGGCGCAGCAGGTAGCCGTTGATAGCGGCGCCGAACATGGGCTCGAAAGTCGAAGTCAGGGCATAGGCGGCCAGGTATTCCGCCAACTGTTCCAGGGGGGCGACGTGGGTGAGGGTCGCGGTGAGGGCGAAGCCGAACCCGGTCGAGACGTAGCGTTCGAGGACGAACCAGACGGTCCGTGAGCGGAGCGCCGCCCTGATCCTGGCGGCGTCCGGAAGCAGGCCGGCGCGGGGTGGGGGCTCTACCGGCGGCGCCAGGGTGGTCACGCGATGGCCCCCCCGAGCAGGCCGGGCGCCGCTTCCACGCCGGGCGCATCTTCAGACTCGCCGAAACGATAGCCGAAGAGCTTGATGTCCCGCCGATACAGGGCGGCGGCGATATCCCGCGTCTCGCGGGTGTAGTAGCTGGGATAGGCCCTGTGCGCAGAGGCGTTGATCCTGATCGCATGAGGCTGAACGCCGATGGCCCGGCCGACGTCGAGCATGCCCTCCCAAAGCCGCTCGAAACGGCAAACCCTGTCCACCCGCAGACCGCCGAGCGGGTGGCAGAGGAAGTGGTGTTGCGGCGTGAAGGTGAGATGGCCCAGAACCTCGGCTCGGAAGGCCGGCCGGCGCAGGGCTCGCACGAAGGCGTTGAAATCGGGGAATTGCCCCAGGTTGGGGTCGGCCCAGCGGCGTTCCGATTCCAGGGATGTGGTGAGGCCATAGTGATAGGCCGACACCAGCCGGTCCCATGGGTTGCGCACCACCGTGAACTTCAGGGCGCGGGCGAACAGGGCCGGGTCAGCGCTCAGGTATCCCGACACGGGGGCGTGGAAGTCCGCGGGCCGGGGCATGCCGAACATGGCCGCCACGCTGGTGCCGGCCGCCTTGGGCACGTGGACGAAGATCGCCTGATGCCGCCGGTTCCAGTCGGTGACCAGACCTTTCGACCGGCCATGAAGCCGCCACCAGGCGTAGGTATAGGCATGTCCGAACCCCGATCTGTCCGCCAAGGTTCGAGCGATATGCTTGGCCTGTGTGGAAATGGTCATGCTTGATCCGAACTAGCACATCGAAAAGATCTCACCGTTCCAGTAAACGGCTTAAAGAGCACTGAGATTCATGACGGTGAAAAGGGGGAGGATTTTCGCTTTTCTCTGAACGGCGCCTATACTTTGGCGGACTTGCACCCTGGGCGCCCTCACCTTAGGCGCCCTCCAGCGCTGTCGCCTGACGCCAGTCCGGCGCGGGCCGGCCAACGGACGGCGCTGGGCGAAGGCTTCTCCAACCCATCGACAGCCCGGCGAAGAGCCCGAACAGAAGACCCGGATCAGGGCTGGCGCCGATGAACATCAGCGGCCCCAGTCCAATCGCCGCCGCCCACCCGGCGGCCGCGCCGGCGCCGGCCAGTCCGTCGACGCTGGCGCGGTAGGTGCTGGGCCGCAGCGGCTTGAGCAGCTGCAGCAGGTAGAAGGTCATCGCCGCCAGGCCGATGACGCCGCTCGAACCCAGGATCGCGGTCAGGAAGCTGGACGAGCGGAAACTTCCCGCCCCAACCCCCAGACCGCGCGACAGGCTGAAGGCGTGCAGGCCCTGCGCGGCCCACTGCGCCCGTTCCTTGGCCGAAAGGGAGGCGGCCTTGTTGAACGTCATGTCCTGAATGACCGCGCCGATCTTCGCCGCCATCGCCGGGTGCAGCGCCGCGACGCCGACGACGGCGACCACCGCCGCGATGGACACGGCGCCGGCCCCCAGGACCGCCGAAGGACGGGTCCCCCCCGGAATGAAGATCAATCGGAAGGCGAACACCGCGGCATAGAGGGCGAGGCCGAGGTAGGCGGTCGAGGAGGTGGTCATCAGCAGCATGACCAGGAGCGCCAGGGACAGGGCCCCGGACCACCGGACCAGGATGGCGCGCAGCCACAGCTCGCTGGCGAAGACGAAGAACACCAGCCCGTAGTGGGAGTAGGACGAGGTCTCGGTGAACACACCCGATATTCGCCGGAAACCGGAAACGCCCTGGTTCACCTGCGCGTAATTGCCGTTGCGGAAGACGTCGAGCAGGTTCTGATGCCCGATCGCCGCCAGCCCCAGGTCGATCAGTCCGAAAGCGACATGGAGCCAGCCGACCGCCAGCAGGGCGCCTACCAGCGTCATGGCGGCGTGGGTTCTGGTCCGGGCGATGAGGCTGCCGGCCAAGGCCACCATCACCGTTCCGATGAGATAGACCGAGGTGGTGATGTTCTGGGGGGTGAAGCGCAGCGGGCTTGGCGGGGTCCAGGCGCCGGCGGAGGAGGTGTTGCGCAGCGGCACGACAAGCATCTGGCCCTGGAACAGCCGGGGCAGGATATAGGCCGTCACAGCGGTGTAGAGGCAGAAACAGACGAGCCAGAGGTTGTCCTCGACCACGAACAGCCAGTCACTGAAGCGGTTTCGCGCCGATATCAGCAGGCGCAGGAGGACAAAGCCGAGGGCGAGGTTATCGGGCTGGATCGACGACCCGCCGAGCATGGGCAGGTTGAGGGCCGAGGCGGCGCCGAATTCCGTGCAGACGATCATCAGCACGAACGTCCATTCGACGGGTTTGCGCAGCAGGAACAGGCCCGCGACCGTGACCAGGGCGCCAAAGACCGTGGGTTCCATCCGTCAGGCTCGCTGGTCGCGCGCCAGCTCGATCGCCGGCAGGTTCGGGCCGTCAAATCCCAGTTCCGCGACCGCGTTCCGCACCCCCCTGTCGAAACGCTCGGGGGAGAACATCCTGGCGCGTCTCACGGAGGCGGCCGGCTCAAAATCGGGCAGGAAGGCCTCCATCCGCATCACCCCATCGACCAGGGACTCCGGCGTCTGTTCGTCAAAAAAGAGTCCCGTCACGCCGGGCGCCACGATGTCGAGCGCGCCGCCACGACCGTAGGCGAGGACCGGCCGGCCGGCGGCCATGGCCTCGGCCGGGACGATGCCGAAGTCCTCCCTGGCCGTGAAAACCAACGCCCGGCAGCGGGCGTAGGCGCGCCGCAACTCGGAGAACGGCAGGCGCTCGATGAAGCTGATGTTGTCCTTCGCCCGGCGGCGGATGGACTCCGACATCGGCCCGTCGCCGACCATCAGCAGCGGCAGCCCCAGCCGATTGAACGCCTCGACGGCCAGGTCGGCGCGTTTGTAAGGCGTCATCTCGCCCACCCAGAGGTATCGGTGTTCCAGGTCGTCGGTGGGCTCGAACAGGTCGACGGCCACCGGCGGGAAGACGACGTCGGAGTCGCGCCGGTAGACCTTCTCGATGCGGCGGCGGATGAAGGACGAATTGGCCAGGAAGCGGTCGACGCGCGCCGCCGAGGTGACGTCCCACACGCGCAGGTTGGTGAACAGCCACGGCATGGCTAGCTTGGCCGCGAACCCGGCGCTGTCGCGGTACTCTCCATAGGCGTCCCAGAGGTAGCGCATGGGAGAGTGGCAGTAGCAGAGGTGGGCCGTATCCGGTCCGGTGATGACGCCCTTGGCAGGCCCCGCCTCGCTGCTGATGACTAGGTCGTAGCCGCTCAGATCGAGCTCTTCCAGCGCCATGGGCATCAGAGGCAGGTAGCGCTGATAGAGCCGGCGGCTGCCTGGAAGGCGTTGGATGAAAGTGGTGATCACCCGGTGGGAACGGATCTCGTCGGAGACGCCGGCGGGGTCGTAGACGTGGGTGAAGATGTCGGCCTGGGGATAGAGGCGCAACAGGCGCTCCAGAACCCGTTCGCCGCCGCGCATGCGCAGGAGCCAGTAGTGAACGATGGCGACGCGCGGCTGCAGGGTCATGAACAACAACTCATACGGCTCACTCATGTGACGATATGATTGGGCGGGCCGGGCCGCTTCAGGAACTTCGCCCGCACGACCTTGATGCGCACAATCGATTGAATTTGCAGCAATTCAAGGGGTGCGGCGCCGCGAGCAACGCACCGTGGCGAAACGATGGCCGCTTGACCTCGCAACCGTTCGCTAAGATGATCCGCCTAAATATGGGCCTGACCTTTGACAGTCGGGCTGGGATGGAACTGATGGTGAAAGCCGCGACGGATCTGAAGCCATCGCCGAACAGGGCGGATGCTTTGGCGGCCCCGCCCCGGCGCAACCTGCCGCCCCCTGCCGGCGGCGGCGCCCGGCAGCTTCAGACCATGCTGCCCAGGGCGCTCTGGAGCATGACCGAGCCGCGCTGGTCCGCGCGGCAGACCTTGATGTTTATCGTTGTCGTCTGTGGTTTGGCCTGGGCCGCGATCGGCCTCCTGGTCTGGTGGCTCGCCCACCGCTGAAGCCCGTATCGGGCGGCGCCCGAAATGCCGGCGCCGGCAACATTTCCAACCTGGCCCACCGATCACATTTGGACACCAGCGGCGGCGTTGGCGACCATGCCGCGGCGTGAACGCGTTGCGTTTGTCCGATCAGGGTGGCCCGCGTGCAAGGTGCAGAACCCCACGGTCTTTCGGCCCTGCGGCCGGCCTTCGACCGGCTGGCGGAGGCCTTGAGACTCCACACCGCCGGCCGCCGCGTCGTCTTCCTGCAGAACCCGGGGAACTTTGGCGACGCCCTGATCCGGTGCGGCACCCTTCGTTTCTTCGAGGACCTGGGCTTCTTCAAGGATCGGGGACTGGACTACCGCGAATTCGACATGGGCTACCGGGGAGAGAAACTGCGCTCCCTTTGGGTGGCCGGCGCCGACGCGGCCAGGCGGCGGCATGTGTTCATCTATGCCGGCAGCGGCGCCTGGGCCGCCGACTGTGACGTTGGCCGGGTCAATGTGAAGCGGATCAGCTGGCTGACATCGGACCTGGTCGTCCTGCCCACGACCTTCGAGACCTTTGACCTCACATCCTTCAAGGCCGCGTTCCGGCGCGACGAGTATCAAAGCCGGCGGGCCGCGCCGGAGACGGCCTTCTGTCACGACATGGCCTTCTACCTGGCCCTGATCGATCCGGAGCGGGTGCTGCCGGGGCGGACCGCGCCGGTGCGGGAGGTCGGCTATATGTTCCGCACCGACGTGGAGCGGCGCGTCGCCGGCTATTCGACCCGGCCCGATAACCTGGATCTGAGCGCGCTTGACGATCACCGCGGCGACCCAAGGCGGTTCCTGGCCGAGATCGACAAGTACGAGCGGATCGTCACCGACCGGCTTCACGTGGCCATCGGCGCCCTGGTCCTTGGCAAGCCGGTGACCATCGTCACCGGGTCCTACTTCAAGATCGAGGCGATCTACCGGTCCAGCATCGCCGGCGTGTTTCCCAACGTCCGCCTGGTGACCGACGACGATGAACTGTCGGACCTCATGAGCGGCGGCGTTGGCCGCCTGTCACCTCAACCGGCGTAGTAGCGCTTGTAGGTCTTGAAGTACTGGGCGGCGTCGCCGTAGCCCATCCGGCTTTGGTAGCGCATATCCATCTTGGTGAGGACGACCCCCGAAACCTCCGCGCCGGCGCTGGCCAGCAGGCGGAAGGCCGAGCGGATCACGTGATCGGGGGTCTTGCGCCATCCGGCCAGGAACAGGGTGACGTCGGCCTTGGCGGCCAGAACGCGGCTCTCGGCGACGGGCAAGACCGGCGCGGAGTCCAAGATGATAACGTGGAAACGCCGGCGCAGGTCGGCCAACAGGCGGTCCATGGCCTGGCCGACCAGCAGGTCGGTCGAAACGCTCTCGGACATGTTCACCGGCAGGACGGCCAGGCCGGACTCGGGTTCCCACACCAGGGCGTCGTCCAGGTCGGCGCCGGCCAGGACCGACATCAGGTCCGCGTCGCGGCGCACCTTGATCAGTTTCTGGATGCCCGCCTGGCGCAGATCGCAGTCCACCACCACGGTGCGGATGCCCGCCAGGGCGGCGGACCGGCCCAGGCAGAACGCCGTGACGGTCTTGCCCTCGCCGGGCAGGGCGGAGGTGATGACGGTGACGGTCGACCGTCCGGGGCCGCCCCCGGGAGCGCCCAAATGGTCCAGCGTCGCGCGCACGCCGCGGAAGGCCTCGGAGAAGGCCGAGCGGGGGCGTCTGAGGATGGTGTCGGCGGCCGACAACCGTGCGTGATCGGTCGAGGAGAGCAGCGGCACGGCGCCTACATAGGGGATGCCAAGCCGACGCTCGACGTCCTCGGCGCTGGCCAGGGCGGGATCGAGCGTCTCGCGGATAATGATGGCCGCCAGGCCGGCCGCGGCGCCGAGCACCAGGCCCAGGGCCAGCAGCAGCTTGGTCTTCGGGGCGCTGGGCTCGCTGGGCGTGTGCGCCTCGGAGATGACGCGCGACCGCGACTGCTCGACGCCTTCCTGCGCCCCGGTTTCCTTGAAGCGCGCCAGGTAGCTGTCGTAAAGCGCCTCCGAGGCGGCGGCCGTCTGCTGCAGCGCGGTCAGCTGCACCAGGGCGGCGTTGTTGTCGGCCAGCACGCCCCGGGTGTGATCAAGGCTGCCGCGCATGGACGCCAGGCGCTGGCTGGAAACCTTGGTCTTCGCCTCAAGGTTGGAGATGATCCGGTTGATCTCCCCCTGGATCTGCAGGTCGATGTCCTTGAGCTGGCCCTCCATCTTGAGGATTTCGGGGTGCTTGGGTCCGTAGCGGGACTGGAGCTGCGCCAGCTGGCCGCTGACCTGGGCGCGCTGGGTGCGCAACTGGCCGACCACCGAGGACTCGATCGCCTCGCCCACGTCGTCGCCAGTGGATCCGTGCGCCAGCTGCTCGCGGGCGGTGCGAAGGCGCGCCTGGTCGGCGGCGGCCTCGGCCTCCGCGGTGACGAGCTGCTGGTTGTAGTTCGACAGCTCCTGCTCGGTCAGGGTCGCGCCCGTGGTGCTGAGCAGATTGTGGGCGATCTTGTAGCGGGCGACGGCGGCCGCGTCGTTCTGGGCCTGCGCCTGCAAGGCGCCGAGCCGGCTGTTGAGGAAATCATTGGCCCGGCGCGTGGCGCTGGCCTGGGCGTCAAACTGATCCTGGAGGTAGGACTGGGCGAATTGATTGGCGATCCGGGCGGCCTTGTCGGGGTCCTGCGAGGTGAAGCCGATGGTGATGGCGTAGGTGGCGCCGACCCGCTTGGCGACGACGTCGCCCAGGACGGTGTCGATGACATCCCGATGCTGCACCGCCGCCGAGGCCTTTTCGTCGGCTCCGGCGCCGAAGATCGCCATGACCCGGGCCTTCAGGATCGCGACGGGCCCCGGCTCGCGCAGGGCGGCGTTGAATTCGGGATCCTGGTCCAGCTTCAGGGCGGAGACGACGCGTTCGGCGACCTGCCTGGACTGGACGGCCTCCACCTGGGTGTCGACGACGCCGGAGTCATCCTGGACGCCGGTGACCATGGCCTGGGCGGTTGGGACGACCTGCATCTCGCGGGAGTCCAGCATCACCTCGGCCTGGCCCGTATAGACCGGCGTCGCCCCCAGCAAGTAGACGGCGACGCCAGCCATCACGAGGCCCGCGACCAAGCTGAAGGTCCAGAGCCGTCGCCGGAAAGCCACCAGCAGCCAGCGGAAATCGAAGGTGTCGGGCGAAGCCGACAGGCCAGGGGGCTCGTGATCCGCCGGCAGGGGCGCATGGCCGGTTGTGATCAGGCTATGGGTTCTGGGGACGCTCATGACTCATCTCCGGGCGCCGCCTAATACTGCAGCACCAGATTGATCCCGACCTTGTCGTCGGTGAAATTGACCCCCCGCTGCGGCCCATCGGAATGCTGTTCCTGGTGGCTGTAGGACGCCCCCAGGCCGACACGCCTGTTCAGGAGCCACGAGCCTCTGAGCGCGACAAAGGGGCGGTGGTCGTGGCGATCGATGCCGACATACCGATCGGAGGCGTCGCGGAACTGAGCGGTCAGGATCAGGTTGCGCAGCAGTTCGTAGTCCGCCCTGACCGAGACGGCGTTGTCGACATAGCCGGCCACGTTGGGCAGGCCGCTGTCTTCGACGCTGCGCGCGGCGCCCAGCGTCGCCGTGATCAGGGGTGTGACGTACCAGTTGACGTCCGCCCGCGCGCCGACGCCGGAAAACGTCTTGGCGGTGGGGTCGTCGTAGCCGCGCCGCAGGTAGCCGACGCCGACTTCGCCGTCGATGACGTGGGTGATCTGGAAGCTGGATCCGACCAGGACGCTCTCGCCGTTGGAGTCCCGGTCCAGCAGGACCAGCGGTGGTTTCTGCTGGTAGCGTCTTTGGTCGGCGCTCGCCTCGACGAACACGGCGATGTTGGGGCTGAAGGCATAGTCGGCCCGGCCCGTGGCGCTGGTCTGGGTATGATTGCGCTGGTCCTCCGGGATGATGCTTCCCAGGTCCGTGCGCGCCGCATCGAAGCGCCAGTCCATGAAGTCCAAATGGCCCGACAGCTTGGTTCGAGCGCCCAGATAGGCCCCGGTCACGTGGGCTTCGCCCAGGTCGTAGGTCACCGGGCTCGACGTTCCGGGCTGGGTGTTGGGCGAGGTCTTCGATTCGACCTGCCGGGAGTAGCCGCCGCTGAGGTTGAGGGTCGCGGACCGCAGCACATCGAGCCGCCCGGCCAGGGCCACGTTCCAGGAATTGGTGTCGAGGATGGCGTGGCTGTTATAGCGGTCCGCTTCGAAGCCGGCGGACAGGGTCAGTTGATGGCGCGGCCAGTCGGACTGGATCTCGACCGATGGCGCGACGATCCAGACCGTATCGGACGTGTCCGACTGGTCCGCGAAGATATTGCTCTCGTACTGAAAGGTGGTCTGGAGCTTCGGGAAGGCCGTGAACGCGCCCTGCGGGATGCCGGCGGCGTCATATTCGGGGTGCGGCCGGTTCAGGACGCTGACGTTGGGGCGTGCGAACGGCCCCAGGTCCTGCGCCTTCGCGCCTCCGTGTCCGGACGCCATGATCATCGCCGCAATAAACCCGACTCGAGAAACCCGCAGAGCGCTCACCATCGATGACTTGTAGATCTTGCGTACGGTCAAGCTTGTATTTGCCGGACGAAGTCAAAGTAACGGTTGAGGAAGATTGACCCTCGCATCAGGGCGCGTGGCCCCCGGCGGAACAATGCCAAATCGGGACTTCGACGCCGGCTTCAGGCGGGCGCCCGTTTTCAGGCGCCGCGAACAGGCGCCGCGGGCAGGGCGCCGACACATTCGGCATGGAACGAAATCTGGCCCGGATGACGGAACCGCCTAAATCCTGAGCGACCTGCCAGGTTGGGGTGCGACGGCGCGCGAATTTCGGGCGTGGGGCGCGGATCGAACCCCGGCGCCCCCCCGCGGGCTTGTAACGCGCCGGGCGAGGTCGAAACGTGCCGGCGTCGGGGTGCAACAACGTGTCGTGGAGTTGGCTTGTGCGCCTTCGCAGCCTGGTGGTTTCCCTTTCCACAATAGCCGTCCTGGCCGCCGGATCGCCGTCGTGCCTGGCCGCCGACTCGGCGAGCCCGATGGCGCCGGCGCAAGCCGGCGGCCCCGGCGAGGTCGCGGACGACTACGTGCTGGGTCCCGACGACAAGCTGAGGGTGATCACCTACGGCGAGGAGACCTTGACGGGCGAGTTCATGGTGGCGGCGGACGGTGACGTGTCGTTGCCGCTGATCGGAAACGTGCACGCCGGCGGGCTGACGCTGAAGGTCTTCCAGCAGCACGTCCAGGACGCCCTGGGTCAGGGTTACCTAAAGGACCCGCGCGTCAGCGTCGAGGTCCTGAACTATCGGCCCTACTACATCCTCGGAGAGGTCAATAAGCCCGGCGACTACCCCTACACCCAGGGCCTGACCGTGCTGAACGCGGTGGCGACGGCGTCCGGCTTCACCTACCGCGCCAATACCCACAGGGTCTACGTCCGTGGCGCGCACGACACGACGGAACATGCCGCGCCCCTGACGGCGGCCACCAAGGTCGCCCCGGGAGACACAATCCGGATCGGCGAGCGTTTCTTCTAGGGGGTTGGGGCCCTGATTGACCCAGGTCGGCTTCGCTCTAGGCGCGCGCGGCGGCCGTCGGTCGTGGCGCGGCGCGAAGCGCCGGCTCGCAGTGAGATTGGGTCACTTGCCCGCCTGCCAGCACGATCACCTGCCCGACGTCCGACAGGGTGTGCAGCCGGTGGGTCACCAGCAGCACCGTCGCGTCCGGCAAGGCGCGCCGGAGGTTGCCGCGGAGCTTCGCCTCCAGTGGATCGTCCATGGCGCTGGTCGCCTCATCCAGGATCAGCAGGCTAGGACGGCAGAGAACCGCCCTGGCGATGCCGATGCGCTGGCGCTGTCCGCCGGAGAGCTGGTAGCCGCGCTCGCCTACCCAGGTCGCCAGACCGTCGGGCAGGGCGTCGATAAAGTCCCGCGCCTCGGCGATCTCGGCGGCCCACAGGACCTCTTCCCGGCTGGCCGATGGCCGCGCCAGGCGGATGTTGGCGCCGATCGACCCCTCGAGCAGATCAACGTCTTGTCCGGCGATGGCCAGCCGCCCATGCCAATCGCCGGGCGAGATGGCCGCCAGGTCCGCGGCGTCCGCCAGGATGCGCCCCTCTGAAGGCTCGTAGAGCCGGAGCAGCAGGTTGATGAGGCTGGTCTTGCCGCTGCCGCTGGCCCCGACCAGCGCGGTGGTCGACCCCACGGGCAGGCTGAGGGACACCGATTGCAGGCTGGGCTTCGCGGCGCCGGGATAGGTGAATGACACCGACTCGAAGCGGACGGCGTCGGCAAGGCCGGCATAGGGCGTCTCGCCCGCCGGGGCTGCGGTCTCCAGCGCTCCGTCCAGCGCCTCGCGGACCAGGGCGAGATGAGGGGCGATGGTCATCAGCTTCAGGACACCGGCGCTCAGCGCGCCGACGTGCGGCTGCAGGCGGTACATGAGCGCCAGGGCGGTGACCAGGGCGGCCAGGGGCACGCCCAAGGGCCGGATCAGCAGCACCAGGCCGGCGACGACCGCCAGACGGCCGATGTCGCCGATCGGATCGAGGAAGGTCTGCAGGCGGTCGATCCGGTAGTCCACGTCACGCACCTTGCGGGACCGCCGCTCGAACCGGGCGTGCTCCGCCTGTGTCTGGCCAAAGGCCTTGAGGGTCCGCAGCGCCTGAAGGCCAAGCAGAATCTGACGGGTGAGCAGGCGGTGCTGCAACACGCCCAAGGCGCTGATCCGTTCGATGGCGGTGGCGACGCGCCGCACGCCCCACCAGACGACCACGGCGCCGGCGACGCCGAGCAGGGCGATCTGCCAAGAGGCCAGGAACAGCAGGACGGCGAAGCCCCCGATGGCGACCAGGTCGAGCGCGATGTTCTTCAGGATCTGGAAGGCTTCAGACGCCCGCTCGCTCTGGGCGCTGAGGACGTTCAGCAGGTAGGCCTGATCAAGCCCGGCCACATAGGCGTAAGGCCCGTTCATGTAGCGGGCGTGCACCGTCCGGCGCACCTGGTGGGCCGACCCGGCGAAAAGCGCGGAATCGAGCAGGCCCAGGGCCATTTCCGCGGCCACCCGCGCCAGGGTGAGGGCCAGGATCGACAGCGCCAGCGGGAAGGCCTGATCCGGGACCAGGCGGAAGACGCCCGCGGCGAACTCCGACAGGAGCCCGTTGCCATCGTCGTTGACCTGTTCGGCCCCCAGGGCGGTCTTCAGGAACAGGATCGTCAGCCCCACAACCCCCGCGTCCGCCGCCAGGGCGATCAGGTTCAGGACCAGGAAGAGGGGCGTGGCCCGCAGGTATCCTCGTGCGAAAGGGCGCAAGCGATAAAGGTCGCGGATAAGGCCCAGCCGGGCGCCGGCCGCGCGGCGCGAGGGACCGGGCGTAAAGATCTGTTCAGACGGCATCGGTCGCCGTCATGGGCGCGTCCAGGCCGATGCTCTTGGCGAAATCGTCGAGGGACGCGCCGCCGACCACCTCGATCCGCGGCAGGTGGAGCGGCCGGTGCAGCATCGAGGCGCGGCCTTCCTGGGTGGTGAATCCAGCCTCATAGCCACAGAGCGAAAGGATGTAGGGGAGCCGGTCATCATAGATTCCGAACGGGGCGGCCACGGACCGCACCTCTGTTCCGAGTTGCGCTTTCAGCGTCAGGCGCGACAGGGCGGCCTCATCGAAGAGGTCCTGGGAGTTCAGGGTGTCGACCGCCCTGTGCGTGGCCAGATGGCTTCCGAAATTGACCCCTTCGCGCGCCAGGGCGCGGATCGTCTCCCAATCCATGAGCGGCGCGGCGGCGCCATGGTCGCCGTCCCAGTCGGCGCGGCCGCCGACCTTTTCGGTGACCAGGAAGACCTCGGCGGTAAAGTCGTTGCGCTTGAGGACGGGCCAGGCGTGGTCGGCGAAGTCCTGGTAGCCGTCATCGAAGGTGATCAGGACAGGCCGGCCATGGAACGGCTTGCCGCGCGCGAAGCGGTCGACAAGGTCGCGCGACGTCACCGCATGGTAGCCGTGCCGGCGCAGCAGGCGCATCTGCGCCTGGAAGTCCGCCGGCGTGACGCGGTAGTCAGCCAGGGCGTCGGGGCCGCTCTCGGCGATGCGATGATACATCAGCACCGGCGCCTCGAAGGCCCGTTCGGTGCGCGCCGCCCGAGCCCGCGTCACCGCCGCCCCGCCCCAGACCACGTGCCGCTCGACGTCCTCGTCGAGGGGAGAGGCGTGAGCGCGGTGCTCGATGATCGGTGGGGGACCCGCGCGGTCGTCGCGCCGGAAGAGGTTGATGGCATAGAGGTCGGTGAGCACCGACCGCTCGAGCCGCAAGCCTGGGGTGGCCTGGAACAGGCGCGAGATGGTCTCGCCGCCGTAGGCGTCGCCCCAGTCGAAACCCGTGCGTGTCGCATCGTCCGAGAGCTGGAAGGCGTGGGCGCTGATCAGCACCCCGCCGGGCGCCAGGGCGGCGGCCATCCGCTGCGCCACCGCGGCCAGCCGTTTTTCGTCGCCCAGGTAGTAGAGCACCTCGGAGCAGACCAGCAGGTCGAGGCCGGTTGGAAATGGGTCCGACACCAGGTCGAAGGGTTTGAAGGACACGTGGTCCAGCCCGGCGCAGCGCGCCACGGCGCGCTCCAGCGCCTTCCGCGATATGTCGACGGCCAGCAGACGCTCGACCTTGGGGGCGAGCATCCGCGTGAAATGCCCCTCGGCGCAGGCGACCTCCATGGCGTTGTCGAAGGGCTGGTCGGGCAGGAGGGCCAGGGTCTGTTCGTACTTCAGGCTCTCGTAGCGGTTGGTGTAGTTCCAGGGATCTTCTTCCCGGAACAGTTCTTCGAAATAGGCTTTGGGATCGCGCGTCGGGTCCAGGGCGTCGAGCCGCGCGGACGTGTTCGGCGCCCCGGCAGGGGGCATTTCCACAGTCCCGCCTGACAGGTCCCCAAGCCGCGCCCTGGCGGCTTCCAGGACGTCCGGCCGGCTGGACGGAGGCGCGGACCTCACTATGGCGTTCTTGAGGATGGCTGCCAGCGTCGCCTTCAGGCGGCTCTTGCGGCTGAGGCTCCCCGGCCGGGCCGCGCGGGCCAGCAGGGCGGCGGCTCTCAGGGTCTCGGCGCCCACGGCGGCCCAGAAGCCCGGCCTCCGGGCGATGCCGCTGCGCCCGATCAGCCGGCGCAGGCTCACCGTGTTCACCGCCGCCCTGGCCACGTCGCGGGCGCTGAGGCCGCCCCAGACCGGCAACTGGACCCCGGCGCGCTCGTCCCCGCCCAGGTGGAAATCCAGTTTGAGGGTGTCGACGCCAGGCCCGGCCTCTATGGCGCGAAAGCGCCGCAGATCGACCGGTACGGTGCGCGTGGACGCCCGTGAGGCGACCGCCTCGTTCATCATCCGCAACCTCAATCCCTGCAGGGCCCGCCGTGACAGGCCGGGCCGCGCGAGCGCCCTTTCCAGGCGGTCAAAGAAGTCCTCAAGGGGGCGGGCGGCGACCGTCCAGGACGAAGCGATCCTGACCGGGTCCGCCGAGAGCCCGATGGCGATCCCGCAGAACACCGCATCGACCAGATCCCTGGTCGGATCGGCGAGCCTG
>DASVMY010000375.1:0-6253 GCA_036384135.1 Caulobacteraceae bacterium | reverse complement strand
TCGGGAGGAGCGGGTTTTGAGGTAGGTCCACCCCCTTAGCCCTCGGCCGGGGCGAGCGCCGCGATCAGGCGTCCCATGGTCGAGCCCTGGACGACCACCGAGAACATCACCACCACATAGGTCGCCACCAGGATAGCGTCGCGGGTCGGGCCCTCCGGCAGGGCCAGGGCCATGGCGATGCCGATGCCGCCCCTCAGGCCCCCCCAGGTCAGCAGTGGAAACGCCTGGCGAAAGTCGAGCAGTCCGCGCCAGACGATCAGCGGCGGCGCCACCGACACGGCCCGGGCGATCAGCACCAGCGGGATGCACGCCGCTCCCACCAGGAACAGTCCCGGCGCCCCCAGCAGCGCCAGGCCTTGCAGGCCGATCAGCAGGAACAGGGCGGCGTTCAGAATGTGGTCGATCAGGTCCCAGAATTTCATCAGGTGGTCGCGGGTAATCTCGGTCATCGCCCGGGCAGCGGCAAAGTTGCCGATCACCAGCCCGGCCACGGCCATGGCCACCGGCCCGCTGACCCCCAACGGCACGGCCAGGGAATAGCCGCCCATGACAATGGCCACGGTGATCAGGGCCTCGGTGACATAGTCCTCGATCGACCGCATCGCCCAGTAACCCACAAAACCCAGCGCCAGGCCGAGCCACACGCCGCCGCCGGCCTCTACGGCGAACATCTCCAGTCCCTTCAGCGGCCCGATCGCCGCCCCGCCCCCCGCCACGGCCGCGGCCAGCAGGATAGTGAAAACCACCACCCCAACCCCGTCATTGAACAGGCTCTCGGCCGCCACCGTGGTCTTCAGCAGCGGCGGCGCGGCCGACGGCTGCAGCAGGGCGATCACCGCCACCGGATCGGTGGGGCTGATCAGGGCGCCGAACACCAGACACCAGGCGAAGGGCGCGTCGATCCCCAGCAGCCCGGTGATCGCCCTAAAACCCCCGGCGACTACCACCGTCGAAATCACCACGCCCACCGTCGACAGGACGGCGATGGGCCAGGCTCCGCGCCGCATCTCGCGCAGGTCGATGTGCAGCGCCCCGGCGAACAGCAGGAATGACAGCATCACGTTCAGCAGGGCGGTCTTGAAGTCGATGCCACCCACGAAGGCGCGAATGGTTTGCGACAGGTGCGCGCCGGGAAAGACGGCGTCGGTGGCCACCACCACCACCGAGGCCACGGCCCCGGTCAGAGTCAGGGCGATGGTCTGCGGCAGCTTGACCGTCAGGTGGTTCAGATAGCCGGCCGTGGCCGCCGCCACCACGACGATGGAGGCGGTCGCGAACGCGTCGATGTGGATCGTCATGCTGCGGGCACACTCATCAGGAGGGTTGTCGGCCCTTAGCTGCCATGGCGTGATCGCGATGCGAAGCGAAACCCAGGTCCGCGACGGTCACCGGCGGCCCCTGGATCAGATGCCGGCGGCGGCTTTCATCAGTTCCTCGGCCAGGGCGTCTGGGCGATCAAGCATGACGTCATGACCGCAATCGATCGAGCTGGTCGCCCAACCCTCACTGCTTGCCAGACCGTGGAAGTGTGCGAAGGGCGTCTCGCCCCAGCCTGACGCGTAGATGAAGTGCTTACGGGCGTCGGGCGGCAGGCCGTGCTTGAGGCTGAGAGGCTGACGGAAGGTGGCCAGAGGCTGCGGCGTGCACTGCCGGTCCACCCAGTCGCGATCGGCGGCGTTTACGTTGAAGGCCGCCGCGGGGATCGGTGGGATTTTCCACCCTTCGCCCTCACGGCGGATGAGGTCCATCTGCGCCTCCCGAGCGTCCGGCGGCAGGGTGTCATGGAGGCTCTGACCATCTTCCAGGATGAAGGCGTCAAGATAGACGAGCCACGAGACGCGCTCGGCCTGCTCATGGGCTGCCCCACTGATGACGCACCCGCCGTAGGAGTGGCCACACAGAACGACATCTGAAAGGCCCTCCCACTTCAAGAGGTTGGCGACATCGGCAATGTGCGTCTCGAGCCCCACCTCCCGCGAGAGCAGGTGGCTGCGCTCACAAAGCCCCGTCAGCGTCGGCGTGTGCACATCGTGCCCGGCCTGCTGCAGGAGACGTCTGACACGCGTCCAGCACCAGCTTCCGTGCCAAGCGCCATGCACCAGGACGAACGTGGCCACGAGTTGCTCCGATCCCTCATCGTCGGCGAACAAGCCGAACTATCAGTTGAAGGCTACGGTCGGTCAAACTGGGATGGTCAGCGACTGCGGTTGGCGTCCGGTCCGGATTTGCCCTTGGAGCCGCCACCTCACGGGCGGACGTTCTGAAAGTCCGAGAGGGGCGGATTGCAGCCCCCGATCTCACCCAGGATCGATCTTTGCTATCTTCCTTGACGGACGTCACCTTTGGAGGGGAGCAGATGACGCTTTCGGACCTCGCCACACTGAGCACCGCGGTCAGCGGCATCGCCGTGCCGGTTTCGCTCATCTATCTGGCAATCCAGACACATCAAAACTCACGACACACGCGCGCTCTAATTCAACAGGGTTCGACGGCCCGAACCACGCAGATCGTGCTCGAAACTCAGAATCCCGAGCGCTGCGCCGCCTGGATCGAAGGCAATGGCGGAACGCCTTCGCTGGCGGAGATTAGAAGGTTACAGTTCAATCTCATGTGCGCGAACGCGGTCATTGCCATGGAAGATTTGTACTTCCAGCACAGAGACGGCCTGATGAGCACCGAGCAGTTCGAGCGGAACTGCAATACCTTCCGCGCGCTCCTGTCGGAACCGGGTATGAGAGCGCATTGGAACTCGATGAGCGAAGCGGTGGGAAACGTCGCGCCGAAATTCCGCGCCTTTGTTGATCGGCTGATCGTCGGAGAAGCCACCGAGTACCGGGGCATCGTGATCTAGGGCGCCGCGTTCACGGATAGGCCTGCTGGGCTGGAAAACAGTCGCTCCGATTGACTTTCCGCCCCCGCCCCGTCATAAGCCCGCCCTTCACGCCGCCGGGAAACCGGGCCGGCGCGAGACCTTATGACGGGTGACGCGTGACCGCCGTTGAGATTGCGCCTCCAAAGGGGAGGGGCCGGGCCGCGTCGATATTGGAAGTGATGACGCATGTCTAAGCGCCACTCGGCGAAGTATAAGATCGACCGGCGGATGGGCGAGAACATCTGGGGTCGCCCGAAGTCCCCGATCAATCAACGCTCCTACGGCCCCGGCCAGCACGGCCAGCGCCGCAAGTCCAAGGTTTCGGATTTCGGCCTGCAGCTGCGCGCCAAGCAGAAGCTGAAGGGCTACTACGGCAACCTGACCGAAAAGCAGTTCAGCCGCACCTACACCGAGGCCGCCCGCCGCAAGGGCAACACCTCGGAGAACCTGATCGGCCTGCTGGAATCGCGCCTGGACGCCATCGTCTACCGCGCCAAGTTCGTGCCGACCGTGTTCGCGGCCCGTCAGTTCGTCAACCACGGCCACGTGCTGGTGAACGGCAAGCGGGTGAACATCGCCTCCTACCGCGTGAAGGCCGGCGACGTGGTCCAGGTGCGCGAGCGTTCGCGCAACATGGCCCTGGTGCTGGAAGCCCTGCAACTGGCCGAACGGGACATCCCCGACTACATCGAGGTCGATCCCAAGGCGATGAGCGCCAAGTACATCCGCACCCCGGAACTGGCCGAAGTGCCCTACCCGGTGAAGATGGAACCCAACCTGGTGGTCGAGTTCTACGCTTCGTAAGCAGCGGGATTCAGTAAGAATTTCGGCAAGGGGCTCCGGGCGACCGGGGCCCCTTTGTCGTGCATGCCAAAGCCCTTCAGCGGCCACCACGGCGAGCGGACCGCGGCGATAGCCACCAGGAAGGCCGTCATCGGCCCGGGCGTGGACAGCAGGCCGCTCATGAACACCGCGCCCAGGATGGCGTGGTCCCAGCCCACCTTGTCGCGGTTGAAGAGCCAGGTCAGGGCCACCGGCGCCAGGCTGACCAGGTCGTAGTCGTGGGCATAGGGCGTCAGGCACAGGGCGCCACCCACCAGCCCCACGACGTCGCGGCAGGTCCAGGCCAGGTAGAGGCCGAAGATCGCCACCACGACCGTCCACCACGGCGCGTCGAACAGCGCCGAGGGGTTCACCCGGTGGGTGGTGATCATGATCTTGTGGAAGAACAGCACCTCCCTGGGCCACTCCAGCCAATGCTCGGGCCCAAACACGCAGCTGGCGGCCACCAGGACGACGCCGGTGGCGGCCGCGGCCCCCATGGTCCGCCAATGGCCCAACAGGACCAGCGGCGCCAGGACCATGGCCTGGGGCTTGATGCAGGCGGCGACCCCGAACAGGACCCCCGCCAGGATCGGGCGCTTCTCCAGCAACAGGAAGCCCGACAGCACCGCCGAACCCATCAGCAGGGTCGATTGGCCCGAGGTGATGGCGAAGGCCGTCGCCGGCGTCGCCACCACCAGAACCGCCGCCAGCATCGGCCGGATCACGAAGCTGCAGACCAGGCCGAACACGCCAAGGCTGATCCCGGCCCAGAGGGGATAGGCAACCTCCATCGGCATCTGGCCGAAGGGGAACAGGAACAGCAGGAAGGTCGGCGGATAGGCAAAGGGCCAATAGCCCGTGATGTGCATCTGCGCCTTGATGCCCTCGATGATCTTCGGATCATAGGGGTCCCACCAGTGGTGGGCCGCGGTCCAGAACACGTCGAAGTCGGCCGCCCCGTGGTGGAAGGCGGCCACACAGGCGCCCAGGATGACGCCGCCGAGGGTCAGGCCGGCCCGGATCGCCAGGCGTACGCGGGGTCGGTCGAGCAGCGTCGACAAGGCGCCGAGCAGCGTCGACGGGGTCATGCGGATTCCACTGAAGCGGACACCGGTTTGAGGTCCGGGTCTTCCATATCGGATTCCGGACGCCCGAACACCCTTCGGTTCCAGGTATGTGGCCTCCGAACGAGGTGGCGCGGGTGGATCTCGCCTGGTCCTTGCCGGCCCGCGCGGCAGAGGCTAATCCCCCCGCTCCCCACCGCGGAGCTCCACCCGATGTCCGACACCCAATCGGCGCCCCAGCCGGAAAATCTCATCGAGACCCTGGCCCTCGAGCGGATCGAGGTGAACCTGTTCCGGGGGATCAGTAAGGATCAGCATGGGCGGATCTTCGGGGGGCTGGTGATCGGCCAGGCGCTGATGGCGGCCTACAAGACGGTGGAGGGGCGCCACTGCCACTCCCTGCATTGCTATTTCATCCGCCCGGGCGATCCCAGCGTGCCGATCCTCTATGACGTTGACCGGGCGCGGGACGGGCGCACCTTCACCACCCGGCGGGTGACGGCGATCCAGCACGGCGAGCAGATCTTCAACCTGGCCGCCTCTTTCCAGACCCCGGAGGACGGGGTGGACCACCAGGACCCGATGCCGGACCTGCCCGCTCCTGACGCCCTGGTTCCGGAAGAAGCCCGACGCAAAGCGCTGATCGAGAAGATGCCGCCGAAGATGCGCGAGATGGCCATGCGCCCGCGCCCCATCGACATGCGTCCCGTGGACGCCGATTTCCTGGATCCCAAATCCCCATCATCGACTCAAGACGTGTGGATGCGCGCCGTCGGGGCCCTGGGCGACGATGTGGCCATCAACCAATGCGTCGTCGCCTATGCTTCGGACATGAGTTTCCTGTCGACCTCCATGCGCCCGCACGGCATGGGCTGGCAGACGCCGGGCCTGCAATCGGCCAGCCTGGACCACGCTATCTGGTTCCACCGCCACAGCCAGTTCAACGCCTGGCACCTGTACCACCAGACCAGCCCCTCGGCGTCGGGCAGCCGCGGCTTCAACCTCGGCCAGATCTTTACCGCCGACGGCAGACTGGTGGCCTCCACGGCGCAGGAAGGGCTGATCCGCTACCGGGCGCCGGTGGAGGCTTAAGGGGCGGAGCGGGGGAGGGGACGTGAACTACCGCCACGCCTTCCACGCCGGCAATTTCGCCGACCTGTTGAAACACGCCATCGTCCTGGACCTGATGGGGCGGCTGACGGCGGCGGCCGGGCCGCTCACCGTGGTGGACACCCATGCCGGGGCCGGGGGCTATGACCTGGCCGGCGAGCTGGCCCGCAAGACCGGGGAGGGCCAGGCGGGGATCGTGCGGCTGATGGCCGACGCCGGCGCGCCGGCGGTGTTCGCGCCGCTGAAGGCCGCCGTGCGCGGGGTGAACGGGAAGGGTCAGAGCGTTCGTTACTACCCCGGCTCGCCGTTGCTGATCGCCCCAGCCCTGCGCCCCGGCGACCGATACCTCGCCTGCGAGATCCGTTCCGACGACGGCGCGGCG
>DASVMY010000374.1:0-42852 GCA_036384135.1 Caulobacteraceae bacterium | reverse complement strand
AGGTACCGGGTCAGGGCCGCCGCGGTGGAGGCGCCGTCCACGGCCAGGAGCGCCGCCGCGCCCTCGTCGAACCGCGGCCACGGCGCGGCCGCCTCGATCGTCGGCATCGGGAGGTCGAAGGCGAACACCGAGCCCTTGCCGACCTTGCTGGCAACCTTGAAGCGCCCGCCCATGGCGTCCACCTGGCGCTTACAGATGGCCAGGCCGAGGCCCGCGCCGCCGAAGACGCCATCGATCTTATCGGCCGGGATGCCGACGCCGGTGTCATGCACCGAAATGCGCAGGCGGCTTTCGCCCGAAGGGCAGACCTGGATCATGACCCCGCCGGTCTGGGTGAACGCGATGGCGTTGTTGACCAGCTTGCCGATCACCTGGCGCAGGCGCACGGCGTCGCCGCGGACCAGGGCCGGGGTGGCGGGATCGATGAAGGCGGCCAGGTCCAGGCCCTTGGCGCGGGCGCGCTCCCAGAACAGGCTGAGCACATCCTCGGCCACCTGCGCCGGATCCAGCGGGGCGGCCTCGCGCTCCGGCTTGCCGGGCTGGGTGTTCGAGACATCCAGGATGTCGTCGATGGTCGCCAGCAGGCTTGAACCGGACCTGGCGATGACCTCGGCGAAGCGGCGCTGATTGGCCGGCAACTCGCCGGCGGCCAGCCGCTCGGCCATCGCTGTGATGCCGTTCATGGGCGCGCGGATTTCGTGGTTCAGGCTGGCCAGGAAGTCACTGTTGGCGCTCTTGGCCGCCGCCTCGACCTCGACGGTTCGAGAATGGTCGCCGCTCTGCGTGATCTCACCCGTCGACCGGGTCGGGGGGGCGACGGGATCGGAGACGCCGCGCCGCGGCCGGGCCGCCACCGCCAGGCCGGCGATGGCTGCGGCAAGGGCCGTCAGTTTGCCTTGGATGGTCCGTCGCCGGCGGACGGTACCTGACACATTGTCCGACAAGATGAAAAACCCACAGCCCGTGAACCTCAACGGGTTACGCGGGATTAATGACTCCCGGTTTAATGAACAGCGTCATTTCAGTGCAGAAGCCATTCGCCGCATGTCGTCACCGCCCGACAAAGACGGGACGTTCTTCTACGTCCTGCAGGACGCCCTTAAGATCATCTTCGTGGATGATGATCCGATCCTGCGCGAATTCGCGGTTGTTAATCTTACCACTGAGCACGCTACGGTTGCGACGGCGTCCGATGGCGAAGAGGCCCTGAAGGTCGTCGAAGCCTTCCAGCCCGACGTCATGCTGCTGGATCTCGAGATGCCGCACATGGACGGCTTCGAGGTCCTCGACCGCCTGCGCGCCAGCGAGACTTGGCGGCGGCTGCCGGTGATCGTGGCCACCGGGCGCGAGGATGTCGGCGCCGTGGACCGGGCGTTCCAGGCCGGCGCCACCTCCTTCGTGGTCAAGCCGATGAATTGGCGGCTGCTCAGCTATCAGATCCGCTATGTCCAGCGCGCCGCCGTCAGCCAGGCGCAGCTGCTGGCCGTCCATCAGGCGTCCGCCAGCGACACCGAACAGCAGCTGCAGCGCCTGGCCAGGGAAAGCTCTCGCTTCCTGACCGCCGCCCTGACCCAGGAACCGTCGCTGCGGCCCCTGGCGGCGCAGTTCGCCCGTATCGCCGACGAAGTGCTCTCACCGCGGCCGGCCGAGGAAGCCGCCTAAACCGACGATCGGCACAGCCCGCCTCTGGACCATATCCCTGCCTCCAGGCACTTAAGGCCCCGGCAGGCGGCAGGCGGCGGGGAGCGGGCATGGGCGGAGAGACGAGCGGCGCGGCGATCGCGGCGCGGCTGGACCGGCTGCCGTCCAGCTGGGCGGTGTGGCGCCTGGTGCTGCTGATCTCGCTGGGCGGCTGCTTCGAATACTACGACCTGATGATGACCGCCTATGTCTCGCCGGGGCTGGTCAGGGCTGGGGTGTTCCATGCCGGCGCCAAGGGCCTCTTTGGCCTCACCGACCAGGCGACCTTCGCCGCCGCCACCTTCGCGGGCCTGTTCATCGGAACCCTGGCGTTCTCACAGGTGGCGGACCGGTTCGGCCGGCGGGCGATCTTCACCGCCTCGCTGATCTGGTACACCGCCGCCACCCTGGTCATGGCCAGCCAGGACACCGCCGTTGGCCTGGACGTCTGGCGGTTCATCGCCGGGATCGGCATCGGGGTCGAGCTGGTGACCATCGACGCCTATGTTTCCGAGATCACCCCGCCGCCCCTGCGCGGACGGGCCTTCGCCATCAACCAGTGCATCCAGTTCATGGCCGTGCCGGTGGTGGCCTTCGCCTGCTGGCGGCTGCTGCCGCTGACGCCGCTGGGGATCGCCGGTTGGCGGTGGGTGATGCTGGCGGGGGCGGGCGGGGCGGTCGTGGTCTGGGTGATCCGGGCCGGGCTGCCGGAATCGCCCCGCTGGCTGGCCCAGCGCGGCCGCGGGGCCGAAGCGGAGGTCATCGTCCGCGCCCTGGAAGAGCGCGCCGCCAGGCAGACCGGACGGCCCCTGCCGGCGCCCAGGCCCGAGGGCGTCCCCTCGGCGTCGGAGGCGCGGGGACGGTTCCTGGACATTTTCCGCCCGCCGTACCTCGGCCGGACCATCATGCTGTCGGTGTTCAACGCCGCCCAGACCATCGGCTTCTACGGCTTCGGCAACTGGGCTCCGTCCCTGATCGCCGCCCAGGGCCAGGGGGTGACCAAGTCGCTGGAGTATTCCTTCATCATCGCCTTCGCCTATCCGGCCGGGCCGCTGCTGTGCAGCCTCATCGCCGACCGCTTCGAGCGAAAGCACCAGATCGTCGCCGCCGCCATCGCCACCGCCGCCTTCGGCCTGCTGTTCGCCCGCCAGGACGCGCCGGCGGCCCTGATCGGGCTGGGGGTGGCCATCACCCTGTCGAACAACCTGCTGTCCTTCGCCTACCACGCCTACCAGGCGGAGCTCTTCCCCACCCGCATCCGGGCCCGGGCGGTGGGCTTCGTCTATTCCTGGAGCCGGCTGTCGACGGTCTTCTCCAGCCTGATCATCGCCGCCCTGCTGGGCGCCTTCGGGACCGGTGGCGTCTTCGCCTTCATCGCCGCGGCCATGGGCGTGGTGGTGGTCACAATCGGCGTTTTCGGGCCCCGGACGGCCGGGCGGTCGCTGGAAGAGGTCTCGGGGTAGGTCGGCGCGGAGCGGAAGGTATCTTGGTCGCCGCCGTTCAGGCCGGCGGGAGGCCGAACGCCGCCTCGGCCTCGGTCGCCGCCAACCCTTCGATTTCGACGTTCTTGAGCCGCGCCGTCTGCCCGCCGACGATACGCACCTTCGACTTGGCCACCCCCGCCACGCGGGCGATCAGAACCACGAGGGCGGCATTGGCCTCGCCATCGGTGGGGGCCGCGGAGACCCGGGCCTTAAGGAAGGCGCGGCCCGCCGCGTCCACCCCCCAGCCGTCTACGGCGTCACGCCCGCCTCTCGGCGTCAGGCGGACGCTAATATGCAATCGGCCCCGCCAGGCTGTGCAGCCAGATGAACAGCGGCGGGATCAGGAAGGTCTGCGCGCCGATAACCAGGATGATGACCAGGAAGGGCGAGAAATCCACCGGACCGGCGCGCGGCAGTATCCGGCGGACCGGCCTGAGCACCGGCAGCGCCACCGCTTCCAGGGCCTGCCAGATACCATAGGCGAAGCGGTTGCGCAGATTGATGATCTCGAAGGAAATCAGGGTCGAGGCCACGGCGTACAGGATCACGATCCACATCAGCAGGCCGAGGATCGCCTGCAGGATGAATTCGCTGAAGTTCAGGATGGCGTTCATGGGTGTCCCTGGTGCTGTGGCGCTTCGTATCCGCCGCCGCCATGCCCCGCAAGGTGGGGCCGCAAACGCCCCGCGCCATCCTTGACACTCTTGGGAGCTAGCCTTTATGTGCGCGGCTCCTCCCGACCTCTGGGCAGGGGGGCCGTAGCTCAGATGGTAGAGCGCCTCGTTCGCAATGAGGAGGTCAGGGGTTCGATTCCCCTCGGCTCCACCAGGGAACCCCGACAGTGCGGGGTCCCGCCTAAGCCGCCCGTCCCTTCACTCCGCCCGACAGCGACAGAGCCAAGGTCAGCACGGCCCGGCGCGCGTCGCCGTCGCGGATGTTGGCGAAGGCGGTCAGCAGGTCGCTGGCGCCGGGAGCGGTCAGCTGGCTGAAGATCAGGGTTTCCACCGGCGCCGCGCCGTCCTCACCCACCAGGGCGGCGACGGTGGTCTCCAGCTTGGCGGCGATCTTCACCAGCATCGAGGCCGACACGCGGTTGGCGCCGCGCTCATACTTCTGGACCTGCTGGAAGGTGAGGCCCAGCGCCTCCGCCAGCTGGCTCTGGCTCATGGACAGCCACCGGCGGCGGATGCGCACCCTGGCGCCCACGGCGATATCGATAGGATCTGGTCCGTCTCGGTCGATCATCTGGCGCGCCCCCGCATAAACCAGCTTTTTCTGATAGACGCCGCCATGCGGCGAACGCCATAGGGGAAGACATCGTCCAGGACCTTGTGTCGCACCCCTGCCGGCCGCGGCGAGCATCAGACCCGCACGTCAAAACGCCCCCGGCCGTCGAGGGCCAGGGGCGCTGTACGCGCGGCGCGTCTTCGGGGGAGCACTTGCGCCGCGGCCGATCAACGCCTGAAAGCGCGGACCGATCCCGGGGTTCGAAGGCGATTCAAGCCGCGGGTGACCTCAGGCGGCGCACAGGGCGAACATATGGTCCGGCAGCAGGCCGGGTGAACAACCCCGGGGGGAGCCGGACATGTCAGCATCCGTGACGGCTTGGCTTGCCGCCGACGTATCAAAAGCAGGATACTGCGCCGCAATGGAAAGGCGCCCGCATGAGTGATGATCCCGCCAGGCGAGCCGCCGAACTGCGCGCCAGTGCGGCCCGGGTGCGCGGCGCCGCGGAGGCCCTGAAGGGCCGGGCCGAGACCCTGCCCCGGTCCCTGCAGCGGCGGCTGCTCAAGCTCCAGGCCGGCATCCTGCGCGACGGCGCCGCCACCCTGGACGATAGGGCGCTGGAGATCGAACCGGCCAAGGGCGAGGCTTAGCAGGGCCTAGAATGCCCGTTAAATCGGCGCCCGGCGGGATTTTGCGCCGACACTGCCAACTTGCGGACCAAGCCGTGGCGCCGCCGGCCTTAGGATCAGGCCATCTGCGATGGAAGGGACGAAGCCATGCGCAAGGCCAAGGCGATTGCCCGCAATGACACCCTGGACCGGCTGTTCGCCGGTGGGTGCACGGCGATGTTCCTGGTGCTGATGGGCAGCGTGATCCAGGCGGTCTATCTCTACTGGCGCTGACCCTACTCCGCCGCGATCAGGTTCGCCGCGGCCAAGTCGACCGAGTATGACACCGGCCTGGATAGATTCCGCTACCGGCTTGTCGGCCTTGTGAACCCGCCGAACGCCGTCTCCAGATGCGCCGCGAAGGCCAGGGTGGTGCGGTCCTCCAGATAGGGCCCGACGATCTGGGCCCCCATCGGCAGGCCCTCCGCGCTTAGCCCCAGGGGGAAGGCCGTGGCCGGGTTGCCGGTCAGATTGGCCAAGGTCCCCCACAGGGGCTGGGAGAGGTACGGCATGTCCGCCCCGTCCACGCTCAGGGTCCGCTGGTCCATCGGCCGTGCGTCGTGGGCGAAGGCGAGCGTGGGCATGGCCGGGCAGATGACCGCGTCCCAGTCCTCGAACAGCCGCCGCCAGGCGTTGATCAGGTCGAAGCGTCGCCGGTCGGCGCGGATCCAGTCCCGGTGGCTCAGGGCCATGCCGCGCAGGCTGGCGGTGGCGATGTCGGTGGGGCCGGCTACGGCGGCGGCCGTCCTCGCCCCGGCATAGGCCTCATCAGGCGTGTCGGCCGAGAACTGGGCCATCATCAGTTCCACCTGCAGGGCGGCGGTCGCCTCGAGGTCCGGCAGGGCGCCGGCCCCGCGCCCCACCCGGCAGCCCTCCGCCTCCAGGCGCGTCGCCAGCGCCGCCAGGGCGGTCCTGATCTCGCCGCAGGTGGGCAGCAGGGGATGTTCGTCCGCCACCAGCACCCGGAAGGCATTCAGCGCCTCATGCCGCGTCGGCGGCAGGTCCAGGCGCCAGGCGGCGCCCTCCCGCGCGTCGGGGCCGGCCGTGACCTCAAGGGCCAGGAGCAGGTCGCCCGGGCCGCGAGCCATGGGCCCCAGCACCGACAGGTCGATGGCCGGCATGGCCGCGGCGATGGGAACGCCCGGCGGCGCGAACCCGCGCTGGGGAACGATCCCGAAGGATGGCTTGTGCGCATAGACGCCGCAGAAGGCCGCCGGGGCGCGCAGGGACGAGGCCAGATCGGAGCCGTATTCCAGGCTCACGAACCCCGCCGCCAGGGCCGCCGCCCCGCCGCCGGAAGAGCCGCCGGCCGTGCGCGTCAGGTCCCACGGGTTGCGGGTGACGCCATAGACCGGATTGGCGCTCTGCCAGTCGGCCAGCATGGTGGAGACATTGGTTTTGCCCAGGACCACCGCCCCGGCGGCCTTGAGGCGCTGGACGACCACGGCGTCCTCCGCGACCGGGATGCCAGAGGTTCCCGGCAGGCCCCAGGTGGTCGGCAGGCCGGCGACGTTGAAGGCCTCCTTCACGGTTATCGGCACGCCCAGCAGGGGCCGCGTCTCGCCCCGCGCCAGCGCCTGGTCGGCGGCCCGGGCGGCGGCCCGCGCCCTGTCGAAGTCGCGCACGACCACGGCGTTGATCTCGCCGTCCCCAGCCTCGATGGCGGCGATGGCCTGGTCGGCCAGTTCGACGGCGCTGACCTGCCGCGCCTGCAGGGCGGCGGCCAATTCGGCGGCGGTGCGGTATTCCATCCTGTCCTCCCTGAAGCCCGTTTCCAGGTCCACAGCTATCCCGTTAGCGCCCCGCCCGCTTGATCGCGGTTGCGGCGCGGCCGACAACTAGGATGACGACGCCAATCGAAGGTCCGCATGTCCCTCACCAACCGGGCGCTCTGGGTGATCGACCGGAATCTCGGCGCCGACCTGACCCTGGCCGGCGTCGCCCAGGCCTGCGGCGTCTCGCGCCACCACCTGGCCCACGCCTTCGGCGAAGCAGTGGGCCAGCCGGTGATGGCCTATCTGCGCGCCCGGCGCCTGAGCGAAGCGGCCCGCGCCCTGGCGCGGGGGGCGGGCGATATCCTGGGTCTGGCCCTGGAGAGCGGCTATGGCTCGCACGAGGCCTTTTCCCGCGCCTTCCGCGCCCGGTTCGGCGCCACACCCGAGGCGGTCCGCCGCCGGGGGTCCGTGGAGGGGTTGGCGCTCACCGACCCGATCAGCATGCCGGAATCGGCCGCCGCGGCCGCCGGACCGCCGCCGGTGGTCCAGGCCGCCGGACCGATCCTGGCGGCGGGCCTTCGCGCGCCCTACAGCTTCTCCGACCTTGACGCGATCCCATCACAGTGGCGGCGGTTCACGCCGCTGCTGGCGGGGATTCCGATCCGGCCGGGGTCGATCCCCATCGGTGTCCTCACCGGCGCTGACAGCCAGGGCCGGTTCGACTATTTCTGCGCCGCCGAGGTCGAGAGTTTTTCGGACCTGCCTCCGGGCGTGTCACGCCTGCGCATCGCCGCGGCGACCTACGCCGTTTTCCAGCACCCCGGCCACATCGCGTCGATCCGCGCCACCTACGCCCGCATCTGGAACCACTGGCCCTGCGAGCGCCCCGCCGCCAATGCGCCGGGCCTGGAGCGCCACAATCCCACCTTCGACCCGGCCACCGGACTTGGCGGCCTGTCGATCTGGGTTCCGCTGACGGACTGAGGGATACCCGCCTCACCATCCCCAACGCTCCGTCATCCTCGGGACTGACGCCCGAGGATGACGGCGGAGGTGGTAACCCGGCGCCTCACCCATAGAGAAAGGCCCGGAACCTTGCGGGCCGGGCCTTTTTCGAAACGCTGTGGAGGTGGTCTGAGCCTAGCTCAGGTCCTCGCTGATCAGGCCGATCTTGAAATAGCCGTCGGTCTGGAGCTGGTTGATCACGTCCATGAACTGGCGATAGCGCACGTGGCGGTCGGCGCGGATGAAGACGCGCTCATTGGTCGGGTTCGCCACGGCCAGGGAGGCGGCCAGGTCGGGGGCCAGGTTCTCGAGGCGCGATTCGCGGATGTCGCCGGTCCCGAAGGAGACGTAGATCCGGCCGGTGTCCTGGATCGAGATGAAGGTCGGCGGCTTGTTCTTGACGTCCTTCGGCGGTTCCTTCGCCGGCGGCAGGTCCAGCTTGATCGAAACCGTCGCCAGCGGCGCGGTCACCATGAAGATGATCAGCAGAACCAGCATCACGTCCACGAAGGGTGTGACGTTGATGTCGGCGTTCTGTCCGAGGTTGAACTTCTTGCCGCCACCGCCGCCGCCAAGCTTTGCCGCCATGGAATACTCCTTCGAGCCGGATCCGCCCAAAGGACCCGCGCCTATTCGCCGACACCCATTGCAAGGATGTCCGAGGATGTAAAGCCCATCTCTCGCCGACCGGCGCTCGCCAAGCGGGGCGCCTTTCCGCTATGCCCCCCGGGATGAGTTTGACCAAGACATTCACCATGACCCCGCCCTTCGACGCCCCCCCCGCCGCCCCCTTCGACGCATACGTCACCGAAGCGCTCTTCGACGCCGGCCAAGCTGTCTTCGCCCTGGGCGACGGGCGCCTGGCCTGGGAGGACGGCGTCACCGCGCAGGCCCACGACGGCGCCATCCTCTGCGCCGTGGGCCACCCGTCGGCCGGGGGCGTGATCACCGGCGGCGACGACGGCGCCGTGGTCTGGTCGCGACGCGACGGTGAGACCGTCACCCACGAAACCCTGGCCCAGCTCAAGGGGCGCTGGATCGACGCCCTCGCCGCCTCGCCCGGCAGCGGCCTGATCGCCTTCGCCGTCGGACGTGACGCCCACGTGCGCGACGTCTCCGACCCGGCCTTCGAACGCAAATTCAGCCACGAGAAGTCGGTGGCGGGTCTGACCTTCGATCCCAAGGGCCGGCGCCTGGCCGCGGCCACCTACGGCGGCGTCGCCCTCTGGTACGCCCGCATCGCCGACCAGAAACCGGTGATGCTGAAATGGGCCGGCTCCCACGTCGGCGTCGCCTTCAGTCCGGATGGCAAGTTCCTGATCAGCGCCATGCAGGAGAACGCCCTGCACGGCTGGCGCCTGAGCGACGCCAAGGACATGCGGATGGGCGGCTATCCGGCCAAGATCAAGTCCATCGCCTTCCTGGAGAACGGTCTGTGGCTGGCCACCTCCGGGGCCAACGGCGTCGTGCTGTGGCCCTTCGCCGGCGCCAACGGACCCATGGGCAAGCAGGCCAACGAGATCGGCTTCGACGAGAGCGCCATCGTCGCCCGCCTGGCCGCCCAATCCTCCCGCGCCCTGCTGGTGGCGGGGCTGGACGATGGCCGCGTCTGGGTCTGCGACCTGAAATCCCAGCGCCTGGAACCCTTGAAGGCCGAAAAAGGCCCACCGATCACCGCCCTGGTGCTGGACGGCGCCAGGATCGCCTGGGGCGACGAGGACGGCGGCGCGGGGGTGTTCGAGGTTCCGGCGTTCTGAGGAGACGGTCGATCTGAAAACCCGCTTAGCTCTTGGGCGCCAGCTCGCCGTAGAAGAAGCTGGCGGTCACCCCGCCATCCATCAGGAAGTCGCTTCCGGTGATGAAGGCTCCCTCCGCGCCCATCAGCAGCGCCCCGACCGTGCCAACTTCGTCGGGCGTGCCGGCGCGGCCGGCGGGGGAAAGATCAATCATCCGCCGGTAGCCCTCACCGCGCGGGCCGCTCAGCTCATCGTTCGCCAACGGCGTCATGATGATGCCTGGGCTGATCGTGTTCACGCGAGCGCCGCGCTTGCCCCAGCGGACCGCCTCGGCCTTCACGCGCAGGGCATTGGCCCGCTTGGAGAGCTGATAGGCGTGGAGTGGGTCCGTGACCTGGTCGGGCTGCAGCATTGGGAGCGCCAGCAGTTCCTCGGCGGGCGTGGTCGCAAGAAGCGCGTCCTGCTCGGCCGTGAGGGCGGGCAGGCGGTGCCCTGACTGCGAGGCGATCACGACGGCTGAGCCGCCCTTGGCGATGACGCTGCCAAATGTCTCGAGGATGACGGCCGTGCCGTAGAGATCGACATGCAGGATCGTCGCCGGTGGCGCCTGGGAAGGCGAGACTCCCGCGGCATGGATCACGCCCGTGACTTCGCCAAGTCCGGTCGCCGTGGCCACCAGGGCTTCGATGGACTCGCGCTTGGAGATGTCGACCGTAGTGGTGCTGACGGCGAACCCGGCGTCGGCGAGCACCTTCGCCGCTGCGTCGGCTGTGTGTAGCCGCAGGTCCGCCAGCAACACGTGCTTGCCGGCGCTTATCCGCCGGGCGATTGCGACACCGATCGACCCGGCGCCGATAACAACAACAACTTGGCCCATCGGGTCCTGCTTTCTGTTTTGGGTTGGTGACCACCAGCTTGGCGGTCACCTGTTTTCAGGCGGCTTGCTGGCCCGGCGTCTGCAGTTTGCCGGCGAACATCGCCGCGATGACCCCGCCGTCGATCAGAAGGTCGCTGCCGGTGACAAAGCCGGCGTCGGATCCGAGCAGGTAGGAGGCCGCGGCTGCGATCTCTTCGGGAGGCGCCATGCGCTTTGCAGGCGAGGCCGCGATCATCGCCTGGTAGACCTCGCCGATCGGCGAGTTCAGCTCATGCCGGGCTAAGGGGGTGGCGATGACGCCCGGACTGATCGAGTTGACCCGAGCGCCGCGCTCGCCCCAGCGGATCGCCTCGGCCTGCACGCGCAAGTGGTTGCCGCGTTTCGCCATCATATAGGCGACCATCGAGTCGGGGACGGTGTCCTTCAGGAACTGCAGCTCCAGCAATTGGTCGGCCGGCGTGAACGCCAGCGCCTGGTTCTGGTCCGGCGTCAGCGGAGGGAGCATGTGCCCCGCCATGCTGGAAATGATCAGGCCGGCGCCGCCTTCGGCGATCACCGCGCCGAACGCCTCGAACACCAGGGCCGAACCGTAGAGGTCGACGGCGAGCACGCGCTCGGGCGGGGCCATGTTGGGCGAGAGGCCGGCCGTATTGACAACCTGCATCACGGAGCCGAGCGAGCTCGCCTTCCGAGCTAGCGCTTCGACGGATGGACGCGACGACACGTCGACGATCTGCGTCTCGACGGTATAGCTGGCTTCTCGCAGCGCATCCGCTGCGGCCGACAGCACCGTGTCGCTGAAGTCGGCGAGCAGGACGGTCTTGCCGAAGCCCTGCCGACGGGCGATGGCGACGCCGATCCCGCCGGCGCCAATCACCACTATCACATCGTTGCTCATTTCATTTCTCCTCAGGCTAGCGGGCATCAGCGACCTTGCCGATCCGCGATGGCGGCCGGGTAGCGCTCGCCCACCAGTTCGATCTGCGAAACGGCGGCGCCCATCTCGCGGAGGTCGGCCGCGGACAGCTCCACGCTCGCGCCACCGAGGTTCTCTTTAAGGCGATGCAGCTTGGTGGTGCCGGGGATTGGGACGATCCAGGGCTTCTGGGCGAGCAGCCAGGCGAGCGCGATCTGCGCATTCGTCACACCATGCTTTTTCGCCAGTTCGCCGACGCGGTCGACGAGCGCCATGTTGGCCTTGCGGTTTTCGGCCTCAAAGCGCGGCACGACCGCCCGGAAATCACCATCGCCAAACGTGGTGGCAGCGTCGATCTTGCCGGTGAGGAAACCCTTGCCCAGGGGGCTGAAGGGAACGAAGCCGATGCCCAGCTCCTCCAGGAGCGGCAGGATTGCCTTCTCCGGCTCCCGCCAGAACAGAGAATACTCGCTCTGCAGCGCGGTCACGGGCTGCACGGCATGAGCCGCGCGAATTGACTTCGCCCCGGCTTCCGACATGCCGAAATGCTTCACCTTGCCGGCCTGGATCAGGTCCTTGACCGCCCCGGCCACGTCCTCCATCGGCACGTTCGGATCGACCCGGTGCTGGTACAGCAGGTCGATGTGGTCGGTCTTCAAGTGCTTGAGGGAGGCTTCCGTCACCGCGCGGATGTTCTCGGGCCGGCTGTCGAGGCCCCTGCCAACCAGGCCATCGACGAAGCCGAACTTGGTGGCAATTACCACCTGGTCACGGAAGGGGGCGACCGCTTCGCCGACCAGTTCCTCGTTTGCGCCCTGGCTGTAGGCCTGCGCCGTATCGAAGAAGGTGACGCCGCGCTCGAACGCGCCCCGGATCAGGGTGATCCCCGTTTCCCTTTCGGTCGGCGGCCCGTAACCGAAGCTGAGCCCCATGCAGCCGAGCCCGAGAGCGGAGACCTCAAGGCCGGAATTTCCAAGAATGCGCTTTTCCATTGTCAGGTTCTCCCCGGCCAGTGGCCGTTGCGTTGATTGGTGTCAGTGAAGGCCAAGGGCACGGCGCAGCTCAGCGGCGCCGAGATGGGCGCGAAAGCCCGCCCCGCCCCGTTGAAAGCGGCGGGCAGCGACGAGATCTCCCGCCGCGACCGGATCGCAGCCCGCGTCGCGCACCAGCTGCTCAGCGATTTGCATCGCCTCCGGATCGTTACTGGCAAGTGGCACGCCTAGCCGTTCGCCACGGCCCGCTGCGGAGGCTTCGATCGCCGTCGCGTCCACCGCGCTGAAGGCCCGGACGAGCCGGACACCGGGCAGAAGCCGGGCGGAGGTCTGCGCCACGCCATCGGCCTCGACCTGGCGGATCAGCGCGGCGGGATCGGGCCCGTAAGGATTGCACGCATCCAAGACGATCTTGCCCGCCAGTGGGGTCTCCAGCGCTTGGCCAAGGGCCTCAAGAGCGCGGTATGGAACGGAGATCAAAACGACCTCGCCGAAGGCAGCGGCCTCCGCGACTGTCCCGCCTGAGGCGAGCGATCCGAGCGCCGCCGCAACGCGCTGCTGCTTTTCCGGGTGGCGGGAGGAAAACAGCACCTGGTGACCGGCCTGAACCCAGACCCTACCAACCGTGCCGCCAAGCCAGCCCGCGCCGATGATACCTATCTTCATTGCCGCTCCGCCGGGCGTTCCATCGAAGCGCCCGCCAGTGCGGTCGCTGGATGCTTGCCGATGGATGCAAGATAGGGCCTGCCAAATTCAGTGATTAGACGCTATATTTGGCATGAAGTCATATTTTAGGATCATCAATGCTAAGGGACGAAGCCGGCGATCTACTGGCATTCATGGCGGTCGCGCACGAAGGCAGCTTCACCCGGGCCGCAGCGAAGCTTGCCACCTCGCAATCGGCCCTGAGCCACACGGTGCGCCGGCTGGAAACTCGGCTGGGGCTACGACTGCTGGCCCGCACGACACGCAGCGTCGCCCTCACGGAGGCGGGCGAGCGGCTCCTGCGCACGATCGGCCCGGCCTTCGCCGAGATCGATAGCGGCGTCGCTTCGTTAAGCGAGTTGCGCGACAAACCCGCGGGCACGATCAGGATGACGACTTCGGAGCATGCGGCGCATACGGTGCTGTGGCCTGTGCTGCGCCCGCTGCTGCGGAGCTACCCGGATATTCATGTGGAGTTGGACATCGGGTCCGGCCTAGCGGACATCGTCACCGAGCGGTTCGACGCCGGGGTTCGTCTCGGCGAATCCATCGCCAAAGACATGGTGGCTGTCCGCATCGGACCCGATCTGCGGATGGCCGTGGTCGGCGGCCCCGCCTATTTCGCCGAGTACTCGAAACCTAAGACTCCGCAGGACCTTGCTGAGCACCGCTGCGTCAACTTGCGGCTGCCAACTGCGGGTGGGCTCTATGCCTGGGAGTTGGAAAAGGGCTCTCGTGACTTACACGTGCGGGTCGATGGCCAGCTCATATTCAACAACGCGCGGATGGTCGTTCGCGCGGCTCTGGACGGCCTGGGTCTGGCCTGTGTCCTAGAGGATCAGGTGGCTGATGAGGTGGCGAGCGGCAGCCTTGTGCGGGTGCTGAGCGACTGGTGTCCGCCCTTTGCGGGGTATCACCTCTACTATCCAAGCCGGCGCCAGCCTTCGGCGGCGTTCGCGATGATCGTCGAGGCTCTGCGATACCGAGGCCAGCATAAATAGCGACGGTGCGCGGCCAACATCTTCGGCATGTAAGCGATAATCCCAAGCTCACGCCGCCCCGGTCAGCGCCTCCGCCGTCACCACCTTCGCCCCCGCCGCCTCGAACGCCGCATTGTGGCGGGCGATGATCTGGTCGGCGGTTTCGCCGTTGAAGTCCCAGGTGCTGTGGGCGTCGGCCACCACGGTCACCTTCAGGCCGCGCTCCAAGGCGCCCTTCACCGTCGCCGCCACGCACTGGTCGGTCTGCGCGCCCAGCAGGATCACGCCTTGCGCGCCCTGGCCGGCGACCCAGTCGCAGAGGGCTGGTTGGCTAAAGGAATCGCCGACGGTCTTGGAAAAGGTCGGCTCGTCCGCCGCCTGGCCCAGCGCCGGCCACACCGGCCAACCTGGCTTGCCCGGCGCCAGGCCGTCATCCGGGGCGCCGTCGTGGCGGATGAAGGCCACGGGCCGGCCGGCCTGGCGGGCCCAGGCCGTCACCGCCCGCACCCTCTGGGCCAAGGCGTCGGCATTGTGGATCGGCGGATAGCCGGTGGGGGCGAACATCTCGGTCTGCAGGTCGATGACCAGAACGGGACCGGCGGGGTGGGGTGCGGCTTGGGACATCTGGCCAGCCTAGCGCGTCCAACGAACAAATCAAGAACTAGTCGACGAAGCCCTTCATCTCGCACCAGGCGTCGAAGGGATCGCGCCGGGTGCGCCAGCCGTTGATCGGCGCGGTTTCATCCCGGTAGCCAAGGGCCATGCCCGAGAACACCATGTGATCCTCCGGCAGGCCCACGTATTCCGCCACCGTCCTGGGATAGCGGGCCCAGAACTCCTGGGCGCAGGTGTCCAGGCCCCGCTCGATGGCCAGCAGCATCAGGCTCTGCATGAACATCCCCACGTCCGCCCATTGCGGCGGCCCGAGCTTGCGGTCGAGGCAGAAGAACAGCCCCACCGGGGCGCCGAAAAAGGCGGTGTTCTTGGCCAACTGCCGCAGCCGCCCCGGCCTGTCCTCCCGCGGGATGCCGATCGAGGCGTAGAGATCCTCGCCGCACTGGAAGCGGCGGGTGCGGAAGGGGTCCCACAGGTCCGGCGGATAGACGTCATACTCGGTTTCCTGCATCGGCGTGGCGGCCACCAGGGCCTTGAACGCCGCCAGGGATTCGCCGGCCAGGGCGTAGACGCGCCAGGGCTGCAGATTGCCGCCGGAGGGCGCGCGGTGCGCCAGTTCCAGGATTTCGCGCACGAGCGCGCCCGGCACGGGATCGAGCTTGAAGGCGCGCACCGACATCCGCCTCGCCACCGCCTCGGACACGTCCATTCGCATAATCCCGTTCTGCGCGTTCGCCTTGACGCGACACCTCACCAGGCCTCAAGCCTAGCACCCCTCCCCAACGTCACGACAAGCGCCCAGCCATGGCCAAGGCGGCCCCCAAGCCAAGGACCACCAAGCGCGCGCCCGCATCCGCCGGGCGCGGCGGAAGCGCGCTGCGTTTCCTGCGGCGGCTGGTCGTCGGCCTGCTGATGGCGCTGATCGCGGGGCCGCCCGTGATGGTGGCGGTCTACCGCTTCGTGCCCCCGCCCCTGACCATTCTGATGATCGAACGCCTGGCCCAGGGACAGGGCCTGGACCATCGCTGGGTTCCAATATCGCGCATATCGCCGGCCATGACTCGCGCCGTGGTGGCCTCCGAGGACGCCCGATTCTGCCAGCACCACGGCTTCGATTTCCACGCCATCCAGAAAGCGGTGGCGCACAATGAGGCCAGGCCCGGCAAGATCCGTGGCGGCTCCACCGTCAGCCAGCAGACCGCCAAGAACGTCTTCCTGTGGCCGGACCGTTCATGGGTCCGCAAGGGCCTTGAGGCCTATTTCACGGTCCTGATCGAACTGGTCTGGGGCAAGCAGCGGATCATGGAGGTCTATCTGAACACCGTGGAAATGGGTCCGGGCGTCTATGGGGTCGAGGCGGCGTCACAGCACTATTTCCACCATGGCGCCCAGAGTCTCAGCCCCGCCGAGGCGTCGCGCCTGGCCGCCATCCTGCCCAACCCCTTGAAGTGGAACGCCGGCGATCCGGGACCTTATGTGCGCCGGCGGACCGGCCGCATCGACGCCCGCTCCGGCGCGGTGGGCCGCGACGGCCTGGCCGCCTGCGTCCTGGAATAGAGGGCAGGCGGGCGCGCACAGCCTCCGTACGGGCGGCGGCTTGGCCTAGCCCAACATGCGTTCCAGCGCATGGTCTCCCAGCGCCCGCGCGGCGGCCGCCTCGCGCACCGCGCTCAGCAGGGCGGCGGCGGTGATGGGTTTGGTCAGGTGGCCGTCGGCGCCCGCCGCGCGGGTGGCCTCGACATCCTCGGGCATGGCGTTGGCCGTCAGGGCCAGGATCGTCGTCCTGGCGCGGCCCAGGGCCGCTTCACGCCGCCGGATGGCGGAGATCGCGGTCAGGCCGTCCATCACCGGCATCTGCATGTCCATCAGCACCAGGTCGAAGCCGGTCTCGGTCCAGGCCTCCACTGCCTCGGCGCCGTTCTCCACACACACTGGCTCGACGCCGGCGGAGCCCAGGATCAGCTGCACGACGCGGCGGTTGGTGGGATGATCCTCGGCCAGCAGAACCGCCAGGCTCGCCAGGCGGAGCGGGTCGGCGGGACCAGGTTCGGATTCGTCTTGCGGTTCATCGTCCACGGCCGCGGCCGGCGCGCCTGCAGTCTTGAAAGGCAGCTGCAGCTCGAACACCGAGCCGACGCCGGGAACCGAGGTGGCGCTCAGGCGCCCACCCATGGCCTCCGCCAGGGACCGGGAAATCGCCAGCCCCAGGCCGCTGCCGCCGAATCGTCGGGTGATGGAGCCGTCGGCCTGTTCGAAGCGGTCGAACAGCCGCCGGGCGGTGTCGTCGTCGAAACCGATGCCGGTGTCGGTCACCCGGAAGACCGCCGCCAGGGCGTCCCCGTCCGGGCGCGCGGCGAAGCTGAGCTTCACGCAGCCGGCGGCGGTGAACTTGACGGCGTTGGACAGCAGGTTGCTCAGGATCTGACGCAGGCGGGCGACGTCACCAAGGAACGGGGGGCCCAACAACGGGGCGCCCACTAGCGGGACGACATCGGACGACAGCATGGCGGCCGTCTCGGGATCGATCTCGACATGGAAGCCCAGGCCCTTGGCCTCGGCGCCGGCCGCGAACAGCCCCCCCACGTCGCGCACCGCCTGCAGCGGATCGAAGGGCTCCGGCTTGATCTCCAGCCGCCCCGCCTCGATCCGCGCCAGGTCCAGCACGTCGGACAGCAAGGCCTCGAGGGTGTGGGCCGAGGCTTCGATCAGCCCAACCATTTCCCGCTGCGACGCGGAAAGTTCCGTGCGTCCCAGGGCGCTGGCCACCCCCATCACCCCGTTCAGCGGCGTGCGGATCTCGTGGCTCATATTGGCCAGGAACTCGCTCTTGGCGCGGTTGGCGGTCTCCGCGGCGTCGCGGGCCGACGCCAGGGCCAGTTCGGCGCGTTTCTCGGCGTCGATGTTGCGCAGCACGCCGAGGATCCGGACCAGCTCGCCGTTCTCGTCGCGGACACCCTCGATGGCCGACTGCACCCACAGGTCCGGCGCGTCGCCCTGCAGCAGGCGGTAGGTCATGCGGAACGGCGCGCCCTCGTTCAGATGCCGTTCCCAAAGGGCCTCGGCTTCCGCGCGGTCGTCCGGATGCACCACGCGCCAGAGGTCGTTGGCCATGTCCTCGTAGCCGATCTTGGCCTCGGCGAAGCCGCGGTCCTTCCAGCCAAGGCCGTTGAGCTCGTGGCGACGGAAGTCCACTTCCCAGATGTTCACCTCGCCGATCTCGCTGGCCAGGGTCAGGCGCTTTTCCGAGCGCTCGGATTCCTCCAGCGCATTGACCACGTCGGTGATGTCGACGCTCATCATCATCAGCCCGCCGATCTCGCCGGCGCCGTCCCGCCAGGGAGTGTGCTCGCTGCGGATCCAGACGGTGCGGCCGTCCGGCAGGTCCAGCCGGATGCGGTCGCCGCGCACGCTCTGACCGGCCAGGGCGCGGTCGAAGGCGGCCGACCAGCGCTCCCGCGAGCCGGGCAGGATGTCGTACAGAGACTTGCCGATCACCTGCTCGGGGGTGAATCTCCGCTCCTCGAACCAGCGGGGACTGCCCTGGATGACGCGCAGCTCGCGGTCGGTCATGAGCAGGGCCACCGGGGCGGCGGAGACCACCGAGGCCAAGGTCGCGCGGGCGGCCCGGGCCTCGGCCTCGGCGCGGGCGCGGCCTAGCACGGCGCGGTGACGTTCCCAGTCGTCGGCGATCAGATCCGCCAGGTCCTGCAGGCGCCGCGCCAGTCGGGCGTCGAAGGGCCGGGGCTCGGTGTCCAGCACTGTCAGCACGCCCAGGCTCTCGCCGCTGGCGAGGCAGATCGGGGCGCCGGCGCCGAAGCGCACGATCCGCGCCACATGCGGTTCGACGCTGCGGGCCAGAACCTCGTCCCTGCGCAGGTCTTCGATCCAGACCACCTCGCGCCGGCCGACGATCATGTCGGTGAAGCTGGTGTTGAGGCTGTTGCCGCCCTTGCTGCGCCAGGGCGCCTGACCTGGGCGCAGGATGGTCACCTCGCCGTCGGGGGTCCCGAACAGGGTCATGGCCACGCGGACGATACGGTCGAGGCTCGGCTTCAGCGCCGTCAGATCGATGTCGCCGTCGAGAATCCGCTCGTAGTCTGGCGCCCCGTCGGCGGTTCCCCGGGGCGGTGTTGTGTTGGGCGATCTTGTGTCGGCCTGGTCCATCCGCCCCCCGTCGGCGGTGAAATTTAAGGCTGCTACCCTAGGCCGCACGAAGTTTAAGAAAGGGTGCGACGACGCGCCTCAGCGCCAGCTATAGTTGAAACTCAAACTGATGCGAGGCAGGCGAGCGCTGTTGACGGGCACTTCATGCCGCAACCAGCTTTCCCAGAGGAAAATCGTTCCCTCGGAGGGACTCAGGGTGACAAAACTTCTCAGCGACTCGGGTGCGTCGGAACGCCGCGGCGGGGCCGCCATCATCAGTGGCAGGCGGGGGTCCTCCAGCCGCAGCCCGGCCGCCCCCGGCGGCACGGCCACATAGACCGTTCCCGACAGGACGCTGTGGGGGTGGATATGCCCCGAGTGGCTGGCGCCGGGCTTCAGGACATTGGCCCACAGGCTATCCATCTTGAGTTTCCCCCGCGGTCCCAGGTCCAGGGCCAGGGTCTCGGCGAAGGCGGCGGCGTGGCGGTCCAGCTTCCGCTTCAACTCGCCGAACACCGTGGCCCGCGCCGGCAGGTCGTTCAGCGAGGCGTAGGAGGTGTAGCCGCCATAGCCGTTGGCCCTGCACCAGGCCTGCCCGGCGCGATCCTCCGCCGCCAGCATCTGGCACGCCTCCGCCAGCTCGGCGTTGAAGGCCGAAAAGCCCGGCTCCTGCGCCAGGCTCGCCTCGTAGACCTCGGTGACGAAGAGAGTGCGGGTGGGCATGTCATCCTTTCTCTTCCCCCTTGCTTCGCGTGGGGGAAGTGGATCGCGCTAGCAGCGCGAGACGAAGGGGGCTTCCGCGGAGTGGAGGCGTCTGCGTCAGGCTGGAGCCCCCGTCCCCCGCTTTGCGGGTACTTCCCCCACCGCTTCGCTCGGGGGAAGAGAAAAATCAGCCCAGCTTGATCTCGCGCAGGCGCTCGTTGAGGTACGCCTCCGCCGTGATCGGCGTCGGATAGTGGTCGGGGTTGTCCGGGGTGATGCAGCCGGGCAGGGTCTTGATCAGGAAATCGGGTCGGAAGTGCAGGAAGAACGGGGTCGAATAGCGCGGCTTGCCCCGGCGCTCCGGCGGCGGATTGACCACCCGGTGGGTGGTGGAGGGCAGGACGTTGTTGCTCAGACGCTGCAGCATGTCGCCGATATTGACCACCACCGAGCCCGCCGGCGGATTGATCGCCAGCCACTCGCCGCTACGCTCCAGGACCTCCAGCCCTGCTTCTTCAGCGCCTAGGAGACAGGTGATGGTGTTGATGTCCTCGTGCGCCCCGGCGCGGATGTTGGGCCCGTCGAAGGGGGCGGGGGGATAGTGCAGCAGGCGCAGGATGCTGTTGCCGAGGTCCACGGTGTCTTCGAAATAGCCGGTGGGCAGTTTCAGATAGACCGCGATGGCGGCCAGCAGCCGGCGGCCGAAGCCTTCCAGCGCGTCGTACAGCCAAAGCTCGCTGTCGTGGAAGCTGGCGATCTCGGCCGGCCAGATATTGTCCGGCATGGATGCGCGGAAGGGATGGCCCGGCGGTAGCTCGCGGCCCACGTGCCAGAACTCCTTGAGGTCGAAATGCGCCGCGCCCTTGGCCGTCTCGATGCCGAAGGGGGTGTAGCCGCGCTGGCCCGACGCGCCCTCGATCTTGTAGCGGCGCTTGACGTCTTCCGGCAGGGCGAAGAAGGCCTTGGCGTCGTCGATGGCCTTGTCGATCCGGGCCTGGTCCAGGCCATGGTGCTCCACCGCCGCGAAGCCGTAGCGCACGAAGCTGTCGCCCAGGTCCTTGGCGAAGCCCTGGAAGTCGCGGTCGTAGCGCGCGAAGGACACCGGCGCGATGCCCCGCTTGGTCAGAACGTCCGTCAAACTCGTCTCCACCGAACGATTTTGGTCCGCCTGGCGGACCGCGTCAGGCCAATTTAGCCCGGCCGGCCGACTTTCGCGAGCGGCGGCGGCCCGAGGCGGATGAAACGGTTGAAATGGCGCTCTCTTCGGGCCAAAGGTCGGCCAATTGTGCACTGCGGGAGAAGGCCATGGCCGACAAGGTCAGCAAGGCTGCGGCGGAGGCCCTGGACGGCCTGCTGTTCGACGGCATGACCATCATGTCCGGGGGCTTTGGCCTCTGCGGCATCCCTGAGAACCTGATCGCGGCGATCCGCGATGCGGGGACCAAGGACCTGACGGTGATCTCCAACAACTGCGGGATCGACGACTTCGGCCTGGGCGTGCTGCTGGCCGGCGGCCAGATCAAGAAGATGATCTCCAGCTATGTCGGCGAGAACAAGCTGTTCGAACAGCTCTACCTCTCCGGCGAGTTGGAACTGGAGTTCAATCCGCAGGGCACATTGGCCGAGCGCATCCGCGCCGGTGGGGCGGGTATCCCCGCCTTCTTCACCAAGACCGGGGTCGGCACCCTGGTGGCCGAGGGCAAGGAAACCCGCGAGTTCGACGGCGAGCTCTATGTGATGGAGCGGGCGCTGAAGGCGGACCTCTCCATCGTCAAGGCTTGGCGCGGCGACGCCGAGGGCAACCTCGTCTATCGAAAGACCGCCCGGAACTTCAATCCGATGATGGCCACCGCCGGTAAGGTCACCGTGGCGGAGATCGAGGAGCTGGTCCCCGTCGGATCCCTCGACAAGGACAACATCCACACCCCCGGCATCTTCATCGACCGCCTGTTCCAGGGCGCGCACTTCGAAAAGCGCATCGAGCGCACCACCACCCGCCCGCGCGTCAAGGAGACGGTGTAATGGCCTGGACCAGAGACGACATGGCGGCCCGCGCCGCCAAGGAGCTGAAGGACGGCTACTACGTGAACCTGGGGATCGGCATCCCGACCCTGGTGGCCAACTATATCCCCGACGGCATGCATGTGACCCTGCAGAGCGAGAACGGCATGCTGGGCATGGGCCCCTTCCCCTATGAGGGCGAGGAAGACGCCGACCTGATCAACGCCGGCAAGCAGACCATCACCGAACTGCCCAGCTCCTCCTACTTCAGCTCGGCCGACAGCTTCGCCATGATCCGCGGCGGCCACATCGCGCTCTCGATCCTGGGCGGCATGCAGGTGTCCGAGAAGGGCGACCTGGCCAACTGGATGGTGCCGGGCAAGGTGGTCAAGGGCATGGGTGGGGCCATGGATCTGGTGGCCGGGGTCGGCCGCGTGGTGGTGGTCATGGAGCACACCGAAAAGTCCGGCGCGCCCAAGCTGCTCAAGACCTGCAGCCTGCCGCTCACCGGCGCCGGGGTGGTCGACCTGCTGATCACCGAGCTGGGCGTCTTCCAGATCGACCGCAAGGGCGGCGGGGTGAAGCTCACCGAACTGGCCACCGGCGTCACCGTCGACGAGGTCAAGGCCAAGACCGAGGCCGCGTTCGAGGTCGCGCTTTAGGCCGGAACCGATTTTTCGCCCCGTCCTTGTAACCACCGAGACCCCGCGTCCGTATAAGGGGCATGAGCACTCTGAAACGGGCCCTCGTGGCCGGAACCCTGATCGCCGCCCTGGCCGCGCAAAGCGCTGGCGCGGCCGCCTACAAGACCGCCATCTTCGCCGGCGGCTGCTTCTGGTCCATGCAGCACGGCATGGAAGGGGTGCCCGGCGTGGTCAAGGTGGTGGCCGGCTACACCGGCGGCCACGTGCCCCATCCCAGCTACCAGGATGTCACCACCGAAACGACAGGGCACTACGAATCCGTCCTGGTCACCTACGACCCGGTGAAGATCAGCTATGGCCAGCTGGTGGCGAAATACTTCCGGCTGACCGATCCCACCGACGGCCACGGCCAGTTTTGCGACCAGGGCCCGTCCTACCGGCCGGCGATCTTCGTGGCCGACGGCGCCGAACAGGCCGCAGCCCAGGCCGCCAAGACCGAAGTCGCCAAGGTCCTGCACAAGCCGGTGGCCACCACCATCCTGACGGCCGCCCCCTTCTGGCCGGCCGAGGCCTACCATCAGGACTACGCCACCAAGAACCCGGAGGCCTACATGGCCTACCGCGTCGGCTGCGGCCGCGACGCCTCCCTCAAGGCGGTTTGGCGCTGACCGTGGCGCGAGGCTTGGGCGCGAAACCCTCGCCCAGGAAGGTGGTCACCGAGCGCCAGTGACGCAGGTCCAGGCTGACTTGGTTGATCTGGCGGTCATCGGCCTTGGCGAAGTCGGCGCCCATGGCCGCCGTGTTGCGTCCCTCAAGGCTGGCGGCCAGCACCCGTGAGCCGGCCGCCGACGTCAGGGGCGCCTCCAGTTCGGCCTGGTTCCGTGGCGCCGCACCCCTGACCCACATCTTCAGCGGCGGCCCGGCGACGCCGAAATAGTCGCGGCCATAGTAGGCGGCCTCGTTGAACAGAAAACGATCGTCCACCGCCACGGCGCTCAGCCGCCCGTTCATGTCTTCCAGGCCGGCCCGGTCGGTCAGGCCGCGGGTAATCTCGCGCCAGCCGCGCAGGCGCTTGAGGCTGTTGGCGGCCCCGGCCTTGTCCGCCAGGTCCGGTGAGGCCAGCCCCAGCATCAGGGCGATGGCGATCACGCCCTGGGTCGCCGCCGCCGCGCCCAGCCAGCGCCAGGCCTTCCAGCGCACCAGCCAGGCGCCCACCAGCACCGAGGCCGGCGCATAGGCCGCCGCCGCCCAGTTGGCGTTGGCCCTGGCCACGAACGCCTCGGCCAGGATGATCGCCAGCGGCGGTAGGGTGAAGCACAGCAACAGCATGTCCGGGGCCTGCAATCGCCGCCGCCAGGCCAGCCAGCCCCCGGCGCCGATCAGGATCGCGAACGGGATCGGTCCGAAGACGCCGAACTGCTCGCCCAGGAAGCTCAGCATCGGGAGCACGTTGAACCGGCGGCCGCTCCAATCGGCGTTCGAGGCCGTATGCGCCACCGTGGCGAAGCCATGCTGGGCGTTCCAGACCAGGTTCGGCGCGGCGATGACCGCGAAGGCGAGCAAAGCCGCGGTCGCCGCCGTTGGTGTCCAGGCGCGGCGCGCTTCCCGCGACAGGGCCAGGTGCGCCGCCAGCCCGAGCATGGCGAACAGGGCGGCGTATTTGCTCAGGAACGCCAGGCCCAGGGCCGCGCCGAAGCTGGCCGCGGCGATCAGGCGGGAGCGGGGGTGATCCGCCGCCTGCAATGCGGCGTAGGCCCACAGCGCCAGGGCGAGGCCCAGGAGCAGGGCCGGGTCGGTGCTGATGACGAAGGCGGACAGAACCACGCCAGGCGCCAGCAGATACAGCCCCGCCGCCGCCGCGCCTTCCCAGGCGCCGTAGAGACGCCTCCCCACCCGGGCCAGGACAAGGGCCGTGGCGGCATGGATCAGCGGCGAGGACAGGCGCACGAACGCCTCGCCGTCGCGGCCCATAACGGTCGTCATCGCGATCAGCCAGGCGACCAGCGGCGGTTTGGAGAAGTATCCGAACGCCAGCCGCCGCGACCAGAGCCAGTATTGCGCCTCGTCCGGATAGAGTTGCAGCGGGCTGGAGAACAGCAGCAGCAGGCGAAGCAGCGTCACCAGGGCGGTGGCGGCGACCACGATTCTCCAGGCGCGGGGTTCCGCCGCATCCCCGCCACGGCTGATGGGCGGGACGGTCAAGAAAGGCCTGCCGGCGCCGACATCACGGCCAAGTCTTCGCCGCTGCGCAGATTGAAGGGTGGCAACTTCAGCTCCGTTGTCGAACCTCCACATTGCCGTCACCGGCGAAACATCGATCGGGGCGACGCCGCCCTTTTCTTATGGGCGCGATCCTGTTTAAGGACCCCGCCGCCCTACTTGAGAGCACGCGCCCCTTCAAGGACCTTGCATGACGACCGCCGTCCCGACCAACGCCGCTCTGGCCGTCCCCGCAGAATGGTCGCCGCACCGCGCCATGTGGGTGGGGTTTCCCAGCCATGCCGAGCTTTGGGAAGACGACCTGGAGGCCGCGCAGGGTGAGGTCGCTGCGCTGGTCCGCGCACTGGCCGGCCCCGGCGCCGAACGGGTCAAGCTGATGGTCGGCCATGACGACGCCCTGGCCGCCGCCCGCGCCCTGGTGGGCGACACCGCCGGCGTCGAGATCGTCGCCGGCCGGTTCGGCGACATCTGGCTGCGCGATACCGGCCCGATCTTCCTCACCCCCGACACCGCCGCGGCCTTCCGCTTCAACGGCTGGGGCGGCAAGTATGTCCTGGACCACGACGACACCGTCGCCGCCCAGATCGCGGCGGCCAGCGGCGCGGCCCTGACGCCTCACGACTTCATCCTCGAAGGCGGCGCCCTGGACCACGATGGCTTGGGCACGGTCCTCACCACCCGCCAGTGCCTGCTCAACCCCAACCGCAACCGCGGCTGGAGACAGGCCGACGCCGAAGCCGCCCTGGCCAAGGCCCTGGGCGTGCGCAAGATGCTGTGGCTGGGCGACGGGCTGATGAACGACCACACCGACGGCCACGTGGACAACCTGGCCCGCTTCGTCGCCCCCGGCGTCGTCGTCTGCCCCATGGCGCTCGGCCTGCAAGACCCCAACGCCCACGCCTATGACCAGGCCGCCGAGGCCCTGGCGGGCATGACCGACGCCGATGGGCAGGCGCTCAGGGTCGTGCGCATCCCCTCGCCGGGCCGGATCATCGACGAGGACCATCACTCTGTCCCCGCCAGCCACATGAACTTCCTGATCGCCAACAAGGCGGTGATCGTGCCCACCTACGGCGGTCTGGGCGGGCAATTCGCCGTGGAGGCCTTGCAGGCGGTGTTCCCGCACCACACCTTGCTCGGCCTGCCGTCCCGCGCCCTTCTCACCGGCGGCGGCTCGTTCCACTGCATCAGCCAGCAGGAGCCGGCCGCCGCATGACCCGAACCCTCAAGCTGGCCGCGATCCAGACCCGCTACGGGGAGGACCTGGCCGACAACATCGCCCGCACCGAAGAGTTCATCCGTCAGGCGGCGGCCAAGGGCGCGCAGGTGATCCTGCCCTCGGAACTGTTCCAGGGTCCCTATTTCTGCGTCGCCCAGGAGGAGCGCTGGTTCGCCACGGCCCAGCCTTGGCGCGAGCACCCCTGTGTCAAGGCCCTGGCGCCCCTGGCCGGCGAACTGGGCGTGGTGCTGCCGATTTCGATCTTCGAGCGCGAGGGGCCGCACTATTTCAACAGCCTGGTGATGGCCGACGCCGACGGATCGCTGCTGGGCGTCTACCGCAAGAGCCACATCCCCGATGGCCCGGGCTATATGGAGAAGTACTATTTCCGCCCCGGCGACACCGGCTTCAAGGTCTGGGACACCCGCCACGGCCGCCTCGGCGTCGGCATATGCTGGGACCAGTGGTACCCGGAGGCCGCCCGCGCCATGACCCTGATGGGCGCCGAGGCCCTGCTCTATCCCACCGCCATCGGCTCCGAACCCCACGACGCCAGCCTGGACACCGCCCTGCCGTGGCGGCGCGCCATGCAGGGCCATGCCGTCTCCAACGTCATCCCCGTGGTGGGCGCCAACCGCATCGGCTTCGAGCCCTGGGCGGGCTATCCGAACGGCGGCCAGACCTTCTATGGCTCCAGCTTCATCGCCGACCACCGTGGAGACCTGGTCAGCGAACTGGGCCGCGCCGACGAGGGCATCGCGGCCGCGGCCGTCGACCTGGACTTCCTGGCCGCCCACCGCGCCGCCTGGGGCTTCTTCCGCGACCGCCGGCCGGACCTCTATGGCGCCCTGACCGCGCCGCGGCCCACCTGAGGGGCGGTGGCGGGTGATCGAGACCGAACGCCTGATCCTGCGCCGCTGGCGGGCCCGCGACCGCGAGCCCTATGCGGAGCTGACCGCCGATCCGGAGGTGATGGCCTGGCTGGGCGGGGTGCTCGACAAGCACCAGAGCGCCGACCACATGGACGCCATGGACGAGCACTTCGATCGCTGGGGCTATGGCCGCTACGTGCTGGAGCGCAAGGCCGACGGCGCCTTCCTGGGCTTTGCCGGCGTTTCGCGCATCTGGCCGGGACTGCCGGTCAGCGGCGCGGAGATCGGCTGGCGCCTGGCGCGCGAGGCCTGGGGCCATGGCTACGCCACCGAGGCCGCCCGCGCCGCCACCGATGAAGCCCTGACCCGCTTCGAACTGCCGGAGATCCTGGCCTTCACCGCCCAGAGCAACCTGCGCTCGCAGGCGGTGATGGTCCGCCTGGGCTACCAGCGCGACGCCATCCGCGACTTCGACCACCCGATGCTGGAGGACGGCGATCCGCTGCGCCGACACATCGTCTACTTCGCCGCGCCGCCTCCCCCCAACTGACCTCGGACCATTGACCCCGCCCTATCGGCGCCCTACCCCGCCCGCCATGTTGCAAGGACTTTCCCATCAGGCTCGGGACGCGCGCGCCTGGACCTTCGAGCAGGCGCGGAACCTTCTGGCGCGCCTGGTGCGCCTGCGCCTGGAGACCGACGCCGAGCGCGACCTGGCCTCGGTGCTGTTCCAGGCCGGCAAGTTCGATGAAGCGGCCGCGACCTTCCCGGCCCTGGCCGCCCAGCCCGTGATCTTCCAGTGCGGCTATGGCGCGTCGGGCCTGCCGCACATGGGCACCTTCGGCGAGGCGGCGCGCCCGACCATGGTGCGCAACGCCTTCCGCGCCCTGACCGAGGACGCGATTCCCACCAAGCTGATCGTCTTCTCCGACGACATGGACGGCCTGCGGAAGATCCCGCCGAACCTGCCCCACCAGGACTGGCTGGAGGAGGATCGCGACAAGCCGGTCAGCAGTGTGCGCGACCCCTTCGGCGAGCACGCCAGCTTCGGCGCCCACAACAACGCCCGCGCCCGCGCCTTCTTCGACAGCTTCGGCTTCGACTATGAGTTCATCTCCTCTACCGACTTCTACAAGTCGGGCCGGATGGACGGCGTGCTGCGCACTATCCTGGAGCGGTTCGACAAGGTGCAGGCGGTGATGCTGCCCACCCTGGGCGAGGAACGCCGCGCCACCTATTCGCCCTTCCTGCCGATCAGCCCCAAGACCGGCCGCGTGCTTCAGGCCGCCACCCTGGAACGCCACGTCGACCGCGGCACGATCGTCTTTACCGACGAGGACGGGACCCTCACCGAGGTTCCGGTCACCGGCGGCCATGTGAAGCTGCAATGGCGCCCGGACTGGGCCGCGCGCTGGACGGCGCTGAAGGTGGACTATGAGATGTCCGGCAAGGACCTAGTCGACTCGATCCGGGTCTCGGAGAAGGTCACCCGCGTTCTGGGCGGCGCGCCGCCGGAGAGCTTCCACTACGAGCTCTTCATGGACGAGAACAACCAGAAGATATCCAAGACCAAGGGCAATGGCCTGACCATGGAGGAGTGGCTGCGCTACGGCGGCGCCGAGAGCCTGTCCTACTACATGTTCCAGTCGCCCAAGTCGGCCAAGCGGCTCTATTTCGACGTCATCCCCAAGGCCACCGACGAATATCTGCAGCAACTGGACGCCTTCCATCGGAACGTTGGCTCCGACACCGCCAACCCGCTGGACAACCCGGTGTGGAACGTCCACGGCGGCGACGTGCCGGCTCAGGGCTCGCCGGTGTCCTTCAGCCTGCTGCTGAACCTGGTCAGCGCCGCCAACGCCTCGGACAAGGCGATCCTTTGGGGCTTCATCAGCCGCTATATCCCCGGCGCGAGCCCGCAAACCCAGCCGCTGCTGGACCGCCTCAGCGACTACGCCCTCAACTACTATGAGGACTTCGTCCTGCCGGCGAAGAAGTTCCGCCCCGCCGACGCGCGCGAACGGGCCGCCTTCGCCGACCTGGCGGCGCGCCTGCGCGCCCTGCCGGCCGGCTGCCAGGACGCCGAACTGATCCAGAACGAGGTCTACGAGGCCGGCAAGACCGCCGGGTTCGAACCCCTGCGCACCTGGTTCACCGCCCTCTACGAGGTCCTGCTGGGCCAGACCCAGGGCCCGCGCTTCGGCTCCTTCGTGGCCCTCTTCGGCCTGGAGAACACGCTGGGCCTAATCGACAAGGCGCTAGGGTAGAAATTCTTCCCCCGCGAGCCGAAGGCGAAGTGGGGGAAGTGGCCCGAAGCCATCGGCGAGGGTCGATGGGGGCTCGAATGGGAAGGTGTGATGCCTTCTCGTTCAGTGCGCCGTCATCGACATCGCGCGACCTCGCTGGAACTGAGCTGAAACCCCTCCGCACCCCCATCGTCCCCCGCCTTCGCTGCGCTCGGCATTGGGGACACTTCCCCCACTTCGCCTTCGGCTCGCGGGGGAAGGGTTATGGATCCAACCCCACCTTATCCCCGACCGCGATCTCGCCGCCCTGCGTCACGTGGACATAAATCCCGCAATTGACGTGGCCGTAGTGCTCGAACAGTTCCGCCGGCACGTCGATGTCGCGCACGGCGGTGGCTGGATCCACCATGGTCGCCGCGCAGCGGACGATGGGTTTGAAGACCTTCGCCCGCGCCTCGCCCAGGGACAGGGACCGCCCCTCCCAGTTGTTTTCGATCCACGCCGGCCAGCCGTCGACATAGAGGTTGGCGCGGAACCGCAGGGGGTCCACCGGGCGGCCCAGCTTTTGCTCCAGGTCACGGACGCTGGCCAGATTGATGATAGAGACGTGCCCCAGAGGGTGATCCAGGAAGCGATGACCGACCCCGTCGATGACGCGAAGCGGCCCGTCCGCCGCCGCGCCCAGGAGCGTCGTGAGCCAGGCGGCGAAGGCGGCCTTGGCGTCCGGCTCGCCCAGGTTGCCGATAAAGTCCGGCAGACCCTGCGCCGTGGCGGTGAGCGCGCCGGTGGCGTCGTCGAAAGCCGTTCGCGCCTTGGCCACCTCCGCGATCTTGGCCAGCACCGCGAACTTCTGCTTAGGGATGAACCCCGGCGCGGTGGGGTCGAAGCCGCAAGGCCCATCCTCCACCGCGAACAGCCGGTCGGCCGGAAAGGCCGCGCCGACGGTCAGGCGCGCGCGGTCAAGTTTTTCGGGCGTAAACCCCTTGATCGGGTGGCGGAAAAGGGCGGAAATGACGGGGTCCATGGCGCATCCCTGCCAGGGCGTGGCGCGAAGGACAAGCGCGTCGCCAAGGACAAGCGTGGAACCGAGGCCAGGGCGAGGGTTTCCCAAGCGATGAGCTTGAGTTCAAGGCCAACGCCGCCAGACGGTGAGGGGTCGCCAGACAAGCCGCCAGGCAACGGGTCTGGACTGCGCCTGCCCCCGGACGCCGCTCATGTCGTGCCCTGGCTGGCCATGCTGGCTATGGCCGCCCTGTGGCCCCGCCGCAAGAAACCCGCCGAGGGCGATCAGCCCCGGCCCCTGACGCCGCAGGACTTCGCCGCCGCCGAACCCAGCCGCGGCCGGGACGCCGACGCGCCCTGGAAGATCCCTGCCCTGGGCTGGAAGGACATCTTCTGGCGCACCTATCGCGAGATGGGCAAGGACCGCCTGGGCGCCCTGGCCGGCGGCGTCACCTTCCCCTTGCTCCTGGCCACCTTCCCGGCCCTGGCGGCCTTCGCCTCCCTCTATGGCCTGGTCTTCGACGTCGCCTCGGTCGAGCGGCAACTGGGCCATATGTCGGCGATGTTCCCGCACGATATGGTCAACCTGCTGGGCGGCCAGATGGTGCGCCTGGCCGCCCAGCGGCCGGTAGCCTCCACAGCCGCCTTCATCGTTTCCACCCTGATCTCGGTGTGGAGCGCCAACGCCGGCATGAAGGCGATCTTCGACGGCCTCAACATCATCTATGACGAGACCGAGAAGCGCGACTTCCTGCGCCGCACCTTGGTCACCTACGCCGCCACCCTGTCGGCCCTGGCCTTCTTCACCGTGGTCGCCGCGATCCTGGTGGCGACGCCGATCCTGCTGCGCTCGATCGGGCTGCACCACTTTGGCGTCTGGTGGATCCCGTTCCGCTGGCTGGTGGTCTATCTGGTGGCGGCGCTGGGGTTCACCCTGATCTACCGCTTCGGTCCCAGCCGTGTGCACGCCCAGTGGCGCTGGGTGGTCGGGGGCGGGGCCACGGCGGCGCTGCTGTGGATGGCCAGCTCCCTGGGCTTCTCCTGGTACGTCAACAACTTCACCCACTTCGGCGTCACCTACGGCTCCCTGGGCGCCATGGTCGCCTTCATGCTGTGGGTCTGGTTCTCGGTGATGGTCCTGCTCACCGGGGCCGAGTTCAATTCCGAGATCGAGCACCAGACCGCCTGCGACACTACCATCGGCGCCCCCAAGATCGTCGGGACGCGCGGCGCGGCCATCGCCGACAGCGTCGGCAAGGCCTTCACGGTCTCCCCACGCCAGGCGGTGGACTACACTCGGAGCTTCGCCGGCCGCCAGGTGGGCTACGTCGCCAACTTCCTGCGCCGGGCGGTGGGGTTGTTGTAGGGCGGCCGCCACCCCATCGTGGCCAACCTACCCGCCAACCTTCGCCTCACCTCTCGGCGTCACGAAGTCATAGACGTGCACCGTCGAGGCGCCCGGCGGCAGCTGTAGCACCTGCTTGTGATCCAGGGTCTTGCGGGCGTCGGCGTAGCCGGTCCGCCAGTGGTCCTCCATGGTCCGGCGGGAGAACTCATAGTCCTTCGACTGGCCCTCATAGGTGGGCGAGCGGTAGATCAGCTGGACGATGTTATAGACCGCCGGGTCGGAGGCCTCAGCCAGCAACTGGGCCTGGGGCGTGGCGGCCAGGTCCGGGGGCATCTGGGCCAACAGTTCCCGGAACGTCGCCCGCAGCTTCTGCACCCGGCGGAACTCGTCGGTGGCCGCCCGGGTGCGGCTGGAGAACTGCACCTCCTTCATCCGCACCGCCACCTCGGCCAGGTCGCGGGGCAGTTCGCCCCTGGCGCTCCACAGGTCGACCTGGAAGATCAGGGTGTCGAGGTCCGAGCGGGCCGACAGCACCCAGTCCAGCGGGGTGTTGGAGACCATGCCGCCGTCCCAGTAGAACTCCCCGTCGACCTCGACGGCCGGGAAGGCGGGGGGCAGGGCGCCGCTGGCCATGACGTGCTCGGCGCGGATGGTGTCCTTGGCGTTGTCGAAATAGGCGAAGTTGCCGGTGCGCACATTCACCGCCCCGACACTGAACCGCATGGCCCTGGAATTGATCCGGTCGAAATCCACCAGCCGCTCCAGGGTGCCGCGCAGGCCGCTGGTGTCGTACCAGCTGGTCGCGCCGGGGGTGCCGTTGGGCTGCATCGGCGGCGGTGGGAACCGGGGAACGAAGAAGCCGTTGACGCCGTTCACCAGGGCCTGGCCGGCGGAGTACTGGTTCACCAGGTCGCGCAGGGCATTGTGCGCCAGCAACGGCGTCCAGGGTCCCGCCCAGGCGTCCTGGGCGGTGATCCCCTCCCAGAAGGTTCTCAGCCTGGCCACCCGCTCGGCCGGCGGATTGCCGGCGATGATGGCGCTGTTGATGGCGCCGATGGAGATGCCGGCGATCCAGGTGGGCTCGATGCCCCGCTCCATCAGCGCCTCATAGACCCCGGCCTGGTACGAGCCCAGGGCGCCGCCGCCCTGGAGCAGCAGGGCGATGCTCTGGAACGGGGTGGCCGTGGACTTGGAGGGCTCGGGCGGGGCCGTGGCGGTTTTGGGTTCAATCACGTTCGGGGACCGGGACGTTGAAGCCGTTAAGGGTGGTGGAGACCAGGCTGTAGAGGCCGACAAGATAGATCAGTTCGTTGGTCCCGTGCTGGCCGAAGGTCGCCACGGCCAGGCGGTAGATCGGTTCGGGCAGGGTCCCGCCGCGGACCAGGGCGTAGGCCAGGTCGAAGGCGACGCTTTCGTCCGGCGCCAGGTCGGCGGGCTTCAGGTCCGCCACCAGGGTTGCCAGGCGTTCGGGCTTCATGCCCTCGCGTTCGGCCACGGCGATATGGGCGTAGATCTCATAGGCCGCGTCGAACCTGGCCCCGACCACCAGGATGGCGATCTGGCGGACGTTGTCGCTCAAGCTGGCGTTGGCGGTCATCGCCAGGGTGAAGTCCCAGATCGCCCGGCCGATCTGCGGCTCGTGCAGCCAGGGGTTCCACGGCCCCATCAGCGCCCCGTCCGCGCGTTCGACGATGAAGGCGTTGAAATTGCTGGCGATGCCCTTGCGCATGTCGTCGTAGAGCGGCTTCTGCTCCGGCGTCAGGTCGGCGGGGGCGATGGGTTCCAGGCGCATGGGCGTTTCCTCGCTCGGAAAGGGTTGAAGACGTTTCCTGCCCGAGGCGATCCTTTAAGCGGCCGCCGCCATATGCGGACCATGCTGCCCGCGTATGGCGACAATATTGCACGATCCGGTCGCCCACGCAGGGCTGGCCGAGGGCCCCCGACTCCCTGTATTGGAACGGAGCATGAACCCTGGTTTCCTGATCGCCATCCTCGTTTGTGCCGCGGCGGCCATCGCCATGGGCCTGTGGGCCGTGGCCGAGCGGGCCCGCGCCGGGCGCGCCGAGGCCTTGGCCATGGATCTGTCCGGCCGCGTCGCCGAGGCGGAGGGGCGGGCCCGGCTACTGGAGGGCCAGCCCGACCTGATCCGGGCCCAGGCCGCCCAGTCGGCCAATGTGGTGGCCGAGGAGCTGGTCAAGCGCGCCACCGAGACCTTCCAGGCCCAGGACCGCCTGGTCCAGGCCAAGCTGGAAGCCCAGCTCAAGCCGGTGGCCGAGAGCCTGGCCAAGTTCCAGGAACAGGTCGCCGCCGCGGAGAAGGCCCGCGCCGAGGAGACCGGCGGGCTGAAGGCCCAGATCGAGCAGATGCTCACCGCCTCGGTCGCCACCCAGGACGAGGCCCGCAAGCTGTCGGCCGCCCTGCGCCGCGGCGCCGGGGTCCAGGGCCGCTGGGGAGAGCAGACCCTGGTCAATGTTCTGGAGGCCGCGGGGCTCAACCAACGCTTCGATTTCGAGGAACAGTTCAGCGTCGACACCGAGGAGGGCCGGCGCCGGCCGGACGTGAAGGTGCGCTTGCCTGGCGGCGGCGTCTTCGTCGTCGACGCCAAGTGCTCGCTCAACGCCTATCTCGACGCCCAGGACGCCGTTGACGACCCGTCCCGCGAGGCGGCCCTGGTCCGCCACGCCGCCGCCGTCCGCGCCCACGTCACCAGCCTGTCGGCCAAGGCCTATTGGGACCAGTTCAAGGCCGAGGGCTCGCCCGACTTCGTGGCCATGTTCATCCCCGGCGACAGCTTCCTGGCCGCCGCCCTCGACCGGGCCCCGGACCTGATGAGCGAGGCCATGGACAAGCGGGTCCTGCTGGTCACCCCCACCACCCTGTTCGCGCTTTGCAAGGCGGTGGCCTATGGCTGGCGGGTTGAGGACCAGGCCAAGGGCGCGGCCAAGATCGCCGAACTGGGCCGCGAGCTCTACAAGCGTATCGCGGTGATGGGCGGCCACGCCCTGCGCCTGGGCAAGTCCCTGGAAGACGCGGTCAAGCGCTACAATGAATTCGCCGGCTCCCTGGAAACCCAGGTGCTCACCCAGGCCCGCCGTTTCGAGGACCTGTCAGTGGATCACGAGGGCCGCGAAGTGCCGGTGCTGGCCGCCATCGAGACCGGCGTGCGGCCGCTGGCCAAGCTGTCGCCTTCCGACGCACGCCCCGCCCCGGTCTTGACGGTGGCGGACGAGATTATTACCTCGGCAGAATGAGCCTTCGCCGCATCCTCACGGTCGATACCGATTTGGCCGCCCTGAAACAGGTCTCCACCCCCGTGGAAACCGTCGACGACGACCTGCGCGCCCTGATGGATGACATGCTGGAGACCATGTACGACGCCCCCGGCATCGGCCTGGCCGCCGTCCAGATCGGCGTGCCCAAGCGGGTCATCGTCATGGACCTGGCCCGCGGCGAGGAAGAAGAGCCGGCCCCTCGCTACTTCGTGAACCCCGAGATCCTCTGGAAGTCCGAAGAGACCCAGCCGTACGAGGAGGGCTGCCTGTCGGTCCCCGAGATCTACGACGAGGTTGAGCGTCCCGCCCGCGTCAAGCTGCGCTACCTGAACTACCAGGGCCAGCCGATCGAGGAAGACGCCGAGGGCCTCTTCGCGGTCTGCATCCAGCACGAGATGGACCACCTGGAAGGCGTCCTGTTCATCGACCACCTCTCCCGCCTCAAGCGCGACCGCGCCGTGAGCAAGGTCAAAAAGGCGGCCAAGGCGGCCTAGTCCCGGAGCGCTGCCGAAAGACTCTCCCTTCTCCCCTTGCGGGAGAAGGTGGCCTCCGCAGGAGGTCGGATGAGGGGTCGTCGCGCCTTCTGAGACTATCCTGCCGGCAAGCCAATCCCCGCCGTTCCGACGACCCCTCATCCGTCTGCTTCGCAGACACCTTCTCCCGCAAGGGGAGAAGGAACGTAGTGGAGCCATGAACGAAGATGGCCGGGCCAGCCTAGCTATCGTCGGACTTCCGCCTCGTCTCGTGGGCCCCATGCTCGGCCGCATCCCTGGCTTGCTGGGCGGTATGCTTGATCGCCGCGGCGGCTTCGGCGGCGGTCTTCTTCACCTCGGCGCCGGCCTTGCGCATGTCCGGATCGTTGGCGACCTTGTGGGCCTCGGCCTTGACGTCGGCCACGGCGGCGCGCGCGTCGTGCTGAACACTCGCCTGGTCATGGCGGGAACAACCCGCCGCGGCGAAGGCGAGCAGAAGGGCAAATAGCGGAAGGAAGGGGGCGCGGGGCATGGCGGGTCTCCAATCCCGAGGAACGGCCCGTGGGCGCCGGGGTTCCAGCGGGCGGCTTCAGCCAGTAAAGCCTAGCCCATGCGCATCGCCTTCCTGGGAACCCCCGACTTCGCCGTCCCGAACCTGGCCGCCCTGATCGAGGACGGGCACGAGGTGGCTTGTGTCTATTCCCAGCCGCCCTCGCCCCGAGGCCGCGGCCAGGCCCTGCGCCCCTCGCCCGTGCACGCCTTCGCCCAGAGCCACGGCCTGATGGTGCGCACCCCGGTGTCGATGAAAGCCCCCGAAGAGATCGAGGCCTTCGCCGCCCTGAGCCTGGACGCCGCCGTGGTGGTCGCCTTCGGCCAGATCCTGGTGGCGCGGGTGCTGGAGGCGCCGCGCCTGGGCTGTTTCAACCTGCACGCCTCCCTGCTGCCCCGCTGGCGCGGCGCCGCCCCGATCCAGCGCGCCTTGATGGCCGGCGACACCCAGACCGGGGCGGAGGTGATGCATATGACCGAGGGCCTGGACGAGGGACCGGTGCTGGCCTCCACCACCCTGCGCATCGGTCCCCTGGACACCGCCGGGACCCTGCACGACCGCCTGGCCCCCGCCGGCGCGGCCCTGATGGCCGCCGCGATGCGCCAGGTCGCCGCCGGGACCGCCCGCGAGACGCCGCAGAGCGCCCAGGGCGTCACCTACGCCAAGAAGATCAGGCCCAAGGAAGCCCGCATTCGCTGGGAGCGGGATGGCGCGGTGGTCGACCGCCACATCCGCGGCCTGTCGCCCTTTCCCGGCGCCTGGTTCACCGCCCCCTCCGACAAGGGACCGGTGCGGGTGAAGGCCCTGCTCTGCCGCTTCGAGGACGCCGCCATCGAGGGCGCCGCGCCAGGCGCGGTGCTGGACGACGAACTGCTGATTGCCTGCGGCTCGGGCGCGGTTCGCATCCTCCGCGCCCAGCGCGAAGGCCGCGCCGCCCAGGACGCCGCCGATTTCCTGCGCGGGTTTCCCCTCAAGGCCGGGGCGGTGCTGGCCTGATGCCCCGCTACCGCCTGACCCTGGAATACGATGGGCGGCCCTACAAGGGGTTCCAGGCCCAGGACAGGCTGCCCACGGTCCAGGGGGCGGTGGAGGCGGCGGTGAAGGCCTTCTGCGGCGAGGATCTGCGCCTGCACGCGGCCGGCCGCACCGACACCGGTGTCCACGCCAGCGGCCAGGTGATCCACATCGACCTGACCCGGGACTGGCGCCCCGAGGTGGTGATGAACGCCATCAACGCCCACCTCATGCCCCAGCCGATCGCGATCCTGGACGCGGCCCTGGCGCCCGAGCCCTTCCACGCCCGTTTCTCGGCCACCGGCCGCCGCTACCTCTACCGCATCCTCAACCGCCCCGGCCCGCCGGCCCTCGACAAGGGCCGGGTGTGGCACGTGAGGAAGTCCTTGGACGCCGACGCCATGCACGAGGCGGCCCAGGCCCTGGTGGGCCTGCACGACTTCACCACATTCCGCGACGCCGCCTGCCAGGCCAAATCGCCGGTCAAGACCCTCGACACGGTCAAGATCTGGCGCGATGGCGACGAGGTTCGCCTGACCTTCGCCGCGCGCTCGTTCCTGCACCGCCAGGTCCGCTCCATGACCGGTTCCATCGCCGAAGTGGGCCTTGGCCGCTGGACGGCGGGCGACCTCGCCGCCGCCCTGGAAGCCCGCGACCGCGCCGCCTGCGGCGCTGTCGCGCCGGCGCAGGGGCTGTGCCTGGAGAAGGTGGAGTACGGGGAGGGGTAGGGCCTCACCCGAACCCAACATCGCTGTCATCCCGGAATGCGCGCCAGCGCATATCCGGGACCGCGGCACGCGCCGATGTTCCGACCGTCCCCGCTTGCGGCGGTCCCGGATCTGCGCGGCTTCGCCGCTCCGTCCGGGATGACAGATGAATTGGGAGTTCGGTTCGTGGTCACCCGAACTTGGCGAAATAGTCCCCGATCAGCCGCCGGTACACGTCCCGCAGCGCCAGAATCTCGCTCACCGGCGCCCGTTCGTCGACAGCATGCATGGTGGTTCCCACCAGGCCGAACTCCACCACCGGGCAGAGGGCGCGGATGAACCGGGCGTCGGAGGTGCCGCCGGTGGTGGACAGGTCAGGCTTCACGCCCGTCACCGCTTCCACGGCCCCGGCCACCACCTCGGTGAAAGGACCAGGTTCGGTCAGGAAGGCCTCGCCGCTGATGTGGGTGGTCACAGTGACCTTGCCTGCAAACCCGGCCCCGGCCCGCTCGCCCTCCCGCGTCAGCCACTCCGCCAGGTCCGCGCCGGTGTGGCCGGGATTGAAGCGGATGTTCAGGCGCGCGGCGGCGGTTCCGGGAATGACGTTGGTCGCCGGGTTGCCGACGTCGATGGTGGTGACTTCCAGGTTCGAGGGCTGGAAGCCCAGGTATCCCTCGTCCAGCGCCCGCGCCTGCACGGCGGCGAGGTAGCGGATCAGCACCGGCACGGGGTTGGCGGCGCGCTGGGGATAGGCCACGTGGCCCTGCTTGCCCTCCACCGTGACCGTGGCGTTGATCGAGCCGCGGCGGCCGATCTTGATCATGTCGCCCATGGCGGCGCTCGAGGTGGGCTCGCCCACCACGCAGTGGTCGATCTTCTCGCCCTCCGCGGCCAGGGCGGCGACCACGGCCTTGGTGCCGTCCACCGCGACCCCCTCCTCGTCGCCGGTGATCAGCAGCGACAGCGACCCGGCCGGCTCGCCTGCCTCCAGCACCTCGCCCACTGCGGCGATGAAGGCGGCGATTGCGCTTTTCATGTCGACGGCGCCGCGGCCGATCAGCACCCCGTCGCGCAGGGCCGCCTCGAAGGGCCCGGCGGTCCAGGCCCCGGCGTCCCCCACCGGCACCACGTCGGTGTGACCGGCGAAGCAGAGGTTCGGGCCTTTGGTCCCCCGCCGGGCGTAGAGGTTCTCGATCTCGCCAAAGCGCATCCGGCGGCAGGCGAACCCCAGGTCCTCCAGCGCCCGCTGGACGATATCCATGGCCCCGCCGTCAGCCGGGGTCACCGAATTGCGGCGGATGAGGTCGCGGGAAAGTTCGACCGGGTCGATGGCGAGCGTATTGCTGACGAGGCTTGTCATGGCCGTTCCTTTAGGATGGCCTGATCGGCGCGGCAAATCCGGACCTTGCAGACCATGAAGAAGCTCGACCTCTCCGCCATCCCTGCCCAGACCGGGTGCAACTATCCGCCGCCCTTCGACGAACCGTGCAACAGCCAGGCTTCCCAGCGCCTGGCGCGCTTCGCCGGCCTGACCCTGTTCGGCGTCAACCTCACCGTCATCGAGCCCGGTTCCTGGTCCAGCCAGCGCCACTGGCACACCCACGAAGACGAGTTCGTCTGGGTGGTGGAGGGCGAACTGACCCTGGTCACCGACGCCGGCGAGGAGATCCTGCGCCCCGGCGACTGCGCCGCCTTCAAGGCCGGCGACCCCGACGGCCACCATCTGGTCAACAAGTCCGGCCGCCCCGCCAAGGTCCTGGAGATCGGTAATTCCGACCCCCGCGACGCGTGCGACTATCCCGATATCGACATGATCGCCAAGCCCGGCGTCGCCGCCTACTCGCACCGCGACGGGACGGAATATCCGATCTCCCCCTCATGAAATGAGGGGGAGCGCCAAGGGACGAGGGAGCGCCAGCGACCAAGGCCCGGCGAGGGGGAGAAGTACGCAGGCAAACCCCAAGGTCAGCGCTGTCCTCGGTCACCCTGGCCGATGGGTGTCTCCCCTCCGCGGCCCGTCGCCTGCTTCGCGGGCTCCGCGCGCCGCACCTCCCCTCGTCTTCACGAGGGGAGGATCAGGAAGCGCCGAGCCTGAAGCCCGAGCCCCTACTCCCCCTCCGCCATCTCCCGCGCTTCCTCGGCCAGCATGATCGGCACGCCGTCGCGGATGGGGTAGGCCAGGCGGGCGCCGCGGCTGATCAGTTCGGCGCGTTCGCGGTCGTATTCCAGCGGCCCGCGCGTCACCGGGCAGACCAGGATCTCCAGCAGGCGCGGATCGACCTGGGGCGGGGCGGGGTCGGGTGCGGACGGGTTTGAAGGCTCGGTCATGGGGCCGGTCTACTGCAGCGAGGGCGGTTCGTCATCGTCCTCGTCGGTGAACAGGCCCGCGTCGATCTCCAGCAAAGTGGCCAGGGCGCTGCGCCGCTCCTCCAGGCCCGGCGCCTCCAGCAGCGCCTGCTTCTCGGCCGTGTCGAAGGGCAGCAGCATGCACAGGCTGTTGATCAGGGCCGGGGCGGGGGCGACGTTCACCGCCTCCCACTCGATGCCAAGACCCCGCTGGTCGAGATAGCGGCGCAGCAGAGTCAGGAACGGCGCCCGCTCGAACTCCACTTCCGGCTCGTCCTCCTTCAGGTCGGCGCCGAACAGGCCGTAGTCGGCGCGCACCTGGCGATAGGGCGTGGGGGTGGGCAGCTCGGCGCCCAGCTCGAAGCGGCAGACCCCGGTCAGGGTGATCAGGTAGCGGCCGTCGCCGGTCTCGGCATAGCTGGTGATCCGCCCGGCGCAGCCGACGCGCGCCAGGCGCGGCCGCTCGCGGTCGCCGCCGGCCCGGGTCTGGACCATGCCGATCAGCCGGTCGCCCGCCATGACGTCATCGATCATGTTCAGATAGCGCGGCTCGAAAATCTGCAGCGGCAGGGCGGCGGCCGGCAGCAGCAGCGCCCCGTCCAGCGGAAAGACCGGGACGACCTGGGGCAGGTCCTCGGTCTTGCGGTAGTTGCCGGCGACCATTGTCCGTCCCTTCTGCAAGCCTCGTCCTAGGAGAACAGGATCGCTGACAACCGCCGGCGCCCCTGTTTGGCGACATCCGAGGCCATGCCCGCCGCCTCGAAGACGGTGAGCAGTTGCTTGCGCGCCGCCTCGTCGTTCCACTCGCGGTCCCGCTCGATGATGGTCAGCAGCTCGTCCGCCGCCCTTTGCAGATCGCCGCGCCCGGCCAGGGCCTTGGCCAACTCCAGCCGCGCCTCGTGGTCGTCGGCGTTGGCGGCCAGGCGCTGTTCGAACTCGGAGGTTTCCGATGGCGCCGCCTCGGCCAGCTTCAGCGCCGCGCGCACGCTGTCCAGGTCGGCGTTCTTGGCGTCGGGCTCGGCCATGTCGGCGACCTCGCGGGCGCGTTCCAAGTCGCCGCCGTCCAGGTAACAGCGTGCCAGGCCACCGATAGCGGCCGTATTTTGCGGCTCCAGCTGCAGCACCTGGGCATAGGCCTGGGCCGCGCCGCCGATGTCGCCGACCTGAACCGACTCCTTGGCCATGGCCAGCAGCTCGTCGATCTCCGAGGGCGCGGCCGGCCCGCTCAGCTTGTCGATGAAGGCCTTCACCTGGCCGTCGGGCAGGGCGCCCATGAAGCCATCCACCGGACGGCCGTCCACGAAGGCGTAGACCGTCGGGATCGACTGCACCCGCAGCTGGCCGGCGTAGACCGGGTTCTTGTCGACATCGATCTTCACCAGCTTGACCGCGCCCTTGGCGGCGGTGACCGCCTTTTCCAGGGCCGGGGTCAGCTGCTTGCAGGGCCCGCACCAGGTGGCCCAGAAGTCGACGATGACCGGCTGCACGCGCGAGGCCTCGATGACGTCGGCCGCGAAGGTCGCGTCGGATCCTTCCTTGATGAGGTCGCCGGCCGCCTTGGCCGCCGCGGGTTCACCGATCAGGGACATGCCCCCTCCGTAGATGTGGGAAAAACTTGGTGGCAAAAACTCGGGCCCTAAGATGGTCCCGCTCCCGCCGCCTTGCAACGCGGCGAAGGACGATCGGGTTCATCGCCGCGAATCTCTTCCCCCAAGCGTAGCGGAGGGAAGTGGATCGCGCCCTGCCGGCCTCCGACCCGCGACCACAAAAGACATGGGGCGCGAGACGATGGGGCTCCAGCGGAGAAGCGTCGCCCCGAACGCCCCCGGAACCGCCGATCGCCAAAAAGATTTGTCCACCGCGAAACTGGACGCGGTGGGGTCGCACGCCTTACATCCCGCGCCATGTCCGGCAAAACCCTCTACGACAAGATCTGGGACGCCCACGTGGTCGACATCGACCCCAATGGCGAGACCATCCTCTATATCGACCTGCACCTGATCCACGAGGTGACCACGCCCCAGGCCTTCGCCGGCCTCAAGGCCGCGCACCGGGGCGTGCGCCGCCCGGACCGCACCCTCGCCGTGGCCGATCACAATGTGCCCACCGAGGGCCAGGCGCTGGGCGTCGGCGCGGTGGCCGACGAGGAAGCGCGCCTGCAACTGCAGACGCTCGAGCGCAACGTCGCCCAGCACAAGATCGAATTCTTCCCCATGGGCGATATCCGCAACGGCATCGTCCATGTGGTCGGCCCCGAGCAGGGCCGCACGCAGCCGGGCATGACCATCGTCTGCGGCGACAGCCACACCTCCACCCACGGCGCCTTCGGAGCCCTGGCCCAGGGGATCGGCACCTCGGAGGTCGAACACGTCCTGGCTACCCAGACCCTGCGCCAGATCAAGTCCAAGAACATGCGGGTGACCTTCGTGGGGACCCCGATCCTGGGCGTCGGGGCCAAGGACTACGCCCTGGCCATGATCGGCGAGATCGGAACCAGCGGCGGCACGGGCTACGTCATCGAATACGCCGGCCCGGCCATCGCGGCGCTCTCCATGGAAGAGCGCATGACCCTGTGCAACATGACCATCGAGGGCGGCGCCCGCGCCGGACTGGTGGCGCCGGACGACACCACCTTCGCCTACATGCGGGGCCGTCCCGCCACGCCCAAGGCTGGCGGCTGGGAGATGGCGCTATCGTCCTGGAAGACCTTCTTCTCCGACCCGGACGCGCGGTTCGACCGCGAACTGACCATCGACGTCGCCAAGCTGGTCCCCACCGTCACCTGGGGCACCAGCCCCGAGGACGTGGTCGCCATCGACGGCCATGTGCCCGACCCGGCCGACTTCGACGCCCACAAGGGCGCCCAGATCCAGCGCGCCCTGGACTACATGGGCCTGACCGCCGGCCAGGCCATCGCCGACGCCCGCATCGACCGGGTGTTCATCGGCTCGTGCACCAACAGCCGCATCGAGGACCTGCGCACTGCCGCCGCCATCGCCGCCAAGGCGCTGGAACAGGGCCGCCGGGTCGCCGACCACGTCAGCGCCATGGTGGTGCCAGGCTCCGGCCTGGTGAAGGAACAGGCCGAGTCCGAGGGCCTGGACATCGTCTTCCGCGCCGCGGGCTTCGACTGGCGCGAACCGGGTTGTTCGATGTGCTTGGGCATGAACCCCGACCGCCTTGCCCCGGGCGAACGCTGCGCCTCGACCTCGAACCGCAACTTCGAGGGCCGCCAGGGCCGCGGCGGCCGCACCCACCTGATGAGCCCCGCCATGGCCGCCGCCGCGGCGATCGAGGGGCATATCGCGGACGTAAGGGCGTTTTTGTAGGGGATCGGGGTGGGGCCTTGCGCTCTCTTCCTTCTCCCCGGCGCGACCTTTGCGTAACTCCCCTCCCCCTTGCGGAGAAGGGTTGGGGATGGGGGTGTCAGCTCAATCGCTATTGATTTCGCTACGTAAGTTCTCGCGTAAGTCAGCCACCGGTGGTGCTTGCC
>DASVMY010000373.1:0-11589 GCA_036384135.1 Caulobacteraceae bacterium | reverse complement strand
CCGACGAGGCCCGCGCCCAGTTCGTCCAGGCCCCCGAGACCCTGACCCGGGTTCGCGAAATGCTGCACACGGCCGGGCTGGCGGCATAGACTCCAGGCTGGCCCGCCCGTAGGTATTCGGCTCAGGGCCGCTTCCGGCCCGCCAGAGCCCCGAGGCCGCCATCTTCCGACCCTTCACCCTTTGCCTGCTGCTCACCTTGGCCGGCGCGGCCCTGACCGCCTGCGCCGGCGAGCCGGACGCCCCCACCGACGTCGGGGTGTGCTGGCGCGAGGTCCTGGACAAGGCCGGCAAGCCCCACTTCGAGGTCATCGCGCGCAACGTCGCCAACCTGGACAGCTGCGCCGCCCAGATCGAGGGCCTGCACCTGCAGGAACAGCGCGACGTGGTGGGCGCCTACCAGAGCTTCTTCATCACCGCCGACGACGCCTCGGTGAGTTCGTCCAGCACCCAGAACGGCTTCCGCTATCCGATTTTCCTGCCCGGCCAGCGCGAGACCATCGACGCGGGCCTACGCAAACTGATTGACGAAAACCACGGCCAGGCGCCCACGGGCAAGGACCTGGACATCGGCCGCCAGCAGTAGGGGGCGGCGAACCACCCCCTCGCCAACCTCACGCCAGCGCCGGAACCTTGTACCGGTCGGCCGCTCGGTCGCGGGACAGGTTGGGGCGCAGGGCCAGGCGGGCTTGGTTGAAGGCGGTCCAGTCGTCGGCGTTGGGCAGGGCGGGGATGGTGACCAGCTCGCCGGCGTCGAGGCCGGCCAGGGCGGCGTCGACCATCTCGTCCGCCTCCATCAGCATCTCGGCCGGAATGGCGTCCACCGAGCCGCCCGAGCGCTCCCAGATCTCGGTGCGCGTGGCGCCGGGCAACACCGCCTGGACCCGCACGCCCTTGCCCGCCAGCTCTTGGTGCAAGGACTGGCTGAGGTTCAGGACATAGGCCTTGCTACCGCTGTAGACGCCGTTGCTGATCTCCGGCGCCAGGGCCAGGACCGAGGCGATGTTGATGATCAGGCCCGCGCCTCTGGCCGCAAAGCCGGTGGCCGCGGCGATGGCCAGGCGGGTGGCGGCGGTGATGTTGAGGTCGATGATCGTCTGGATGCGATCCGGATCGCCGCCGGTGAGCGGGCCGGCCACCGACAGGCCGGCATTGTTGACCAGGGCCCCGATGCCGGCGTCGTCGCGCAGCAGGGCTTCCAGCTTCAGGATATCGGCGCGGTCGGTGAGATCGGCCTTGATCACGTCCACCTTGACGCCGGTCTCGGCGCGCAGGCGCCCCGCCAGGGTATTGAGCCGGTCTTGGTCCCGCGCCGCCAGGATCAGGTCGTGGCCGCGCTTGGCGAGGCGGTCTGCGTAGATCGCACCGATGCCGGACGAGGCGCCCGTGATCAGGGCCGCGCCGTGGAAAGCTGATTGAGTCATGGGCCGTCTCCATTTTTATATGATAGACGCCATCTAATGCCGCTCGCGCGCAGGGCAAGACGTGGCGGCGAGCAGATTTCCTGAGACCTGTTTTAGCAGACCGGTGGCTCTCCAAACAAAATCAGCTAGGGTTCAAACTACTGTTTGAATCTAAGGGAGAACGATTATGGCGACCAGAGGCGTGCGCGCGGCCGGCAAGAAGGCTTTCATCACGGGTGGGGCCGGAGGCCTGGGGTCGGCCATGGCCCGCAAGCTGGCGGCAGAGGGCGCCCAGGTGGCCCTGGCCGACATCAATCTGGACGGCGCCAAGGCCGTGGCGGCGGAGATCGACGCGGCCTGGGGCGCGGGAACCGCCTTCGCCTTCTCCCTGGACGTCACCGACGAGGCGCAGTGGATTTTTGCCCTGGAAGAGGCCGATGGGGCCATGGGCGGCATCTCGGTGCTGGTGAACAACGCCGGCATCTCCCGCGGCGGCAATATCGAGCAGCTCAGCCTGGAAGACTGGAAGCTGGTGATGAGCGTCAACGTCGACTCGGTGTTCCTGGGGACCAAGCACGCGCTGAAATACCTGCGCGCCAACCAGCCCGGCTCGATCATCAACATCTCGTCCATCGCCGGCCTGATCGCGGCCCACAACTCACCAGTCTACAACGCCTCCAAGGCGGGGGTCTGGCTGCTGAGCAAGGGCATCGCCCTGCACTGCGCCAAGCAGGGGCTGGATATCCGCTCCAACTCCATCCACCCCACCTATATCGACACCCCGATCCTGGACCCGATCCGGCAGATGTTCGGCAAGGAGGAGGCGGACGCCAAGCTGGGCCGGCAGGTCCCCTTGGGTCATATCGGCGAGCCGGACGATATCGCCAACGCCGCCCTCTACCTGGCCAGCGACGAGAGCAAGTTCATGACCGGCGCCGAGCTGAAACTGGACGGCGGCATCTCGGCCATGTGACGGCCCGCGCCCTTTTTGACGCCGGCGCGGGGCGGAGTCGGCAGGCCGGATGTCGATGAACCCCCCGCGGCGGCGAAAATGGTGTAAGGTGACCTATGAAGCGACGTCGCCCCATACTGTTCCTCGGCCCGACGAGGCTTCCAATCTCCGATGGTCGGTTCTGGTCCAAGGTGATGGACGCCCTCCGAAACGCCATGTCGCCGCCACGGCGATTCTGACCCGACCGGTTCACCGGCAAGACCGCCAGACGACGCGCGCCGCACGTCCTGGCGCCCAATCCTGAAGGCGGCGCCAATGCAGGTTGACCATGGCCAATAATCGTTCCGTTGCGTTCAAACTGATCGGCACCCTTCGCGACAAGGGAACCCTGCTGGCGGCGGGCGCGGCTGTGCCGGTGACCTACCAGATCGGCGTCATCCAGCGCGGCATCAGCGAGATCGCCACCGGCGAGATCGAGGGTGTCTTCAACCCGCGCACCGCCAAGCGCGGCCCGGCGCGCCTGCGGCTGGCCGACGGCCACACCATGATGGTCACCCTGTCCAACGGCAGCGCCGACCTGGTGGCGATCGAGGCCGACAAGGCCGGCGCCGCCTACTGCCACGCCCTCTGGGCGGCCCGCGACGACGCCGCGCCCCGGACCAACCCGGAAGGCGCCGCCGCCGCGGCCAACTAAGCCGCTGCTAGGCCCTTAGCGGCCCCGCCGTTCCCTCCGTCACCGCGTGCAGGCGGGCATAGGCCCCGCCGCGCCGGACCAGGTCGCCGTGACGGCCTTCCTCGACGATCCGGCCGCGGTCGAAGACCAGGATCCGGTCGGCGCCGCGGATGGTGGACAGGCGGTGGGCGATGACGATGGTGGTGCGGCCCATCATCAGCTCCTCCATCGCCGCCTGGACCTGTAGCTCGGTCTCCACGTCCAGGGACGAGGTGGCTTCATCCAGCACCAGGATCGGCGCATCGGCCAGGAAGGCCCGGGCGATGGCCACCCGCTGGCGCTCGCCGCCGCTGAGCTTCACCCCCCGCTCGCCCACCGGCGTCTCATAGCCCATCGGCAGGCGGGTGATGAACTCGTGGGCCCGCGCCCGCCGGGCCGCCAGGGCCACTTCGTCGGCGGTGGCGTCGGGACGGGCGTAGGCGATGTTCTCGGCGATCGAGCGGTGGAACAGGGCCGGGTCCTGGGGCACCACGGCGATGGCCCGCCGCAGGTCGACCTGGCGCACGTGGGCGATGTCCTGGCCATCGATCAGGATCCGCCCGCCCTGCAGGTCGTACAGCCGTTGCACCAGCTTGACGAAGGTCGACTTGCCCGACCCGGTGGGGCCGACCAGCGCCACCCGCTCGCCCGGCGCGATCACCAGGTCGAAGTCCTGGTAGAGCGGACCGGCCTGATTGCCGTAGCCGAAGGCGACCCGTTCGAAGACGATCTGGCCCAGCTCGCCGTGGAAGGCCTGCGCGTCCGGCCGGTCGGCCAGCTGCGGCGAGGTCTTCATGTAGGCGGCCACGTCCATGGTGTCGTCCAGGCCCTTTTGCAGCATGCGGGTGATCTCGCTGAAGTTCCGCATGTAGCCGGCCATGACGATGAAGGAGGTGATGGCGAAGGCCACATCCCCCGGCGTCGCCTTGCCCTGGTCCCAGGCCCTGACCAGCAGGCCCGTCAGGCCCGCCTGCAGGATGAAGACGAACACGTTCTGGCCCATGCCGACGATGTTGAAGCGGTCCCAGGTGCGGTTCACGGCCACGCGCCAGGCGTCCACCGTGCGCGCGAACCGGACTTCCTCCCGCGACTCGGCCCCGAAGCCCTTGACCACCGGGTTGGCGCCGATGGCGTCGGCCAGGGAGGCGCCGATCCTGGAATCCAGCGCGTTGGAGGCCAGGTTGGCCGGGCGGATGTACTTCACCGACAGCACGACGTTGTAGACCGCGAAGGCGCCCACCACGACGGCCACGAACACGCCCGCCTGAAGCCAGCGCACGCCCATGGAGACAGCCAGGCCGGTCATCACGATCAGGGTCGGGATCAGCATCAGCAGCAGGGCGTCCGAGGCGCTGTCATAGCCCCACATGGCCCGCGAGACTCGCCGCACCGTGGCGCCGGCGAAGTTGGAGGCGTGCCAGTCGGTGGAGAAGGACTGCACCCGCTGGAAGCCCTCCTTGACCATCCGCGACATGATCCGGCTGTAGAAGCCGTTCATGATCCGGAAGGTGCTGGACCGGGTGGCGTAGAACAGCAGGTACAGCGCCGACAGCGCCGCCCAGGCGCGCCAGGCCATGGCGCTGACGTGGGCCTTGTCCGAGACCGCGTTCATCAGCCCCCGGGTAGCCCAGGGTATGGTCAGGTCGCAGGCGGCGCCGGCGACGATCAGGGTCATGATCAGGCCAAAGCGCACCGGCTCGGCCAGCCAGTGCCGGGCGATGTAGCCCAGGATTTGGGTGTTGCTGAGGATGCGAGGGCGCGACTCGTCGTCGTCGTCTTCGATGGCGATGCTCATCGGAACCGTCCACTGGATCTGGAATGGATACGGGCGCTCGCGCGCGGCTCAGGCGCGGCGAGGCTCGAAAGGGAAAATGGAATCCTGGGATTCCGGGTGCTGAAGGAAGGCAAGGGAGTCGTCCTGGGTCGGAGGGCCTGGAAGGGCGCCGACCGGGAGGAGAAACCCCTAGGTCAGCAATGCCGGTCGGCGGGCCGCATGGGCGGCGTCTTTACCGCGATGCGCGGGAGGGCGCTTTGATACGAGACGATCATCTGGCCCTCCTTTCCGAATTTGGGGACGCCTCACCTCTAGGCGCGGTCGCCCATACCGTCAAGCGAGCGACGTTCGCTGAACGCGAGCGGCCGACGGCCTGTGGCACGTCAGGCACAGCCTGTAGCACCGTAAATCACCGTATTTAACGGTGGAAACCGGCGCGTCGGACGGCGGATTGCGGACGCGTGAGCAAGGTGGAGCATCGAATCCGACCGCCAAATATATAGGAACAAAATAGAAACATTCGTGCGTAAAAGCAAGCCGTCCCGCGCGGGGTAGTTCCGCAGTTTGAAATCACAAAAATCCCAGCAGGAGGCCGACGCCGGAGAGGATGCCCGCCAGCGCCAGCGCGCCAAGGACCGCCTGCTGAAACCAGAACCCCACAGGATTCTTTTCTCGCGTCACAATAAGACCCCGAAACGACGCGTCGCCCGTTGCCATACACCACCAGAAGAGAAGCGAGAGAACTGCGCTGCATCCCAGAGCGGTAAGGCCATCTTTCAAACGATCCATCTACGTCGTCCGCCTATTGCAAGGGTCGTGCTTGGATCCGGTCCGCGATGTCTTCCATCGACCACAGCTTGTCGGCGACGCCAGACCTCCCTCCTCAGTTCATCAAAATCGTTCCCAGCAGCAGCTTCGCGCCGGGACGCCCCAGCACCTGGTCGGTGGCCTGCTGCAGCTGGCGGGCCAGGTAGTCAGCGTTGGGGACGCCGCCGCCTGGCAGGCCGGTGGCGTAGATCTGCAGCACCTGGGCGTAGGCGGCGCGCAGGCGGGGGGTGGAATCATTGGCCCGTTCGCGCAGGTTGTCGTCGGGCACATCGACGCCGGCCTCCACCGTCATCACCCCGCGCCGGCCGTCGGAGCGGATCACCGTGGCGGTGAGAGTCTGCAGCTGGATGAAGGTCTCGCCGCCACCCTTCTTTCGCTCCTCGGCGGCGAGGCCCGGGGTGGCGGCCAGAAGACTCAGGACAACGATGAAGCGGCGGCGGCGCATGGCTGATGATGAGCCCGAACGTGGTTGACGCTCTCTTTACACGAAGCGGCGCAGAACGGGGACCAACCGCTTCACAGGGAGCCCGCCCTTGGGCCGATTTTCCCCGCAAGACCTTGATCTGGACGGCAAGGTGATCCTGGTCACCGGTGGCACCGGCTCGTTTGGCCGCCGCTTCATCGAGACCGTCCTGGCCCGCCATGCGCCGCGCAAGGTCATCGTCTACTCACGCGACGAATTGAAACAGCACGAGATGCAGATCGACCTGCGCGAGCGCTTCCCCGCCGAGGTGGTGGCCAAGATGCGCTTCTTCTTAGGGGATGTGCGCGACCGCCCGCGCCTGACCCTGGCCCTGCGCGGGGTCGACATCGTCATCCACGCCGCGGCGCTCAAGCAGGTGCCGGCGGCCGAGTACAATCCCAGTGAATGCATCGCCACCAACATCATGGGGGCGGAGAACGTGGTCTGGGCCTGCCTGTCCAACCGGGTCAGCCAGGTCGTGGCGCTGTCCACCGACAAGGCCTGCAACCCGATCAACCTCTACGGCGCTACCAAGCTGGCCTCGGACAAGACCTTCGTGGCCGCCAACAACCTGTCGGGCGACATCGGCACCCGGTTCTCGGTCGTGCGATACGGCAATGTGGTGGGGTCCCGCGGCAGCGTGGTGCCGTTCTTCCAGGGCATGCTGGCCCGGGGCGTCAAGACCCTGCCGATCACCGACACCCGGATGACACGGTTCTGGATCACCCTGAACGAAGGGGTGGACTTCGTGCTGTCGACCCTGACCACCATGCGGGGCGGCGAGGTGTTCGTGCCCAAGATCCCGTCCATGAAGATGACCGACCTGGTGCGGGCCATGTCGCCCGACGCCGGCATCGAGGTGGTGGGCATCCGGCCGGGCGAGAAGCTGCACGAGATGATGATCAGCGCCGACGACGCCCGCTCCACCGTCGACCTGGGCGACCGCTACGCCATCGAGCCGGCCTTCGTGGAATATCCGCGCGAGCCCTTCGCCCGCGGCGGGGTGGGCGAGGATTTCTCCTACGCCAGCGACACCAACGCCTGGTGGCTGACCAACAGCGAGCTGATCGCCATGATCGCGGAGAAGCAAGCGATTGGCTGAGGCCTTCCTGCCCTATGGCCGCCAGAGCATCGACGACGACGACATCGCCGCGGTGGCCGAGGCCCTGCGCGCGGATTTCCTGACCACCGGTCCGACGGTGGACGCCTTCGAGCGGGCCTTCGCCGACAAGGTCGGGGCGCCGCACGCCGTGGCCTGCGCCAACGGCACCGCCGCCTTGCACCTGGCCATGCTGGCCCTGGGGATCGGCGAGGGGGATGTGTGCGTCGTCCCCTCGATCACCTTCCTGGCCACCGCCAACGCCGCCCGCTACGCCGGCGCCGAGGTGGTGTTCGCCGACGTCGATCCCGAGACCGGAGTGATGACCCCCGAGACCCTGGAAGCGACCCTGGCGCGCGTGGGCGATCGGCGCGTGGCGGCGGTGATGCCGGTGCACCTGCGCGGCGAGGTTTGCGCCCTGCCGGCCATCGCCCAGATCGCCGAGGAGGCTGGGGCGCTGGTGGTCGAAGACGCCTGCCACGCCCTAGGCTCGAAGACCCGGGGGCTGGGCGCTGATGACTGGATCGTCGGCGACGGCAGCCAAGCGGCGGCGGCCTGTTTCTCCTTCCACCCGGTCAAGACCATCGCCACCGGCGAGGGCGGCATGGTGACCACTGCCTCGGCGGCCCTGGCCGAGCGTCTGAAGACCCTGCGCTCGCACGGCATGATCCGGCCGAGCGGCGGCGATCCCTGGTGGTACGAGATGCCGGAGATCGGCTTCAACTACCGCCTGCCCGACATCCTCTGTGCGCTGGGCCTGTCGCAACTGAACAAGCTGGACGCCTTCGCCGCCCGGCGCCGCGACCTCACCGCCCGCTACGCCGTCCGGCTGGCCGGCCTGGCGCCCCTGGTCCGGCCCGCCGCCACCGAGCTGTGGTCGGACCCGACCCTGCACCTGATGACCGCCCTGATCGACTTCAAGGCCGCCGGCCGCACCCGCGCCGCGGTGGTCGAGGCCCTGAAGGCCAAGGGCGTGGGCAGCCAGGTGCACTACATCCCGGTCCACACCCAGCCCTACTACCGCCAGCGCTACGGTGAGCTTACCCTGCCTGGCGCGGCCGCCTGGTACGACCGCTGCCTGTCGCTGCCGCTCTATCCGGCCATGGAAGACACCGACGTCGACCGCGTGGTGGACGCCCTGGCCGCGGCCCTGGGGATCAACACATGACCCGGAGGACGAGCGGGGACCTGGTCATCGCCGGCCGCGCCATTGGGCCGGACCACGAGCCCTATGTGATCTGCGAGCTGTCGGGCAACCATAACGGCAGCCTGGAGCGGGCCCTGGCCATGATCGATGCGGCGGCGGCCACCGGCGCCGACGCGATCAAGCTGCAGACCTACACCGCCGACACCATCACCCTGGACAGTGACGGTCCTGACTTCCGCATTGAGAGCGGCCCCTGGGCGGGGCGCACCCTGCACGACCTCTACGCCGAGGCCTTCACCCCCTACGAATGGCATGACGCCCTGTTCCAGCGGGCGCGGGAGCGGGGGGTGACCCTGTTCTCGACCCCCTTCGACGAGACGGCGGTGGAGTTGCTCGAGGGCCTAGGGGCGCCGGCCTACAAGATCGCCTCCTTCGAGGCCGTGGACCTGCCGCTGATCGCCAGAGTGGCGCGGTGCGGCAAGCCGATGATCATCTCCACGGGCCTGGCCAGCCTGGCGGAGATGGGCGAGGCGCTGGACACGGCGCGGGCGAACGGCGCGGCGGGGGTGGCCCTGCTGCACTGCGTCAGCGCCTATCCCGCCCCGATCGAGGAGGCCAATGTCCGCACCGTGCCGGATCTGGCCGCCCGCTTCGGCGTGGTCACCGGCCTGTCGGACCACACGCCGGGCGCGGCCGCCTCGGTGGCGGCGGTGGCCCTGGGCGCGGCGATCATCGAAAAGCACTTCACCTTGGCCCGCGCCGACGGCGGCCCGGACGCCGAGTTCTCGCTTGAGCCGGCCGAGTTCAAGGCCCTGGTCGCCGACTGCAAGGCCGCCTGGCGGGCGCTGGGCCGCGCCACCTATGACGAACTGGGCAGCGAGCGCGCCGCCGCGGGGCACCGGCGGTCGCTCTACGTAGCGGCGGCGGTGAAGGCCGGCGAGGTTCTCACGCCGGCCAATGTGCGCTCGGTACGGCCGGGCTACGGCCTGGCCCCCAAGCACCTGCCAGAGGTGTTGGGACGCAAGGCGGCGCGGGACCTGAAGTTCGGCGAACCGCTGGACTGGTCGATGGTGGAGTAGGCGCTTCAACCTTTCCCCCCCCACTCCCCCGGCTTTCGCCGAGGTCGCGAGGGAAGGATTACCGCGCGTAGACGCTGCGCGTCAGGCAGGAGAACACCAGGCGGCCGGCCTCATCGAGCAGGTCGTGCTGGGCGATGACGATGCCCTTGCCGTCGCCCACCGGGTCCTTGCCCATGATCGTCATGCGGCCGCGCAGCAACTCGCCGGCCGGCGGGTTGCGGGCCCAGCGCAGGGCGTCGACCCCCACCCGCTTGGTCTGGGGCCACTGCGAGGCGGCCTCGGCGTCCAGGCGCGTCCAGATGGCGAACACCATGTGATCGGGCGCCCCGCGGTCGGCGGTCCAGCCGGGAGCGAAGGCGGCGATGAAGGCGTCCAGGGCGTCGGCGTCCACCACCACCGCGCCCAGGGAGGCGACCTGTCCGATCTCGATGTCGTCAAACGATGCGGGCATGGGTCTGGGCTCTTCTGGTCAGGGTTTTCAGAATCGGGGCTCGGGAGAGACGCGAATCATCAGCTTGCCGTCATGATCGCCCGAGAACAGCCGTTTCACAGCCTCCGCGGCGTTTTCCAACCCGTCGACGGGATGGTCCTTCCACTTCAGCTTGCCCTGCGCCACCCAGCCGCCCAGGGCGGTGAACCCCTCGGCGGCCCGGCCGAGGTAGTCGATGACGATGAAGCCCTTGATCAGGATCCGCTTCATCAGCACCCGGCCGAAATCCTCCGGCCCGGGTGTCAGGCCAACGGCGTTGTAGCCGCTGATCAGGCCGCAAAGGGGCATGCGGCTGAAATTGTTCATCCGCGCCACGACCGCGTTCATGATCGGCCCGCCGACGTTCTCGAAATTGACGTCGATTCCGTTCGGGCACAACCGGTCCAGGGCCGCGCCCACGTCCTCGTTGCGGTAGTCGATGGCGCCGTCGAAGCCGAGGTCGCCCGTCAGCCAGGCGCACTTGTTTGAGCCGCCGGCGATGCCGATCACCCTCGCGCCTTGCAGCTTGGCCACCTGGCCGGCGATGGAGCCCACCGCGCCGGCGGCGGCGGAGACCACCACCGTCTCGCCGGCCTTGGGCGCGCCGATGTCGATCATGCCGAAATAGGCGGTCAGGCCGGTCATCCCCAGCACGCTCATGTAGGCGGTCAGGGGCGCGCCGGGCATACGAGGCACGGGGTTGACCATGGCCTCGTGGGAAATGGCGTAGTCCTGCCAGCCGCCCAGGCCGGCGTTGACGATATCGCCGACGTTGAAGCGCGACGAGCGCGACTCCTCGATCACCCCGATGCCGCCGCCGCGCATGACATCGCCGATCCGCACCGGCGGCAGATACTGGTCGATATCGCTCATCCAGATGCGGTTGGTGGGGTCCAGCGACAGATAGATCATCCGGATCAGCACCTCGCCCTCGGCCAGCGGCCGCAGCGGCGTATCGATGAAGTCCAGGTCGCCGGGCGATATCTCCCCGGTCGGTCGGCGCTTGAGCACCCATTGGCGATTGACGGTCATGCGCTGTCCCGCGTCCCTGCGTTTCCTTGGGCCCATGATCACCATGCGCCGTCGGGGCTTGTCGAGGGTGGGCTTCCTTTCGCGCCCGGGTCCGGCGCCCTATAGAAGCGCCGTGACCGCCTTCTTTCGCGCCCTACTCGCCCCGCTCATCGCGCCCCTGTTGGCCCTGGCGCTCGCCGCGCCGGCCCTGGCCGCGCCCGTCCAAGCCCTGCATCTGACCGCCGATCTCGTGGCCGAGACCACTTCGGCGGCGCCGGGGTCCACAGTCTGGGTGGCCCTGGTCCAGAAGATCGACAAGGGCTGGCACACCTATTGGCGCAATCCCGGCGACGCCGGCGAGGCCACCAAGATCGTCTGGAGCCTGCCGCCGGGCTGGCAGGCGGGTGACATCGTCTGGGCGACGCCCAAGCGGCTGCCGGTCGGGCCGATCATGAACTACGGCTATGAGGGCCAGGTGGTCTTGCCCGTGCCGATCCAGGTTCCGGCCAGCGCCGCGCCCGGCCAGACCATGACCCTGAAGGCCGCTGTGGCCCTGCTGGTCTGCGCGGATGTCTGCGTACCCGCCGACGCCAATGTGTCGCTGAACCTGCCAATCGCATCCGGAACGCCCGCGGCCGACCCGCACGGCGGCCCG
>DASVMY010000372.1:0-11541 GCA_036384135.1 Caulobacteraceae bacterium | reverse complement strand
GGCGGCCACGGGCCCTGGCAGGGCGGCGACGTCCCGGGGCGTGTCCGGCAGCAGGATGGCCGCGCCGATGTTGATCCGCCCCGCGCGCCGCTCCGGGTCCGGCTTGGCATAAATCACCCCGCCGCCCTCGATGGCGGGCAGATAGACCAGCCCGGTGCGCGGGCTGAACGCCATCGGGTTCCACACGTGGCCGCCGACCGGGGAGGGAAACACCAGCTTGGGACCGGTGGCGTAGTCGGCGTCGGGGTTCTGGATCGGCCGCCCGGTCTTTGGATCGACGCCCTTCGCCCAGGTGACCGGCACATAGGGCTTGGCCGAAAGCAGTTCGCCGGTGGCGCGGTCGAGCACATAGAAGAAGCCGTTCTTGGGCGCGTGCATCAGCACGTCGCGCGGCTTGCCGGCGATGTTGACGCTCGTCAGCAGGATCGGCGCGTCGGAGTCGTAGTCCCACTGATCGCCTGGAGTTTCCTGATAGTACCAGGCCAGGCGGCCGGTGTCGGGGCGGATGGCGAGGATGGAGGACAGGAAGAGGTTGTCGCCGCCCCTGGGGCTGCGCTGAGCGCGGGCGTAGACCTCGCCGTTGCCGGTGGCGACATAGAGCAGGTTCAGCCGCGGGTCGTAGGTCATCCCGTCCCAGACGTTGCCGCCGCCGCCGACGTCCCAGCGGCTGGCCGGGTCCCAGGTCCTGGCGGCGATGGCCAGGTCGGGATGTTCGATGGGCTTGCGGGGGTCGCCGGGAGTGGTGAAGAAGCGCCAGGCCTGACGGCCGGTCTGAAGGTCATAGGCGGTGATGTAGCCGCGGGTGTCGAACTCCCCACCGGCGTTGCCGATCACCACCACGCCGCCGGCGATCTCCGGGGCGCCGGTGGAGGAATAGCCGCGGCTGTGGTCGATGATGGTGTCCGCCCGCCAGACCACGTGGCCGCTGGCCGCATCCAGGGCGTAGAGCACGCCGTCGAACGCGGCCACATAGACCCGGCCGCGCCAGACGGCGACGCCGCGGTTGACCTGGTCGCAGCAGGAGCCGCGATGCACGCGCGGATCGATGCGCGGCTCGAAACGCCAGATCAGCTTGCCGGTCCGCGCATCCAAGGCATAGGCGCGCCCGGCGACGCCGGAGGTGTACATCACCCCGTCGACCACGATCGGCGTCGCCTCCAGCCCTCGGTCGGTGTCGGTTTCGAAGGCCCAGGCGAAGCCCAGGCGCGAGACCGAGGCGGCGTCGATGGCGTCCAGGCGGGAATAGTGGGTCTTGCCGAAGTCGCCGCCGGTGGTCAGCCACTGCTGGGGGTGGCCAGGCGCCGCCAGCAGCCGGCCACGGTCGATGTCCGCGGGGCCCCGGTGGCAGCCGCAGACCACCAGCAGGACGGCGAACAGGCCCGCCCTCATGACGCGCGTCGTCAGTCCCAAGATCACCTCCCCGACAGCGTCAGCCAGACCAGGGTGTCTCACCTTCGGGCTGACGCCTCGCGCCGGCCGCCGGTGCGACCGATCTTATATCGTGATCATTACGATGAATTAGCCCGTCACTGTCAATGCGGGTCCGGCTATCCCCGCGCCAGGGCCGCGGCAATCCCCTCCCGCCACGCCGGCGCGGCGGTTGGCGGCAGGATCGAGCGCGGAATACGGGACGGGTGGTACAACGTCCGAAGGTAGGTATCGATGAGGTCGTGCTGGCGTTCGCTGGGCCAGTCGGCGGGATCGAACATCACCTGCACCGCCATGCCGGTGATCGTCGCCAGGACGTGGCGGGCGGCATGGGCGCGGTCGACTCCCGGCAACAGGTCGCCCCGGGCGTGGAGCTGGTCCAGCACCGCTTGGATACGGCCGCGGGTGGTCAGCACGCAGTTGCGCTGGTCGGCGGCGATCTCCTCGTCGGAGACGGCCTTGGCCCAGAAGGCTAGCCAGTTCTTCCACTCGATCACCCGTTCCTCGTCCAGGGGCATGATCTCGGCCAGATAAGCCTTCAGATCGCCGCCGCTGGTGGCGATGGCCCGATCGGCGCGCTCGGTCGCCTGGTCGATGGTGGCCCGGTAGGTGAGGAACAGCAGGTCCTTCTTGTTGTGGAAGTAGTGGGAAACGATGGCGGTGCTACAGCCCGCCCCTTCCGCCACGTCCCTTACCGTCATCGCATCCAGGCCGGCCCTGGCGACGAGCCGCATGGCGACCGCGACGACCTGCTGACGTCTCGCATGATGATCAACATAAATTGGCATTGACGCTTTTCTATAACGGTTGTTATATGACCACTGTAACACAAAAAAAGATTCTAGGGAGACGTACGACCATGGACCTCACCGCAGCCTAGATCCCTATCGCCGCACGCCCGCGCCACGCGGACGCGACAACGCCCAGACCCGTCACAATCCAAGCCGTCCTCCGGCGCGGAAGCCTTTTCCGCGCGCCAGGAGAGCTGTGCCCCCAGCCAGAGTGTTCGAGCCCAAACCATGCGTGTGACCAGACCCTTCCTGAAGTCCATGGACGACCTGCCGCTGGCCCGCGCCACGACGAACTTCCTCACCGCGAGCGAGTTCGGCCACGTCATCGAGGGCGAGGTCGTCCCCTCGGCCTCTGGCGAAACCATGCCCCTCTATGATCCGGCCACGGGCCTGGAGTTCGCCCGCTGCGCGGCGGGCGGGGCCGAGGACGTCGACCGGGCCGTGCGCTCGGCCCGCCAGGCCTTCGACGACGGCCGCTGGCGCCATCTCGACGCGCACGAGAAGGAGCGGCGCCTGCGCCGGCTTTCCGTCCTGCTCGGCCAGAGCCGTGAGCTGATGTCGGACCTCGATGTGCTCGATGGCGGCGTCGTCCAGGCCTATTCGGCCTTCATCGTCCAGTTCGGCATCGACACGGTGGACTACTATTCCGGCTGGCCGACCAAGCTGCACGGCTCCATGCCCGCCGCCCCGCACGATGTGGTGGTCCAGCAGGTGCGCGAGCCGATCGGCGTCTGCGCGGTGATCTCGCCCTGGAACGGCCCCTCGGCGGCGCCCTGCTCAATCGTCCCGGCCCTGGCCTGCGGCAACAGCGTGGTGCTCAAGCCGGCCGAACAGACCCCGCTCACCGCCATTGTCGTCGCCAAGCTGTGCCTGGAGGCCGGCATTCCGCCGGGCGTGGTCAACGTCGTCCATGGCGCCGGCGAGATCGTCGGCGCGGCCCTGGTCGAGCATCCCCTGGTGGACGCCATCAGCTTCACCGGCTCGGGCGAAACCGGCCGCCGTATCCAGGCCGCCGCAGCGCCCCGGCTGAAGCGCCTGAGCATGGAACTGGGCGGCAAGAGCCCCCAGATCGTGTTCGACGACGCCGACCTGGAGGCCGCCGCGGCCGCCATCACCGGCGCCGCCTGGGGCCATTCGGGCCAGGTCTGCACGGCCGGCACGCGGGTCCTGATCCAGCGCGGCATTCACGACGAACTGGTGGCCGCCATGGTGGAGCGGTCGCGCGCCATCAAGCTGGGCTCCGGCTTCCAGCCCGACACCCAGATGGGCCCACTGATCTCCCGCGAGCAGCTGGACCGCGTCAGCCGCTATGTGACCGTGGGCCAGGCCGAGGGCGCCCACGTGGCCCTGGGCGGCGCGACCCACGGGGACACCGGTTACTTCCACCAGCCGACCATCTTCACCGCCGTCGACAACCGCATGACCATCGCCCGCGAAGAGATCTTCGGCCCGGTGATGAGCGTCATCCCCTTCGACACCGAGGCGCAAGCCATCGAAATCGCCAATGACACCGACTACGGCCTCGCCGCCGGTGTCTGGACCCGCGACCTCGCCCGCGCTCACCAGGCCAGCCAGGCCCTGCGCGTGGGGACGGTGTGGGTGAACACCTATCAGCGGGTCTATCCGGCCGTGCCCTACGGCGGCGTGCGGCAGTCCGGCTACGGCCGCAGCCTCGGCGAGGCGTCCATCGACCACTTCACTGAACTCAAGTCGGTATGGCTGAAAATAAGATAAGATGAGAACTCGAGCGCTCGCAGAAGTCGCTTCAGAATCAGGGAGAAGTTATCGTGTCAGTTGAAAATACCGTGCGGGAGCTCAAGGATCGCGTCGACATCCTTGAGACGATGTACGAATATTGCCGGCATGCTGACAACCTTGATCCAGCGTCGATGGTGGCGCTGTTTGTCGATGACTGCGTAGCCAACTTCGTGCCCGGCAGTGACGACTACACGCTGCGCGGCAAGACGCAGCTGACCAAGATGCTGAGCGACGCCCTGGGCGTCACGGTCAGCGGCAGCCACCACATCAGCAACGCCGAGATCCGGTTCGACACACCCGATCAGGTCACCTTCCACAGCTACATGTACTCCTGGCAGCGCTTCACCGGCTTTCCGATCACCGCCGATTGTCACCGGTGGGGGCGTTACGAGAACCGCTTCGTGCGGACCCCGGCCGGCTGGCGGATCTCGCGCCTGAAACTGATCTCGGCCGGCGAATACGGCGGCGCCCGCATCGGCGAACAGCTCGGCCGCCCGTTCCCACCAACCTTCGACTAGGCGTCGTCGCCCTCACCTGGGCGAGCGCAAACAAGACAAAAATCTGGGGAGGAAACTAGAAATGACCCGCAACGTGAACCTGCAAAACCACCGGCTGGCCCCGCTCAACGGCCGTGCCCGGGCGCTGCTGCTGTCCGCTTCGGCTACGGCCCTACTGGCCTGCGGCGCTCCGACGGCCTTCGCCGCCGACGCCCAGGCCACCGCCGACACCCAGGCGGGTGAGGCTGGCCGCGCCACCCTGGAGGAAGTTATCGTCAGCGCCCGCAAGCGCGACGAGAACATCCAGAACGTCCCGGCCGCGGTGACCGCCGTCACCAGCAAGCAGCTCGAACACTACAACCTGCGCTCCATCGAGGAGATCGCCGCCAGCACGCCGCAGCTTACCGTGTCCCGCGGCAGCAGCGGCAGCGGCGCCACCATCAGTCTGCGCGGCATCGGCTCGTCCTCCACCAGCATCGGCATCGAGCAGTCGGTCGCGGTGATCGTGGACGGCGTCTATTACGGCCAGGGCCGGATCATCAACGAAGGCTTCTTCGACATGAAGCAGGTCGAGATCCTGAAAGGTCCCCAGGCCCTATTCTTCGGCAAGAACGCCACCTCCGGCGTGCTGGCCTTCACCTCGGCCAACCCCGGCAGCCACTTCGAAGCGCTCGGCCGCGTGGGCTATGAGTTCACTTCCAGGACGCCGTCCATCGAGGCCATGGTCTCCGGCCCGGTCACCGACACCTTCGGCTTGCGCCTGGCCGTCCGCGGCTCCGACATGCAGGGCGGCTACGTCCAGAACCTGGCCCCGGCCACCAGCCTGTCGACCCTGAACGTCAACACCTTCGCCAGCACGGCCCATGCCATCGCAGCGCCGACCAAGGACGTCCCGGCCGAGAAAGACTTGGTTGCGCGCCTGACGGCCCAATGGAAGCCCACGGACCGCTTCACCCTGACCGTCAAGGGCGCCATCGACCGCTACCGCGTCACCGACGCCACCTGGAACGACGAACTGGTCAACTGCCCGCTGGGCCACGCCCAGGTCAATCCGGCCGAGACCTGCAGCAAGGATTGGAAGATCCAGCAAAACGACGTGCCAGCCGACATCGCCGCCACCAATCCCCTGCTCGGCCGGCATGGCGGCAAGCTCTACCAGGACTACAACTCCTATTCCTTCTCCAGCAACGCCACCTACAATGCCGGCCCCGTGACCCTGACTTCGGTCACCGGCTACCATCACTTCGAGAACTATTTCCTCGGCGACTACGATTTCACCGGGGCGGCCAACGGCGGCACCTGGGGCACGGAAAAGTCGGAGTACCGGGCGTTCTCGGAAGAGGCGCGCGCCCAGACCCAACTGGACGGGCAAGTGAACTTCATGGGCGGCGTCTACTACCAGACCACCCGCCTGAACTTCCACCAGGAGATCATCTTCCCCGGCGCCCTGGAGGACCCGACGGTCAGCGATCCAAGCCTGCGCTACATCACCCTGGAGAAGCTGTCCCACACCAACGGCGAGACCGTCGCCGCCTTCGGCCAGGCGATCTGGAAGCCCATCAGCAACGTCGAGATCACCGCCGGCGCCCGCTACACCCACGAGACCAAGGACTCAGTGTTCAACCAGCCCTATGTGGTCAGCCTGTACCAGGGCGCCTTCCGTCAGAACGCGCCGATCAGCGACCACCAGGTGTTCAACGACTGGTCGCCTGAAGCCACCATCACCTGGCACCCGGTCTCGAACTGGACCGTCTACGGCGCCTACAAGCAGGGCTTCAAATCAGGCGGCTTCTCCATCAGCGCCCTCAACAGCGCCGTGGGCAACACCACCGTCAACGATCTGGCCTTCAACCCCGAGAAGCCCCGCGGCTGGGAAGGCGGCGTGCGCGCCACCCTGTTCGGCGGCGCGCTCCGGGCCTCGGTCGACGCCTACGACTATCGCTATTCCAACTTCCAGATCGACTATTTCGACGCCGCCCGCATCCAGTTCATCACCACCAACGCCGGCGCGGCGGTGACCAAGGGGGTCGAGTTCCAGGGCGAATGGGCGCCCACACGGGGCCTGACGCTGCGCGGATCGCTGGCCTACAACCACTCGCGCTACGAGAACTTCGCCGGAGCGCCCTGCTACGGCGGCCAGACGATCGCCGAAGGCTGCTCCATCAGCGGCGGACGGCCATCTCAGAACCTCAGCGGCAAGCCCACCGCCAACGCTCCGGCCTGGAGCGGTTCGCTGCAGGCCGACTACGAGACCCAGCCCATGCATGGCCTGGTGTTCGGGGCCTCCGGCAACCTGCACTTCTCCGGCAGCTACCTTGGCGGCCCGTTCGGCAACCCCAACGGCCGCCAGGACGCCTACGCCGTGTTCGACGCCTCCCTGCGGGTGCGCAGCGAGAACGGACGCTGGGACGTAGCCCTGATCGGCAAAAACCTGACCAACGAATATGTGCTCACCTCCCTCGGCGACGCCCCCTCCTCGGGCAGCGGAACCGGCACGGCGGCGGGCGTCCACTCCGACCTGGTCGGCACGGTCGAACCGCCGCGCACCGTCGCACTGCAAATCAGCGTGCACTACTAGGCGGCCCGCGGATGCGGCGGAGGTAGGCGACATGCGCGTCTCGCGGCGATGGGTGACGATCCTGGGCGCACTTGCCGTCCAGGCCGTCGTCTTCGGGTTCGGCCTGGCCACCTTCACCCTGTGGGCCGGGCCGTGGATGTCCGCGTTCAAGGTCTCGCACGGTGAGACCATGGCGGCGATCATGCTGACCCAGATCGCCGCCGGCCTGTTCAGTCCCCTCGCCGGTCACCTGAGCGACAGGATACCGATCCCCTGGCTGATGCTGGGCGGATCGGTGCTGTTCTGCGGCGGCCTGTGGCTGGTCTCGATGGCCAGCGCCATGTGGCAGGTCTCGGCGCTCTACGCCCTGCCGATCGCGCTTGGCATGGTGGTGTGCGGCCCGATGATCGGCCAGATTCTGGCGGTACGCCTGTTCCAGCCGCAGGCGGGCCTCGCCATCGGCGTGGTGACGCTGGGATTGGCGCTGGGGGGCCTGACCATGCCGCCGATCGCCGCCCGCCTGCTGGCCGTCTTCGACTGGCGCACCAGCGTGGCGATGTTCGCCGCGGCGATCGCCGCCGTCACCCTGCCGCTGATCGCCCTGACGGTGCGAGGGCCGTCCCGCGCGGGGGCCGTCGCATCCCACGAGACCCCGTCTCATGAATACGCGCAGACGCCCGCCGGCGGCGGAGGACCAACCCCGGTTGCCGCCATCCTCACCGACCGGACCTTCATCGGCGCAACCCTGGTGGTCACGTCGCTGACGGTGGGTTTCAACGCCATCTACTTCAACCTCGGCCCCTGGATGGCCGACATGGGCGCTGACCCGGCCAGCACCGCGCGCATCATCTCCCTCACCGCCATTGTCGCGGCCATGGGCATCGCCGGCTTCGGCGCCCTGGCCGACCGGTTCGACGCCCGGATATTGCTGGGCGTGGCCCTGGTCCTGGAGGGCGGGGGCCTGGCCCTGGCCGCGGCGGGGGTGGATCAGTCGGTCCTGACGGTGAGCGTGCCGCTCATGGGCCTGGCCACGGGAGGACTGATCCCCCTGCTGGCGGTCATGCTCGCCAGGCGCTTTGGCCCCCGCAACTTCGCCCGCGCCAACGGCCTGTCGCTGGTCTTCACCACCATCGCGGTCGCCGGCGCCCTGCTTGCCGGCCTGGGCCGGGACCTCCTGGGCAACTACCCCGCCGCGTTCCGCCTGATGCTGTTCACCCTCGCGCCCAGCGCCGTAGGCTTCCTGGCCCTCGGCGCGACCAAATTTCAAAGACAATAGATTCCAGTAGGAGGAAGAAGGTCATGTCCGACACCCTCGACGCCGCCGACACCACCGCCAAGGCCGCCACGGCCAAGGACGCAGCGCCGGCCGGCGCCGCCATGCGCGCCCTCGAACGCCGACAGGTCGCGCACCTGGCGGCCGGTGGAACCACCGACTGGGGGTCCGCCCCGATGCTCAACTCGCCGCGGGACTACACCGACCCGGTGCGGTTCGAGGCCGAGCGGCGCGAACTGTTCGGCAAGGTCCCGCTGCTGGCCGGCCTGTCGTGCGAGGTGGCCAATCCCGGCGACGTGATGCTGTTCGACAGCGCCGGGCCGGGAATTCTCATTGTCCGCGCCCGGGACGGCGCCCTGAACGCCTTCCTCAACATGTGCACCCACCGCGCCGCCCGCCTGGTGGCCGACTGCAGCCACCGCAAGCTGATGGTCTGCCCCTTCCACGGCTGGAGCTTCGATCTCGACGGCAAGGTGGTGGCGATACCGGGCGACGCCTCGTTCGAGGGGATCGACCGGGCCACCCGCAACCTGGTCCGCGTCCCGGTGGGCGAGTGGGGCGGCATGGTCTTCGTCAAGGCGCACGCCGGCGAGGAGACCATCGACGTGGAGTCCTGGCTGGGCGGCATGGGACCCGAACTGCTGCACCTGGACCTGGCCGGGGCGAAGCTGATCAAGCACAGCCGCGTGGACGTGGAGGCCAACTGGAAATACGCGCTGGACACCTATGGCGAGGGCTACCACTTCGCCGCCCTGCACCCCACGACCTTCGGGATCAGCACCATTTCCAACGTCATCCTCTACGACCATTTCGCCCCCCACTACCGCGTCAACTTCACCAACAGCGGCTTGCGCGATCTGGTGGGCGTCGAGGAGAGCCGCTGGCCCTCCGCACCCTACGGCGGCAGCCACCTGGTGTTCCCCAACTCCATCGTCTACGGCGCCCCCATGGCCGACGGCGGCCGCATGATCGGCATGTACCGCCTCTATCCCGGCGACGTTGCAGGCAAGGCCTTCAGCATCATGTCCACCTATCGCTGCGCCGACGCCCCGGCCCAGACGCCGGACTCCGCCTTCGTCGAGGCCCACGACTTCATCCAGCAGGTGGTCTCCACCGAGGACTACAGCGTCTCCAAGGAGGGCCAGCGCAACCTCAGCCACGCTCCCGAAGGGTTCAAGATCGTCTACGGGCGCAACGAAATCGCCCTGCAGAACGTGCACCGCAATATCGCCGCCCTGATCGGCATGCCCCTGGAGTAGAAGCTCAAATGTCCGTCTACCTGCACGTAACGCTGGAGATCCACGCGGCCGGCCTTGGCCGTTTCCTGGACGCCATGGGGGAGACCGCGGTTCCGTTCCTCGAGGGCCAGGGCTGGCGTCTCGCCGGCGCCTTCGTCCAGCGCACCGGACGGCTGGGGAACGTTATCGACCTTTGGGAACTCGATGATTTCCAGCACTACGACCGCGCGCTCCAGGCCTTCATGGCCGATGAGCGCTTTCCAGCCTTCCGCACCCTGCTGGCCGAGACCGTGATCAGCGAGACGGTGGTCTTCGCCGACAAGGCCTCCTACATGGCCTGACCCGCCGGGAGGGGCGCCGCGCTCCCTTAGCCGCCGGTGGTCAGCGCCTCGATCTGGGCAGGGCTGACGCCGCACTCCCGCAGGATTTCCAGGGTGTGCTGGCCGATCGTCGGCGACATCCGCGGCGGCTGCTTGGTCTCGCCGGCGATCTGGAACGGGCTGTCGACGGTGCGCAGGCCGTCGCCGTCGGTGAATTCCGGCAGCAGGTGGTTGGCCTCGACCTGGGGATCGTAGGCATGATCGGAGGTGCGGCCGACGATGCCGAAGGTGACCCCGGCCCGCGTCAGCCGCTCGGACCAGTGCTCCCAGGGCTCCTGAACGAAGATCTCGTCCAGGAAGGCGGCCAGCACGGGCGCATTCTCGAACCGCGCCATGGGGGTGGAGAACAGGGGGTCCTCCAGCCACTCGGCGTGGCCAAGGGCGCGGGCCAACGCCGGCCATTCGCGGGCGGGGCTGGCGATGGCCAGGACGAAGTCGCGGTCGTCGGCGGTGCGGTAGACCTCGGTCAGGGCGCTGCGCTCGCCGCGCGGGCCCCGCGGCGTCAGCTCGTACCCGCACAGCGACGCCTGCACCTGGCAGGAGTTCGACCACAGGCCGTTGGCCAGCAGGGAGGTGCTCACCATCCCGCCTTCGCCGGTGATCTGCCGCCGGTACAGGGCCGTGACGATCGCCCCGTACATGGCCATGGCCGTGGGGTGGTCACCCATGCCGGGCATGGACAGCGCCATTTCGGTCTCGCCGGTGGCCCGGACCATGTCCATCAGCCCCGAGCGACCCCACCAGGCGGTGGTGTCGTAGGCGGTGCGGTCCCGTTCGGGGCCGTGCTCGCCGTAGGGCGTGAGCGAGGCGTAGATCAGCCGCTTGTTCAAATGCGTCAGGTCCTCGGCTCGCAGCTTCAGCCGCTCGCGAATCGGGAACGGGAAGTTGGTGATGAAGACGTCGGCCTTGCGGATCAGCGCCTCCAGCACGGCCCGCGCCGACGGCTCCTTCAGGTCCAGGGCCAGGCTCTCCTTGTTGCGGGAGTCCAGGGCCCAGAAGTAGTCGATATCCTCCGGCGTGCCGCGCATCCGGAACAGGTTGCGGTAGGAATCGCCCATCCCTGGCGGTTCGATCTTGATCACCCGGGCCCCGAAATCCGACATCACCGTCCCGGCGGCGGGGCCCGCGATGAAGCTCGCGCAGTCGATCACAAGCAGGTCGCTGAACAGGCCTGACGACATCGTTCCCTCTCTCCCCGCGCTCTTATGGACTCCCGCGGGGCCGTGCGCGTCGCCGCCGCGCCGAAGACAATGCCAGATCATCGCCGGCGTGCCGACCATTTGCGCGGAAATGCGGACTGCGGAAAACTGGGCGTTCGGCGACACCCTGCCCTACAATGACATGGCAAGGTGGCAGCGGAGCAGGTGGTGACCCCGGAGCGGACGGCAGACAATCCAGACGCGCCGCGGGACGCCCTGCTGTCCGACCTCATCGCCCTGGGCGGCGCCGGCCTGGCGGTGACGACGTTCGGGGCTGGCGACGGCGACCGAACAGCGCTTGGACCTGGCGCCGTGCGCCTGGGCGTGCACCGCGGCGGGCCCCTCCCGGCCGACGGCTTGGGCGACTTTGACATCCTGCTCAGCGCCGACATCGCCGCGCCGCGGCCTTGGGTCGGCCTG
>DASVMY010000371.1:0-6007 GCA_036384135.1 Caulobacteraceae bacterium | reverse complement strand
CGCCGGCGCCTGGGCGCGGCCCACCCCGCCCGGCGCGACCACCGGCGCGGTCTACGTCACCTTCACCAACCGCGGCCGGGCGGGCGACAGCCTGCTCTCGGCCTCCAGCCCCACGGCCGCCAAGGTCGAGTTCCACAGCATGTCCACGGTCGGCGGGGTCATGCGCATGGCCCCGATCACCACCGCTATCCCCATCGCCCCAGGCGGCGTCATCCGCTTCTCCCCTGGCGGCGGCCACGTCATGCTGACCGGGCTGAAGGGGCCGCTGAAGGCCGGCGGCCATGTGCGGGTGGTGTTCACCTTCGCCAAGGCCGGGACAGTCAGCGTCGACGCGCCCATTCGGGACGCCGCGCCGGCGGCTGACCCGATGGCTGGGATGAAGATGTAGCTCAGCGCCCCGTGAACACCGGCGACCGCTTTTCCAGGAAGCTCTTCACCCCCTCGCGGTGATCGTCGGTGTCGAACAGGCGGTAGATGACCTCGATGGCCCAGGCGCCGATCTCGCGCGGGTCACCCTGGGTGGTCCGGCGCAGGCCTTCCTTCATGGAACGCAGGGCGAGCGGCGGGTTGGAGGCGATGCGGCCGGCCATGTAGAGGGCGGCGCGCATCAGGTCCTTGTGGGCGGTGATCTGGCTGACCAGGCCGATGCGCTCGGCCTCGACGGCGTTGATCGGATCGCCGGTGTAGAGCAGCTCCGCCGCCTTGGCCGGGCCGACGATGGACGGCAGCTTCCACAGCCCGCCCACGTCGCAGATCAGGCCGCGCTTGATGAACAGCTCGGCGAACACCGCCTTTTCCGAGGCGATGCGGATGTCGGCGTAAAGGGCCAGCTCCATGCCCCAGCCAACCGCCGCGCCGTTCACCGCCGCGATCACCGGCTTTTCGCAGTCGATGGCGGCCATGGCGGCGGGGGTGGGCTCGAAGCGGATGCGCCTCTGGCCCGGCGCGGCGCGGGGCGCGTCGCCGGTCATCATCTCCTTGACGTCCTCGCCCGAGCAGAAGGCCGGATCGGCGCCGGTGACCACCACGCAGCGCGCCTCCGGATCGGCGCTGGCGTGGCGGAAAGCGGCCTCGATCTCGGCATAGGCCCGCGGGTTCAAGGCGTTGCGCCGTTCGGGCCTGTTGAGGGTGATGCGGGCGATATGGTCCTTCACGGCGTAGAGCACGCAGGTGAAGTCCTCGGCGGCGATGGCGGGGGCGGCCATGAATGCGTCTCCTCTTGGCCGGTCCTGGCGTAACCCTGCTAGATTGGCGGCCGACCGAAAGAAGACGACCGTTCACATCAGGGAATGCAATGCCGGAAATCCAGGAACAACACGCCCCTGAGGACGCGTCTCGGGGCGCCGATATCCCCAACGTCGGGCAGGTTCGCGCGGCCCACCGCTTCGACGAGGCGAGGCTGGAGGCCTGGCTGACCGCTAATGTCGAAGGCTTCGCCGGCCCGATGAGCGTGGTTCAGTTCAAGGGCGGGGCGTCCAACCCCACCTTCATGATCACCACCGCCGCCCAGCGCTATGTGATCCGCAAGAAACCGCCCGGCCAGTTGCTGGCCAGCGCTCACCAGGTGGACCGCGAATACCGGGTGATGAAGGCCCTGGGCGGCACGGGCTTTCCCGTACCCAGGATGCGGGCGCTGTGCCAGGACGAGAGCGTCATCGGCACCGTCTTCTACGTCATGGATTTCATGGACGGCCGTATCTTCCGCAACGCCCGCCTGCCGGGGATGACGCCGGCGGAGCGGACCGCGATCTATGACGAGCTGAGCGCCGTGATGGCCCGCCTGCACGGGGTCGACTACGCCGCCGTCGACCTTGGCGACTACGGCCGCCCCGGCAACTACTTCGTCCGCCAGATCGACCGCTGGACCAAGCAATACCGCGGCGCGGAAACCGAGCGCATCGAGGCGATGGAGAAGCTGATCGAGTATCTGCCCAAGCGGATGCCGGCCGACGATACGACCACCATCGCCCACGGCGACTACCGGCTCGAGAACGTGATGTTCCACCCGACCGAGCCGAAGATCATCGCGGTGCTGGACTGGGAGCTGTCGACCCTGGGCCACCCCCTGGCGGACCTCGGCTACAACTGCATCCTCTGGCATTCGCGGTCGGAAAGCTGGGGAACCCTGGACGGGATCGACCTGGCCAGCTCCGGCATCCCGACCGAGGCTGAATACGTCGCCGCTTATTGCCGCCGCACGGGGCGCGACCACATCGACGATTTCGGCTTCTATCTGGGCTTCTCGATCTTCCGCCTGGCCTCCATCGGCCAGGGCGTCTTCAAGCGCAACCTCGATGGCATCGGCAATTCCGACGCCAGCCCCGACAATTCCGGCACGAAGCTGCTGGCCGAGACCGCGTGGGCGGTGTTGGAGCGGTAAGGAAGTCTCGGCGGGGTCGATCTGATCCTCCCCTCACGCAGGTGAGGGGAGGTGCGGCGCGCGGAGCCCGCGAAGCAGGCGACGGGCCGCGGAGGGGAGACACCCACCGGCGGCGGTGAGATAGGGTTGGCGCTGACCTCGGGGTTTGCCTGCGCACTTCTCCCCCTCGGCGGGTTTCGGTCGCTGACGCTCCCTTACCCTCGCCACTCCCCCTCGCCCGCGAGGGGGAGATCGCCGTCTAAACCAGCGCCCCGTGGCAGTGCTTGAACTTCTTGCCCGAGCCGCAGGGACAGGGGGCGTTGCGGCCCGTGCGTTCGAAGCCTTCGGGCAGGGCGCTGAGCGGCAGGTTGGCGCGGTCGGCGGCGGAGCGGTCGGGGAAATTGAGGCCGGCGCCGACGCCGGTCAGCTCCAGCGCCCGCTCGTTCTCGCCGGTGTTGGGGTCGACGTGGATCTCGGTGAAACGGCCGGGATCAGGCTCTGGCGAGGGCTCGGTGAACTGGAACTCCACCGTCATGATCCAGCGGGTCACGTTCTGGCGCAGGTCGCCGATCAGCTTCTCGAACAGGGAGAAGGCCTCGGTCTTGTACTCGTTCAGCGGATCGCGCTGGCCATAGCCGCGCAGGCCGATGACGTTGCGCAGGTGATCCAGGTGCATCAGGTGCTCGCGCCACTGAAGATCGACCATCTGCAGCAGGAAGTTCTTCTCGATCTGGCGCAGCTGCTCGGGGCCGAGCATCCGCTCGCGTTCCTCGGCCCGCGCATCGGCGGCCTTCAGAAGGCGTTCCTCGATCTCCTCGTTGGCGATGCCTTCCTCGGCCGCCCAGTCCTTGATCGGCAACTGCAGGCCCAGTAGAGCCTGCGTCCGCTCGTCCAGGCCCTCCACGTCCCATTGGTCGGCATAGGCCTTGGGCGGCAGGTGGCGCTGGACCAGGTCGGCGACGGTGTCGGCGCGCATCTCAACGATGATCTCGGAGAGGTCCGCCGACTCCATGAACTCGCGGCGCTGCTCGAACACCGCCTTGCGCTGGTCGTTGGCGACGTCGTCGTATTTCAGCAGGTTCTTGCGGATCTCGTAGTTGCGCTGTTCGACGCGCTTCTGGGCGGTGGCGATGGCGCTGTTGAGCCACTTGTGGGTGATCGCCTCGCCTTCCTGGACGCCGAAGGTGCGCATGATCGCGTCCAGCCGGTCGCCGGCGAAGATGCGCAGCAGGTCGTCCTCGCAGCTGAGGAAGAATTTCGACTTGCCGGGGTCGCCCTGACGGCCGGTGCGGCCGCGCAGTTGGTTGTCGATGCGCCGGCTCTCGTGACGCTCGGTGCCCAGCACGAACAGGCCGCCGGCGGCCAGGGCCTTGGCCTTCTTGCTCTCGATCTCGGCGGCCAGTTCCTCGGTCTGTTCGGCCTCGGCCTCGCGGGTGGGCTCGATGCCCAGGCCCGTCTGTTCCTGGCGCCAGCGCGCCAGGCGCATATCGATATTGCCGCCCAGCTGGATGTCGGTGCCGCGGCCGGCCATGTTGGTGGCGATGGTCACCGCCTGGGGCACGCCGGCCTCGGCGACGATGAAGGCTTCCTGCTCGTGGTAGCGGGCGTTCAGCACCTGGTGGGGCACGCCCACCACGGTCTTGCCGTCGACTTCGAAGCGGTGGGCCTTTAGCAGGTCCGACAGGTGCTCGGACTTTTCGATCGACACCGTGCCCACCAGGATCGGCTGGCCGCGGCGGTAGCAGTCCTCAATCTGGCTGACGATGGCCTGATTCTTCTCGGCCTCGGTGCGATAGACCTCGTCGTCCTCGTCGATCCGCGCCACGGGGCGGTTCGTCGGGATCTCGGCGATGTCCATCTTGTAGATGTCGAGGAATTCCTGGGCCTCGGTGGCCGCCGTGCCGGTCATGCCCGACAGCTTGGCGTAGAGGCGGAAGTAGTTCTGGATGGTGACCGAGGCCAGGGTCTGGTTCTCGGGCTGGATGTCGACGCCTTCCTTGGCCTCGATGGCCTGGTGCAGGCCTTCCGACAGCCGCCGGCCATGCATCATGCGGCCGGTGAATTCGTCGATCAGCATCACCTCGCCGTCGCGGACGATGTAGTCCTTGTCCTTCTGGTAGAGGACGTTGGCCCGAAGCGCCTGGTTGACGTGGTGGACCACTGAGATGTTGGCCGGATCGTAGAGGCCGGCGGAATCCTCGGCCAGGTGGCCGGCCTCCTCCAGGATCTCCTCGATCTTCTCCGAGCCATATTCGGTGAGCAGGGCCTGCTTCTGCTTCTCGTCGTGCTCGAAGGTGGTGGTGTCCTTGATCAGGTCCTTCACCAGGGCGTCGATGATCCGGTAGAAATCCGAACGGTCCTCGGTGGGGCCCGAAATGATCAGCGGCGTGCGCGCCTCGTCGATCAGGATCGAGTCCACTTCGTCGACGATGGCGAAGTTGTGCCCGCGCTGGACCATCTCGGCGGCGTCATAGACCAGGTTGTCGCGCAGGTAGTCGAAACCGAATTCGTTGTTGGTGCCGTAGGTGATGTCGCTGCGATAGGCCTTCTGGCGCTCGCCTTGGCTCAGGCCATTGACGATCACCCCGACGCTAAGGCCCAGGAACCGGTAGACCCGGCCCATCCACTCGGCATGCAGGCCGGCCAGGAAGTCGTTCACCGTGATCAGGTGGACGCCCTTGCCTTCCAGCGCATTGAGATAGCAGGGCAGGGTGGCGACCAGGGTCTTGCCCTCGCCGGTGCGCATTTCGGCGATGCCGCCTTTGTGCAGCACGATGCCGCCGACCATCTGCACGTCGAAGTGGCGCTGGCCCAGCACCCGCTTGGCGGCCTCGCGCACCACGGCGAAGGCCTCGTTCATGACGTCGTCCAGGCTCTGGCCCTTGGCCAGCCGGGCCCGGAATTCTTCGGTCTTGGCGCGCAGCTGATCGTCGCTGAGCGTCGCCATGGCGGGCTCTAGCGCATTGATCTTGGCAACTCGGCCCAGCATCGCCTTGACCTTGCGGTCGTTGGATGAGCCGAAAATCTTCGTCAGATCGACCATAGGGGTAATGAACGTCCGGTTTGAGGTCCTGGGCGCCGAGCAGGCCGCCGTGCGCGGCCCGGTAAAGTCCTTCGCCTGCTCGAAAAACCGCTCGTAAAACGCGCCGCTGACTTAAGCAGCGCACCCTCTAGTGTCAACGAAAGGCGGCGCAAGAAGGCCCGGGCATAGGGGCGCAGGGGCGTTTTGCGTGCGTGCAGCGCCGCAAATCTGAATTCTTCCCTCGGAGCCCGGCGCAGCCGGGTGAGGGGGGAAGTGTCGCCAAGGCCGAGCGCAGCGAGGCGGGCGACGATGGGGGAGTGAGAAGCGGCCTCTGCGCCAGCAGAGGTCTGGAGACGCCGGAGGCGGCTCCCGCGCCGAACGCCCGGAGCGTCAGCGGAGGGCTGGGCGGGTGCACTTCTCCTCGCAGGACCCAGTGCGGCGTCGATGACGGCGTCTGATTGCGGAGCCGCTGGTTTACTTCAACGCTTCCCCCATCGTCGCCCGCCTCGCTGCGCTCGCCATTGGCGACATTTCCCCGAAGACGGCTAGGCGATGCACACATCTCAAAACCGTCCATAATATCAGCAAGTTATGTGAGGGTTGAAATCGCACTTTCTCGTCCTTCT
>DASVMY010000370.1:0-4891 GCA_036384135.1 Caulobacteraceae bacterium | reverse complement strand
ATCGGGGCCGGCTTGGCGGCGACGGCGGCGGGGGTGGCGGCGTCTGCGCTCTCACCGGCCGCCGCCTTTGCGGTCTTAGCCACCCCTTCGGCAAAGGCCTGGGCGGAGGAGAACGCATGCGGCAGATCGCCGGCGCTGGTCACAAGTTTGACGGCCAGAACGCCGCCGATGGCGACGGCGATCAGAGGCAGGATGCGCGGAACGGACTTCACCGGCGGCCTCCCAGGCCCAGATCGGCGCGCGCGGCGCTGCGGGCCGACAGGCCCTCGTCAAACAGATCGTCGTCGACCCTGGCGCGGGAGCGGGCGGCGTTGTTCGCCGGCCCGGTCGCCGTCAGGCGGGGCCGCAGGGCTTCGAGGCGGGTCTCGAAAGGCCGACGCGCCGGCGGGGCGTCCTCCAGGATCAGGTCGTGGCGGATGTCGCGCGCCTCCGGACGCGCCTCGGGGCGGGCGCGGAAGGGTTCGGCCGGGGCTTGTGCGGCCGGCGTGTGTTGAGCAGGCGCGGCAGCGGCGCGACCGATGGAGGCGTCGAGCTTGGCGCTAAGCGATTTGGCGGTGGCGATGCGGTCGGCCAGGCTGTCAGCGGCCTCGTCGGTGGCGGCGCGCAGGTCGGCGAGGCCCTGCTCGGCCCTGGCGGCGGCGCGGTCGAGATCCTGCACCGCCTGGACAAAGGTGGTCTGGCTGTCGCGCAGGGCCTTGAGGCGGCGCTCCAGTCGCCAGCCGAGGCCCAGCGCCAACATCAGCAGGCCACCGAGCAGGAGATTGAGGATCAGGGCGACGGCGCTCATGTCAGGACCTCTGCACGGCTTGCTTGGCGGCGGGCGACAACGGCGCCTCGACCCGCACGGCAATGTGGTGGTTGCGGCGGCCCATGCGGGCGCGCGTCAGGGGAATGGTTCCGGCCCGCAGCTCGACCAGGCTGTCGGGCGTGGCGTTGAGCATCAGGGTGTCGCCGACGCTCAGGTCCAGCACCCGGCGCAGGTTGATCTGCTGCTCGTCGAGCACCACGCGGACCTCCATCTGGGTGGTCCATAGCTCACTGGCCAGGTGGCCTTCCCAGATGTTGTCGCGGCCGAACTTCTCGCCCATGAACTGCTGCAGCAGCATCTTGCGGATCGGTTCCAGCGTGGCGTAGGGCAGCAGCAGCTCGATGCGCCCGCCCCGGTCTTCCATGTCGATGCGCAGCTTCACCAGGATGGCGGCGTTGGCCGGCCGGGCGATGGCGGCGAAGCGCGGATTGGTCTCCAGCCGGTCGAGCACGAAATTGACCTTGGTCAGCGGCTCGAAGGCGGTCTTGCAGTCGTTCAGCACCACCTCGACCATCCGCTGCACCAGCACCCGCTCGATGGTGGTGTAGGGCCGGCCCTCGATGCGCATGGCGGCGGTGCCGCGGCGCCCGCCCAGCAGCACGTCGACGATCGAGTAGATCAGGTTGGAGTCGATGGTCAGCAGGCCGTAGTTGTCCAGTTCCTCGGCCAGGAAGACGGACAGGATGGCTGGCAGGGGGATCGAATTGAGGTAATCCCCGAACCGGATCGAGGAGATGTTGTCGAGGCTGACCTCGACGTTGTCGCTGGTGAAATTGCGCAGGGAGGTCGTCATCAGCCGCACCAGGCGGTCGAAGACGATTTCCAGCATCGGCAGGCGTTCGTACGAGACCAGCGCCGAATTGATGATCGCCCGGATGCCGTTGCGCTCGCCCGAGTCGTCCTCGGTCATGTCGAAGCCGAGCAGGCTGTCGATCTCGTCCTGATTGAGGATCCGTTCGGACCCCAACAGGGCTTCGTCCTCCTCGGCCCCCGCCCAGGCGCCGTCGACGGGCGGGGGCTCGCCCGGGGCGTCGGTCAGTGGCGGAAGTTCGTCGGTCGGATCGGCCATGGGTTTCGCGTCAATCAGGGCGGACGCCCTAGTTGATCAGCATCTCCTCGATCAGAACGGCGTTGACCTTGGACGGGGCCGCCACCAGGTTCACCCGCCGCAGGATTTCCATGCGCAGCTGGAAGCTGCCCTGGCTGCCGGACAGGTCCTCGGGGCGCAGTTCACGCAGGAAGGTCTGGAACATGTCCTCGATCCGCGGCAGTTCCGGCGTCAGCGCGTCGGCGGTGGCGTGATCGGGCAGTTCGAAAGTCAGTTTCAGCTTCAGGAAGGTCGGCTTGCCGTCGGCTGTCTGCATATTCACGACGATGTCGGGCAGGGTGAAGAACACCACGCCATCGGGACCATCCTTGATCTGCGGCGCGGTCTTGTCTTCCTTGGCGTCCTTTTTCTCGCCCTTCTTGGGCTTCTCGACCTTCTTGCCGGCATGAGCGGCGTCGGGCTTGGGGCTCAGGAGCAGGAACGCGGTTGTCCCGCCGCCGCCCAGCACCACGAAGGCGCCCGCCGCGGCGATCAGAATCAGCTTGAGCGGAAGCTTCTTCTTGCCCCCGGCCTCGCCGCCTTCACCTTCACCTTCGACCGTCGCCTGGTCTTCGGCCTCAGCGTCGGTCGGCTTGTCCTTGTCTTTGGACTTGTCCTTCGCCACGCGTGCGATTCCTTAGAAGTACGTCCCCTGGTCTTCGCCCGGCGCTGGTTAACGATCGGTTCATTCGTTAACGGCCACAAGAAAACCTCGTGAACCTCATTCTCTTTATATTTCAGTGACTAAGATCCGTTTCAGGGCCGCCGGAATGCGACATTTTGGCGGTAACACATGGGTCCGCGGCCGTCCGTGGCGCCCTTCTTGCTAGCTTCGGCGCCCTTTTCCGCCGGTCGGGCCGGCCAAGGCGCGAATCTGAGTCGCCGGCCTGATTCCGGGCCGCTTCGCCGCCGACGGCTGCAAACCTTGCCCGGAAGATTCAGCCGCCCGGCGCCCGTTAACTTTCTTTTTCTTTGATTTTATTGAGCTTTCAGACTGGCCCGAAGGTTGCAGATGACCTTGCGAGCAGCCGGCTCAAAACCGCGGGGGCGTGAAGACGATGGACAACACGATGTATGTCAGCCTCTCGCGGCAGGTCGTCCTGCAGCACGAGCTCGATATCGTCGCCAACAACATCGCCAACGCGGACACGGCCGGCTTCAAGCTGGAAGACATGATGACGCGCGCCGACCAGGCCGCGCCGGCCAAGACCGCCGGGATCACGGCCCCTGTCACCTTCGTCATGGATGACGGCGTGGCGCGGGACTTCCGCCAGGGCGGGCTGACCCAGACCGGCGCGCCGCTGGACCTGGCCATCGACGGCAGGGGTTTCTTCAAGGTCTCCACCGCCGCCGGCGAACGCTACACCCGCGACGGCCGCTTCAAGCTGGACGACACCGGCAAGCTGGTCACCCAGGAAGGCGACGCGGTTCAGGGCGGCGGCAGCGACATCGTGCTGGACGCCGCCAAGGGCGCGGTCAGCATCTCCGAAGGCGGCGTGATCAGCCAGGCGGGGCAAAAGGTCGGCCAGGTCGACGTGGTCACCTTTGACAGCCTGGCGTCCCTGTCCAAGGACGGCAAGAACCTGTTCCGCAACGACACCAACATCCAGCCCCAGCCGGCCACGAGCGCGAAAGTCCGCCAGGGCATGCTGGAGAACTCCAACGTCCAGACCCTGACCCAGATCACCCGGCTGGTGGAAATCAACCGGGCCTATGAGTCGATCACCAACATCATGACCCAGACCTCCGACCTCTCGCGCCGCTCGATCCAGCGGCTCGGAGCGGTGAACTAGGACCCTTAAGACCATGCAAGCTTTGAGAACCGCCGCCACGGGCATGGCCGCCCAGCAGATGAACGTCGAGGTCATCTCGAACAACATCGCCAACATGAACACCATCGCGTTCAAGCGGCAGCGCGCCGAGTTCGAGGACCTGCTGTACCAGACGATGGAGACCCCCGGGGCCCAGTCGTCCGACACCGGCACCATCGTCCCCACGGGCGTCCAGATCGGCGGCGGCGTGAAGGCCGGGTCGGTCTACCGGATCACCGAGCAGGGTTCGACCACCGCCACCGGCAACCAGTACGACATGGCGATCCAGGGGCGCGGCTACTTCCAGGTGCTGCTGCCCTCCGGCGAGACCGCCTACACCCGCGCCGGCAACCTGTCGCCCAACGACCAGGGGCAGCTGGTGACGCCGGACGGCTATCTGGTCCAGCCGACCATCACCATCCCCCAGGGCACCACCCAGGTGATCATCTCCAAGACCGGTCAGGTGCAGGTCGCCCAGCCGGGCCAGACGGCGCCCACCGTGGTCGGCCAGCTGCAACTGGCGACCTTCCTCAATGAAGGCGGCCTCGACGCCCAGGGCGACAATCTATTCATGGAAAGCGCCGCGTCCGGCGCCGCCACCCTGGCCTCGCCGGGCAGCACCGGCGTGGGGCAGCTTCTGCAGGGCTACACCGAAGCCTCCAACGTCGACGCGGTGTCGGAGATCACCTCGCTGATCGTCGCCCAGCGCGCCTACGAAATGAACTCCAAGGTCGTCACCACCGCCGACCAGATGCTGGCCACCGCCTCGCAGGTGAAGTCGTAAGATGACCCGACAGCACCCCTCCCGCTTGGCCAAGATCGCCGCCACGGGCCTGACCGCCTGGTTCTTCCTGGTCGGCGTCGCTCAAGCCGGACAGCCGGTGACCCTGCGCGGCGAGATCGTCGATCCAAACGGCCAGGTCACCCTCGGCGAGCTCTTCGTCGGGGCCGGCAGTGTCGCCAATGTCGTCGTCGCCGACCGGATCGGGGCCAGCGTGGTGCTGGACGCCACCGCGGTGCAGCGGATCGCGCGCCAGGCGGGCCTCGACTGGGCCAACCCCAACGGCCTGCGCCGCATCATCGTCCGCGGCGCCGTCGCCGGACCTGAACGCAACGTCCAGGTCCTGGCCTACGCCCGCAGCCTGGCCGCCGGCGATATCGTCCAGCCGGGCGACCTCATCTGGG
>DASVMY010000369.1:0-3275 GCA_036384135.1 Caulobacteraceae bacterium | reverse complement strand
CGATGGGGCTTGTGCGGTCTGAGTCTGGGCGGTGGTCTCGGTGGGGGCGCCGGCCGAGCTGGGCGTGGCGAGCTTGGCCGCCGGGGGGGCCGCGCCGGTGAGCATCGGCGCGAACCCCACCACCGCGGCGCCGGCCAGGATGCACAGCAGGCAAAGCGAGATCATCGCCCAGAACCCCACCGAGAACATCCGGCGCCGGCCGTAGGCGGCGGGGTCTTGGCTCGGGGCCAGGTCAGACGGATCGGGCAGGGCGGTCATGACAGCCTACAAGTGCCGCACGTCGCGCGGCGGCGCAATGATATCAGGGTTATGCGGGGGTGGCGTGACCCCTCACCCCTCAGCCGCGTCCTGCGCCGTCATGCGGCTTTGCAGCAGGGCCAGCAGGGCGTCTTCGGTGGGGGCGGGGGCGGCGGCGCGTTCGGCCAGGGCGACGCGGGTCAGGGGGCGGGTCACCGCCTTGGAGAGGCCGAAGACCTTCAGGCCCGGCGCGGGGGCTGTGTTCAGCAGGTCCTTGAGGGCGCGGGCGGCGGCGGGGGAGTGCAGCAGGACGGCGCTGAAATCGCCGAGGGTCTCGGCGAAGCCCTCGGGCAGGGCCGCCGGGACGGATTCGTAGAGGGCTATGGTGCGCACTTCGAGCCCGTGCTGGGCCAGTTCCCCGGCCAGGTCGCCGGCCGGTTCGGCGGCGCCGGGATGCAGGATTATCCCGGTGAGCTCGCGTTTGCGCGAAGCCATGGCCCCGGCCAGGGCCTTGACGTCGCCGTCGGTGGACAGGACGGTGGCGAAGCGGGCCTTGCGGGCCGCCTCGGCGGTGGCGGCGCCGACGGCGAAGACCTTGTAGCCGCGCTCGGGCGTCCGTTCGGTGAAGCCGCGCACGCCATTGGCGCTGGTGAAGGCGATGGCGCAGACGCCGGTGAGGTCGATCCGCGCCTCCGGCAGGGTCCGCAGTTCGAGTAGCGGCGCCACGACCGGCTCGAAACCCAGGGCGGCCAGGCGGGCGGCGGTGGCGTCCGCGCCCGGTTGCGAGCGGGTCACCCAGACCCGTTTGCGCGCGCCCGGTGTCGTCACGCCCATCGCCCTCACTCCGGCGCCAGCAGCGCTTCCCCACCCTCGGCCCGCACCGCTTCGCCCAGGGTCAGGCCCAGGGCGCGGGCCCTGGCCTCGCCGTCCGATCCGCCCACGTCCGCTTCGCCCTCGCGGCGGAAGCGGCGGGCGCCGTCCGGGGTCAGGGCCTCGACGATCAGGCTGAGCCGGGTTCCGTCCAGGCGGCCGTAGGCGCCGATGGCGGTGCGGCAGGAGCCTTCCAGGGCCAGCATGGCGCCGCGCTCGGCCGCCACCGCCAGGCTGGTGGGTCCATGACGCAGGGCCGCCAGCCAGGGCTGGTCGACGTCTCCCTCGCGGGTCTCGATGGCCAGGGCGCCCTGGCCCGGCGCCGGGGGCGCCTCGATGGGGTCCAGCAGCATCTTGGGCAGGTGGCCGAGGCCGAGGCGCTTCAAGCCGGACATGGCCAGCAGGATGGCGTCGGCGACGCCGGCCTCCAGCTTGGCCACGCGGGTGTCGACGTTGCCCCGCAGCATGACGATGTCCAGGTCGGGGCGGCGGTAGAGGGCCTGGGCCTGGCGGCGCAGGCTGGCGGTGCCCAGTCGGGCCTTGTGCGGCAAGGCATCGAAGCTATTCAAGTTTATACTTAAGAAGGCGTCGCGCACGTCCTCGCGCTCGGGATTGGCGGCGATGGCCAGGCCGGGCGGCAGGGCGGCGGGCATGTCCTTCAGCGAGTGGATGGCGCAGTCGATGCGGCCGTCCAGCAGCGCCTCCTCAATCTCCTTGGTGAACAGGCCCTTGCCGCCCACCTCCATCAGCCGGCGGTCCTGGATACGGTCGCCGGAGGTGGTGATCTGGATCAGAGGGGCGGCCGCGTCGATGGCCTCCTGGGAGGCGCCGGCCGGGACGCCCAGGGCGGCGGCGATGCGGCGCTGCATCTGACCCGACTGCGCCAGGGCGAGCTTGGAGGCGCGCGTGCCGATGCGGACCTGTTGCCTCGTCACGGGAAGAAGACTACCTCGCGCACTTCGATGGCGCCCGAAACGGGGCCTCTCACCGCCTCGCTACTCCAGCGCGCCCGTCCCGGCAACAGAATGACCCGCTCCACCCTCACGGTACCCCCTTTCCTTACTGTCTTGGGCATAGAGACCAGCTGCGATGAGACCGCCGCGGCGGTGGTGCGCCTTCCAGCCGACGGCGCCGCCGAAGTGATGTCCTCCGTGGTGGCCAGCCAGATCGCCGACCACGCCCCCTACGGCGGGGTGGTGCCGGAGATCGCGGCCCGGGCGCATGTGGAGGTGATCGACGCCGTCGTCGCCCGCGCTCTGGCCGACGCGAGCCTGACCCTGGACGGCATCGACGGCGTCGCCGCCACCGCCGGGCCGGGCCTGGTGGGCGGGGTGATGGTGGGCCTGTCCTTCGGCAAGGCCATCGCCCTGGCGCGGGACCTGCCGCTGGTGGCGGTGAACCACCTCGAGGGCCACGCCGTCTCCGCACGGCTGGGGGCGGACATCCCCTATCCCTTCCTGCTGCTGCTGGTCAGCGGCGGTCATTGCCAGCTGCTGGAGGTGGCGGGGGTCGGGGCCTGCCGGCGCCTGGGCTCGACCATCGACGACGCCGCCGGCGAGGCCTTCGACAAGATCGCCAAGAGCCTGGGCCTGCCCTATCCCGGCGGACCGGCGCTGGAAAAGCTGGCCGAAGGCGGCGAGGGTAGCCGGTTCCCGTTGCCGCGGTCACTGTTGGGGCGCGAGGGCTGCGACTTCTCCTTCTCCGGCCTGAAGACCGCCGCCGCGCGCCTGGCCGCCGGGTTGACCGAAGATGCCGACCGCCGCGACCTGGCCGCCGCGGTCCAGACCGCCATCGCCCGCCAGCTCACCGACCGCACCGCCAAGGCCATGGGTCCCTATGCTGGCCTACACCAGGGCGGGGGCCTGCGCTTCGTGGTCGCCGGCGGGGTGGCGGCCAATGGCGAGGTGCGCCGAGCGCTGCAGGATCTCTGCGCCCAGAACGGCTTCTCCTTCGCCGCCCCGCCGCTGGCCTATTGCACCGACAACGCCGCGATGATCGCGCTGGCCGGGGCCGAGCGCCTGGCCGCCGGCTTCAGCGACGGCCTGGACGCCGTGGCCCGTCCGCGCTGGCCCCTGGCCGAAGCCGCCGCCCGGCTCAGTCCGACGCACCTGCCCGGCCGCAAGGGGGCAAAGGCATGACTGGGGGCGTGACTGGGGGCATGAGGGGGG
>DASVMY010000368.1:0-2651 GCA_036384135.1 Caulobacteraceae bacterium | reverse complement strand
CCGACGATCCTGAACGGGCATGACTCGGGACGCGATCCGGGCCGCGAGATCGGGGCCAACCGGCCAAGCGCCGCCCACGCGCCGGCGGCGGCGCCTCCCCCGCCCTCGCCACCACCCTCACTGGTGATCGACCGGCCGGTGCGGTCGGGGCAGTCGGTGATCTTCGAGCATGGCGACGTGACGGTGATCGGCCCCATAGCCTCGGGGGCCGAGGTGATCGCCGGCGGTTCGATCCACGTCTACGGCGCCCTGCGCGGCCGGGCGATCGCGGGGCTGCGCACCGGGGAGGCGGCGCGGATCTTCTGCCGCCGGCTGGAGGCCGAGCTGGTGGCGGTGGGCGGCCTGTACCGGACGGCGGAGCACTGGGGCGCGGAGCTGCACGGCCGCGCGGTGCAGGTGCGGCGCGACCACGGCGTGCTCAAGCTTTCGGCTTTCAGTTGAACCAAACTCGCATGTTGGCGGGAAGGAATAGTGTTCGATGTCCAAGGTAATGGTGGTGACTTCCGGCAAGGGCGGGGTGGGCAAGACCACCTCGTCCGCATCGCTCAGCGCCGCCCTGGCCCAGGCCGGGCAGAGCGTGGTGGTGGTGGATTTCGACGTCGGGCTGCGCAACCTGGACCTGGTGATGGGGGCCGAGCGGCGGGTGGTGTTCGACCTGGTCAACGTGGTCCAGGGCGACGCCAAGCTGTCGCAGGCCCTGATCCGCGACCGGCGAATCGAGACCCTGTCCCTGCTGCCGGCCTCCCAGACCCGCGACAAGGATGCGCTGACCGAAGAGGGCGTGGGGCGGGTGATCGAGGAGCTGCGCGGCAGGTTCGACTGGATCGTCTGCGACAGCCCCGCGGGGATCGACAAGGGCGCCACCCTGGCCATGCGCTTCGCCGACCTGGCGGTGGTGGTGACCAATCCGGAGGTCTCCTCGGTGCGCGACTCCGACCGGATCATCGGCATGCTGGATTCCAAGACCCTGCGCGCCGAGCGCGGCGAGACGCTGGAAAAGCACCTGCTGCTGACCCGGTTCGACGCCGGCCGCGCCGGCCGCGGCGAGATGATGAAGGTGGAGGACGTGCTGGAGATTCTGGCCATCCCGCTGCTGGGCATCATCGGCGAGAGCCCCGACGTGCTGACCGCGTCGAACGTGGGCTGCCCGATCACCCTGCACAATCCCGCCTCCCCCGCGGCCCGCGCCTATACGGCGGCGGCGCGGCGGCTGCTGGGCGAGAGGGTGGAGGCCGCCGCCGCGGCGCCCGAACGGCGCAATTTCATCAGCCGGCTGTTCGGGAGAAAGGCGGCGGCGGCATGAGCTTCCTGACCTGGTTCAAGCGCAACCGCTCCGCGCCGGTGGCCCGCGACCGGCTGCAGATCCTGCTGGCGCATGAGCGGGCGCTGTCTGGCCGGACCGACCTGGCCGCCGTGCTGCAGCAGGAGATCCTGGCGGTGATCGCCCGCCACATCCCCATCGACCGTGACAAGGTGATGGTCAGGCTGGACCGCGGCGAACAGGTCTCGACCCTGGAGATCGATATCGAGATGCCGCTGGAGGCGTTGACGCGGGGTTGAGGGGCGGCGTTCTCTTCCCCCGAACGAAGTGATGGGGGAAGCACCCGCGAAGGGAGGGGGGCTCCAGCTTGACGCGAAAGCTGGTTCTCCGCTGGAGCTCCCATCGTCTCGCGCCCCATACCTTCTGTTGTCGCGAGCCAAAGGCCAGCGAGGCGCGATCCACTTCCCCCACGCTTCGCTAGGGGGAAGAGAATGGGACTATGGGCGTCCCTGCGCCCCCGTTCTAAACTGTTCCACCCCCCACCACCGCGTCCAACTCCTGGATCGCCAGGACGATGTGGTAGAACGAGCTGGCCGGGGCCGGTTCGTCGATGAAGGCGCCGTCCTGGTCCATGCGGTCGCGCCAGAGGCCGGCGCGGGGGACGTCCAGATAGCGCAGGATCGTCTCGGCGGCGGCCTGGGCGGCGGCCCAGCAGGCGGGATCGCCGGTGACGGCGGCGGCGGCGATATTGGCCTTGAGCCGTTCGGTCTGGGGCCAGAGGCGGGCCGTCAGATCGCGGGGGCTAAGCTCGCCGTCCAGTTCGTTGACGGCGACCCCGCGGGCGGTGTCGACGCCGGCCTGTTCGGCGAGCGCGATCAGGTGCAGGGCGGTGCGCAGGTCCTGGGGCCGGCCGGCGACCTGGCACCATTTCAGCAGCAGCCAGGCCCATTCGAACTGGTGGCCGGGCTCCACGCGGCGCAGGGCCGGGTCGGCGGGCGCCGTCCAGTCGGGGCCGAAGTCTTCGATCAGGGCGCCGCTCTCCAGGTCGATCAGGCGAGTGTGGGCCAGCTGGGCCTGGCGGTCGGCCAGGGCCTGCCAGACCGTGCCGCCGCCAGCCCGCGCCCAGGCCAGGAAAGCTTCGAAGAGGTGCATGTTGGGGTTGGCCAGCAGGGCGGCGCCGGCAAGTTCCTTGAAGCCGCCGCCGGGGTGCGGGGCCAGCTTGCCGAGCAGGGCCTCGGCCGCATGGCCGGCGCCGGGCTCGCCGGCCTTGTGCGCCGCCGACAGGGCCAGCAGGACGAAGGCCTGGTCGTAGAGTTCGGCGTGATCGGACGGCCTGCCGTCGGCGGGGACCAGGCCGCGGTAGAGGCCGTCGGGGCGGCGGAAGCGGAAC
>DASVMY010000367.1:0-4080 GCA_036384135.1 Caulobacteraceae bacterium | reverse complement strand
CCGGTGGACCGCGATGTTCCGGTCCAGCCCCGCTTCGCCGTCGGCGAGGCCGTCCGCGCCCGCAACCTCAACCCCGCCGGCCACACGCGCCTGCCCCGCTACGTCCGCGGCCATCCCGGCCTGATCACCCGGTGGCACGGCGTCCACATCTTTCCAGACGCCAACGCCCACGGCCAGGGCGAGCAGCCCCAGCCCCTCTACCAGGTCCGGTTCGAAGCCGCCGACCTGTGGGGCGACGTGACCCAGAAGAGCGCGGTCTATCTAGATCTGTGGGAGTCCTATCTTGAGCCAGCCTGAGGTCGCCGCCTTCGAGGCCCTGCCGCGCCTGCCCATCGACGCCGAGGGCCCGGTGTTCGAAGAGCCCTGGCAGGCCCAGGCCTTCGCCCTGGCGGTTCAGCTCCACGCCGCCGGCGCCTTCGCCTGGACCGACTGGGCCGCCGCCCTCTCCGCCGAGCTGAAAGCCGCCGACGTCCGCGGCGAGCCCGATGACGGAACCCACTACTATGAGCACTGGCTGGCCGCCCTGGAGCGCCTCTCCCTCGACCGCGGCCTTACCGAACCCGCCGTCCTGGCGGCCCGCAAGGAGGCCTGGGCCGACGCCTACCGCCGCACCCCGCATGGGAAACCAGTGGAATTGTAGGCGCCCGCTGAGGTCCGCCCGGAATCTCCGAGCCGCAGCCGTCTCGTGCAAGACGCTGTCGCAGCCAGTCTTTACCCAGGGAGCCAACTTCAACGTCCAGACACGAAGGGAAACACCATGATCCGTAAGGCGACAGCGGCCTGGCGCGGCACGGGCCGCGATGGCGACGGCGACCTGACCACCGACTCCGGCGTGCTCTCCGAAACGCCCTTTTCCTTCAAGACCCGGTTCGAGAACGAGAAGGGCACAAACCCCGAAGAACTGATCGCCGCGGCCCACGCCGGCTGCTTCACCATGGCCCTGGCCTTCGCCATGCAGGCCGCCGGCTATACCCCCACCCAGATCACCACCCAGGCCGCCGTCAGCCTCGACCCCGATGGCGCCGGCTTCAAGATCAGCAAGTCGGCCCTGACCCTCACCGCCGAGGTCCCCGGGCTGGACGAGGCCACCTTCAAGGACCTGGCCGCCGGGGCGGAGAAGAACTGTCCGGTGTCCAAGGTGCTGAACGCGCAGATCACCCTCGACGCCAAACTGGTCTGATCGCGGCCAGACAGTCGTGAGCCTTTGCCGACGGCCGTTGGGGCGCCAAGATGCGGGATAGTCGCAAGACCACTGCCTGCCCGGGGCGTCCCCGCGCGGTTCGGGGATTCTGTGAATGACGGCGCCTCAAGATCCACCGCCACCGCTTGCTCCTCCACCGCAGCAGACTGCAGCGCCGCCGCCTCCCCCACCACCTGCGCCTCCGCAAAGCGCGCGCCCACAGGGCGCCGTCAAGCCGCCGTCCCGCGGCGCCATCAACTGGGCGTTCGCGCCGGAGGCGATTTGGCGCGCGGCGGTGTTCCTGGCAGCGCTGGCGATCCTGATCCTGGTCACCACCCGCTGGACCGCCTGGCAGGGCGGCGCGGGCTGGCAGAGCACGGACGACGCCTACCTGCAGTCCGACCTCACCCCGATCTCGGCCAAGGTTCCCGGCTACATCCGCGAAGTCCCGGTCCAGGACTTCGACCACGTCCGCGCCGGTCAGCTGATCGCCCAGGTGTCAGACGACGACTACAAGGCCACCGTCGCCCAGGGCGAGGCCAATGTCGCCGCCGCCACGGCTCAGGTCGCGGCGCTAAAGGCCCAGCACGACCTGCAACAAGCCAATGTCGAGGCCGCCCACGCCGTCGCCGCCTCCACCGCCGCCGCCCTGGACCAGAACACCCGCGACCTGGCCCGCCAGAAGAAGCTGCTGGAGACCGGCTCCTCCTCGCCCGAGGCGGCCGAGAAGCTGCAGACCACCCGCGCCCAGCTCACCGCCCAGCTGGACCAGAACCGCGCCCAGGCCAACGCCGCCCAACGTCAGCTGGCCGTGCTCCTGGCCCAGGCCGGCCAGGCCCAGGCCGCCGTCGCCGCCCAGCAGGCCAGTCTGCAGGTCGCCCGCATCAACCTCGGCTACACCCGCATCGTCGCGCCCCAGGACGGCGTCATCGGCCAGCGCCAGGTGCGGCCGGGCCAGTTCGTCGGCGTCGGCGGCCAGGTCACCACCCTGACGCCCCTGCCCAAGGTCTGGGTGATCGCCAACTACAAGGAGACCCAGCTCACCCACATGGCCGTCGGCGAGAAGGCCCAGGTGACCATCGACACCTTCCCCGGCCACACGCTCAAGGGCCACGTCCTGGCCTTCGCCCCCGGCTCCGGCGCCCAGTTCGCCCTGCTGCCGCCCGACAACGCCACCGGCAACTTCACCAAGGTGGTGCAGCGCATCGCGGTGAAGATCGCCATCGACGACCCCGACGGCCTGGCCGACCGGCTGCGGCCGGGCATGTCCGTGGTGGCCAAGATCGACGCCCGCGACGGCTCCAGGTGAGCGGCGTCACCGCCTCGTCACCGGCCGCCGCGGCGGCGCCCGCGGCCCAGCCGATCCCCTGGTTCGGCCTGGGGGCGGTGTTGCTCGGCACCTTCATTTCGACCCTGAACGGGCGGCTTTCCACCTTCGGCCTGGGCGACATCCGGGGCGCGGTGCATGCCGGCTTCGACGACGGCGCCTGGATCACCACCGCCCAGACCGTCGCCCAGATGCTGATCCTGCCCTTCGCCATCTGGCTGGGCGGGGTCTTCGGCGCCCGGCGGATCCTCATCGAGGCCGCCCTGGCCTATGCGGTGATCTCCCTGCTCGAGCCATTCTCGCCCAACCTTGCCATGCTGCTGGCCCTGCAGTTCGTCGGCGGCCTGGCCTCCGGCTTCTTCATCCCCCTGACCCTCAGCTTCATCCTGCGCGGCGTCCCGCCCAGGCTCTGGGCCTATGGCATCGCCCTCTACGCCCTCAATCTCGAGCTCTCGCTCAACATCTCAGCCTCGCTGGAAGGCTGGTACGTCGACCACATGAGCTGGCATTGGATCTTCTGGCAGAACGTGCCCTTGGCGCTTGGAATGTTCGCCTGCTTCAAGTGGGGGACCAAGCCCGACCCCCTGCCGCCGATGATCCCCAAGGCCGACCGGTTCGGCCTCGCCTCCAGCGGTATCGGCCTGGCGCTGATCTACGCAGCCCTGGACCAGGGCAACCGGCTGGACTGGCTTAACAGCGGCCTGGTCTGCGGCCTTCTGGCCTCAGGCCTGCTCCTGGTCATGGTCTTCGTCGTGAACGAGCGGCTGCACCCCCACCCCTTCATCAACCTCAAGGCGGCTTTCGGCAAACCCCTGCCGCGCCTGTTGCTCCTGGTCGCCTTCCTGCGCCTGACCATCCTGTCCACCGCCTTCCTGATTCCGCAGTACCTGGGCGCGGTCCGCGGCTTTCGGGCCATGGAGGTGGGCCAGACCCTGATCTGGATCGCCGCGCCCCAGCTCATCGTCTGCCCCCTGGCCGCGGTGATGCTGCGCCGGTCGGATCCGCGCCTGGTCTCTTCGATCGGGTTTATCCTGATCGCCATCGCCTGCCTGTTGGTGGCCCACGGCCTCACGCCCCTGTGGTCCTCCGACCAGTTCCTACCCTCCCAGCTGATGCAGGCGGTGGGCCAGAGCTTCGCCCTGTCCGGCATCATCTTTTTCGGCATCCTGCACCTGAAGCCGGAGGACGCCCTGACCTTCGGCGCCGCCATCCAGACCGCGCGCCTGATGGGCGGCCAGATCGGTACGGCCTTCATCGCCACCCTGGTCCGGGTGCGCACCCAGGTGGCCTCCAACCACATCGGCCTGCACATCCAGGCCGGCGACCCGGCGGTGTTGCAGCGGCTGGGCGCCTACGCCGCCGCCACCGGCCGCGCCGTCGATCCCGGCACGGCGTCCGGGCGGGCGGCGAGCCTGCTGGGCCAGGTGGTGCGTGGCGCAGCGGCCACCCAGGGGGTAATCGACGGTTTCGTGGTCATCGGCGGCCTCACCGCCCTGGCGCTGGCCCTGGTGGTGGCGCACAGGCCCGCCCCCATCGGTCCAGCCTCGCACCTGCCCCTGTTCTCCGGCCTGTT
>DASVMY010000366.1:0-22206 GCA_036384135.1 Caulobacteraceae bacterium | reverse complement strand
GGCCGCAGCGGCGCGGACCGCCGGCGACATGACGATCGCGGCCTGGGTGTCCGGCGGCGGCGGAGGGCCCCTGGCGGATGTCCTTAGCGAACGCTTCACCGCCTGTGTCGCCGGCGTGGCCGTGATGGCCCCGCTGATGATGGGGCTGCGCCCGCCTGCTCGGCGGCTGGAGGTCGGCCGGGCGCTGGAAACGGCGGCGCAGTTCGCGGTCCTGATCGCCACCTGCTTCCTGGTGATGCCGCCGGCGCAGGCCGACACCTTCCGCTATTTCTACCTTCTGTTCCTGCCCCAGATATGGATCGCCACCCGTGGCGGGATTGCCGCGGCGGCGCTTGGCAACCTGGTCGTCCAGGGCGCCTTGATGGCCTTTCTGCTGAACCGGCCCGACAACTCGGGCCTTAGCTTCAACTACCAGGTCCGGTTGGTGGCGCTGGCCGTCTCGACCCTGTTCCTGGCCGTGGCGGTGAGCGAACGGCGCGCCATCGAGGCGGCGCTTCGCCAGCGCCAGGACGCCTTGTCGCGCGTCTCGCGGCTGTCGCTGGCCGGCGAGATGGCCGCCGCCCTGGCGCACGAATTGAACCAGCCGCTACTGGCGGCCATCGCCTTCGCGCGTACGGCCCAGAAGCTGGCCGGCGACGGCGCCGAGCCCCGGGTGGGCGAGGCGCTGGATGGGGCGGTGCGCCAGGCCGAGCGGGCCGGCGCCATCGTCAAGGGCCTGCGCCGCTTCATCGGCCGCTCCGAAAATGTTCGCGCGGCCCGCGACATTGACGGCCTGGCGCGCGAGGCAATCGACCTGGTCGAACCGCAGCGCCAGCGCCTCGACGCCCGCATCCTGCTCATTGCAGATCGGGACCTGCCGCAGGTGATCGTAGACGGCATCCAGATACAGCAAGTGCTGGTGAACCTGTTGCAGAACGCGCTGGACTCGGTAGCCGAAGCCGGCGCGGGGAGACGTATCGTGAGGCTGGTGGCGCGCCGGACACAGGGATGGATGGAGGTCGAGACCCGCGACTCCGGGCCGGGCGTCCCGCCAAGCCTCGCCGAGACGCTGTTCGACCCCCTGGTCAGCGGCAAGGCCGACGGCATGGGCCTGGGCCTGCCCATCAGCCGGGGAATCATCGAGGCCCACGGCGGCCGGCTGTGGCTGGCGGAGAACCGGCCGGGACGGTGCGTGTTCCGCTTCACCCTGCCCATCGCCGCGGAGACCGTCCCGTGACCGCGGAGGCCACCGTACACATCATCGACGACGACCAGGCCATCCGGCGGTCCCTGACCATGCTGGCCGAGGCGGCGGGGCATACGGCGCGCGCCCACGCCAGCGCCGAGGCCTTCCTGCGCAGCTTCGATCCGGAGTCAGCCGGCTGCGTGGTCACCGATGTGCGGATGCCCGGCCTGAGCGGCCTGGATCTGCTGAAGACCCTGCGGATGCGGGCGGCGGATCTGCCCGTGGTCCTGATCACCGGCCACGGCGACGTGGCCATGGCTGTCGAGGCGCTCAAGGCCGGCGCCGTGGACTTTATCGAAAAGCCCTTCGACAGCGACGCTTTTCTGGGCGCGCTAGACGCGGCCCTGAGCCGCCGCGCCGTGGCGCTCGCCGCCCTGCGGGACCTGGCGGCCCTGCGCGACCGCCACCGGAGGCTGACCGAGCGCGAAGCGGAGGTGATGGATCTCGTGGCCCAGGGTTGTTCCAACGCCGAGGCCGCCGCCACCCTGGAAATCAGCGTCCGGACGGTCGAGAATCATCGCGCCCGGGTGATGGAAAAGATGGACGCGCGGACTCTGTCAGACCTTGTCCGGATGTCGCTTCGGCTTGGCGACGGCTGAGGGCGCGACGGCTAGAGGTGAGTTCTCAGGCCTTGAGGGCCAGAAAGTTCTCGATCCAGGACGCGATCCGGCGGTGATCGTTCGGCGCGTTGAGACTGGCGATAGCCTCGTCCGCCTGCGCCTCCTCAAAGCGCACCCCGCGTCGGCCGGTGATCAGGGCCTGGGCATAGGCCGGCTCGAACTCCGGATGCAGCTGCAGGGACACCGCGCGCTGGCCGCCGTAAGCGATCAGGCCGTTGGGGCAGAAGTCGCTGCCCGCCAGCACCTCGGCGCCGGGCGGGACCTCCACCACCTGGTCCTGGTGCGAGGCCGGCAAGGAGAAGCCGGACCGGGATAGCGCCGACGTTGCGTTCATCCACGGCCGCCTCTCCCGAACCGCGTGGGCGTGCAGGCCGATGCCCCAGCCCTTGGGCGATTTGATCACCTTGCCGCCGAAGGCCTCGGCCATGATCTGGTGGCCGAAGCAGACCCCCACCAGGGCGGCCCGCCCCTTGGCCTGGACCAGGAAGCGCATCAGCTCGGCGATCCAGGGGTCGGGGTCGTAGACGCCGCTGGAGGAGCCGGTGACGATATAGGCCTCGCAGGTCTCCGGCTGGTCCGGGTACTGCCCCTGGCGCACGTCATAGGTCCGCCAGTCGTGCCCGCCGTCCGCCAGCAGGGCGCGGAACATGGCCGGATAGTCGCCGAAGGTCGGCGCAAGGGTGCTCGGCGGCGCGCCGGCGGAGAGGATTCCCAGCTTCAAGCGCGCCCTCCCGCCCTAGTAGACCATGCCTTGGGCTACCGCTTTCAGGCGCTCGACGATCGACAGCTTGTCGTCGATGAAGTCGTTCTCGACCCACCAGGCCTCCACCTCGCGCATCACCTCGCCCATCAGCGGGCCACGCGGCACGCCGGCGGCGGCCACCTCCTCGCCGGTCAGGGGGAAGGTCGGGATCGGCCAGCTCTGGCCCAGCGGCAGCAACGCCCGCCACTGCGTCGTCGCGGCCCGGCGCTCCGAGCCCGCCCAGGCCAGGGTCACCCGGTCCAGGAAGGGCTGAAGGCCGATGCGGTAGATGATCTGGCGCGCCTGCCGGGGGCTCATCCAGGACACCAGCCTGGGCTCGGTTCCAAGCGCGGCCACTAGGCGGTCGCGTTGGGCGTTGGACAGGCGCAGCCGCGCGGCGAGCGCGGCGCCGACGGCGGGATCGTCGGGCAACAGGCTGGCCAGGCGCAGCTCGGCGTCCTCGGTGAACAGCATGTCGTTCTCGATCCCCACCAGGCGCTCGAACCGGGCCAGGCCCTGGGCCTCCGGCAGCATCACCGACAGCACCCCGGTCTTGGCCATCAGGGCCACCGCCCCGCGCGGATCATCCGCCGCCAGCAGCTTCAGCAGTTCCTTGGACACCCGCTCGGCCGACAGGTTCGCCGTCAGGTCGCGCAGGGACTGGCAGGCGGCCAGGGCGGCGGCGTCCGGCTCACCCTTGCCGAACCAAGCCAGGAAGCGGAAGTAGCGCAGGATACGCAGGGCGTCCTCGCGGATGCGTGTCTCCGCCTCGCCCACGAACACGATCCGGCCGGCGCGCAGGTCGTCCAGGCCGCCGCCGGTAGGGTCGAAAACCTGTCCGTCACTGTCGCAATAGAGGGCGTTGAGGCGAAAATCCCGTCGCTCCGCATCCTCGGTCCAGTCGGTGGTGAAGGCGACGACGGCGCGGCGGCCATCGGTCTCCACGTCCCGCCGCAGGGTGGTGACTTCGTACGGCCGCCCGTCGGCCACCGCGGTGACCGTGCCGTGCTCGACCCCCGTGGGGACCGCCTTGAGGCCGGCCTTGGTCAGGGCGGCGATAGTTTGGTCGGGGGTCAGGACCGTGGCGATATCGATGTCACCCACCGTCCTGCGCAGCAGGGCGTCGCGCACGCAGCCGCCGACGAAGCGGGCGCACCCGGCGCCGCCCGCCGCCTCCAGGGCGGCCATCACCGCGAGGGTGGCCGGATGCGTCATCCAGGGCTGGGGGCTGAGGGTCTCGGTCATGAGCCTTACTTGACGCTTTCGAACCGAAGCGGGAAGGGCCTTAAGCGACCGCCGCCCCGTACAGCCGGTCGTACAGGGCCCGCAGCATACCCGCGGTGGCGCCCCAGATGTACTGGTCTTCCCAGGTCATGGCGTAGAAGCGGCGGCGGTCGCCGGCCGGGGTCCTGCCTTCCCGCTCCTCATAGTTGGTGGGGTTCATCAGGAAGCCGAAGGGGGTCTCGAAGATCACCGCCACCTCGTGCGGGTTGGCGGTCAGGGTCAGGGTCGGCTCCACGAACCCGACCACCGGGGTGACCAGGAAGCCGGTGCCGGTCTGGTAAGGCGTCGACAGGCCCGCCACCGAGACCAGGCCGGGATCCAAGCCGATCTCCTCCTCCGCCTCGCGCAGCGCCGTGTGCCAGGGCAGCTCCCCAGGATCGGCGCGGCCGCCGGGGAAGGCCACCTGGCCGGTGTGGCTGCGCAGGGTGTCGGCGCGGCGGGTCAGGATCACCGACAATCCCGCCGGCCGCTCCACCAGCCCCACCAGCACCGCGGCGGGGGTGAGGGTCACCGGCCGGGCGGGGGCGTTGGCCGGGTTGAGGTCGAAATCGGAGTGGACCACGCGCTCCGGGGCCGGATGGGCCTCCAGGGGATCCAGGTGCCGTGCGATCCAATCCCGCAGCGCGCCGGGCGGCGAGTCGGGGCTCACGGAAGATGGGCCCGGGGCGGGCCGACAGGGAACCAAGCGCCGTTGGAGGCGACCCCCAGGGTGGGTCCCTGCGGGGTCTCGCGCTCCCTCGCCATCTCCACCAGCTCATAGAAGACCGGCCGGTTGATCAGGGCCTCCAGACCCCGGCGCACATGCAGGTAGGGGCGCGGCTCACCGGTGGCCGGGTCCATCTCCACCCGGATGGCGTTGTCCGGCCCGGCCTCGACCACGTCGCCGACATTGGTCAGGAACTTCAAGGCTTCCCCCTCACGGTCCACGCGGATGGCGATGAAAGGCGCGTCCTCGACGGTGATCTTCATCTTCTCCACCGGGGTCACCAGGTGGAAACCGTCGGGGTCCTTGCGCAGGACGGTGGAGAACAGCCGCACCAGGGCCTCGCGCCCGATCGGCGTGCCCTCGTGGAACCACAGGCCGTTCCGCTTGATGACAATGTCGATCTCGCCGCAATGGGCGGGATGCCACAGGTGGACGGGGGGAAGTCCCCGGCCCGGCGCCTGGGTCCTGGCCGCCGCGATCACTCCATCGAGCCCGGATGGCCCGCTCGTTCCGATCGTTTCATTCATGCCGGTCAAGTTAGGCGTGGCGGGGCGGCGTCTCAAGCGACGACTGACTCAGCCGACCACCACGAGCCCCGCGAGGTGTGCGTCCGCGCCGGGCTTCAGCGCCTTGACCCGCACCCGCCTCTGGTCGACGGGTCCGGGCATGACGATGTGCCGGGCCGGTTCGGCGTCGAACCCCAGGCGGCGGAACAGCGGCGTGTCGCCCACCAGCAGGATCAGCTCATGGCCCGCGGCGCGCGCGGCGTCGCTGGCGCGCTTGACCAGGGCGCCGCCCAGGCCGTGATGGCGCCAGGCGTCGTCCACCGCGATCGGCCCCAGGAAGACGGCGCTGGTCCCGCCGATCCGCACCGGCCATTGGCGCACGCAGCCCACCACCTTGCCCTCGGCGTGGGCCACGAATGAGAGACCAGTCAGGGGAGTGTTGTGCTCGCGCAGGCGCTCGGCCGCCTTGGCGTAGCGTCCCGGACCGAAGGCGCGTTCGATCAAGGCGTCCGCCTGCGCCGCGTCGGCGGGACATTCGGGGGCCAGCATCGGCGTGGTCAGGGTTTCGGCGATGGTCATCGGGCCGGCGCAGATAGGACCGCGCCGGGCCAAGGTCAATCTTCCCGAGCCCTTCTTGTCCGCTCGCGATGATCCATCGCGAGCGGACAAGAAGGGCTCAAAACTCAAGAGACCGAGCCTGTTCATCCCGGTTGGCTTGATTCAAGCCAACCGGGACAGGCGCTGGCCATTCGATGATTGCGCAGCTTATCCGCCGCGGGATATGGCCGGGCCATGTCCGACACAGCGCCGCCGCCCGCCCGCCTCCTGCTGAAGGAGACGGACTACCTGCTGTTCTGGGTCTCGCGCTGGATGGGCAGCTTCGGTTCCCAGATCCAGAGCGTGGCCATGGGCTGGATGGTCTATCACCTGTCGCGGAGCCAGGGCCTCTCCATCGGCCAGTCGGTGTTCAACGTCAGCCTGATCGGGCTGATCACCTTCCTGCCCCTGTTCCTGCTGGCGCTTTCCGCCGGCGAGACCGCCGACCGCTACGACCGCCGCCGGGTGCTGGTGGTCTGCTACGTCGGCGAGATCGTGGCGGTCGGGATCCTGGTGGCGGCCACGATGACGGGCTTCGCCACCGTCAACCTGTTCCTGGGCGTGGCGGTATTGTTCGGCGCCGCCCGCGCGTTCTTCTCGCCGGCCACCACGGCGCTGGGGCCGATGCTGGTGCCGCGCGAGCTGTTGCCGCGGGCCATCGCCTGGAACTCCCTGGCCTGGCAGACCGCCTCCATCGCCGGCCCCGCCGCCGCCGGCCTGCTGATCGCCCTCTCGCCCCAGATCGCCTTCCAGACCACCCTGGCGCTGTATGTCGGGGCGGCGCTGACGATCATGCTCATCCGCCAGAACACCAAGCCGTTGCTGCAACCCGGCTCACGGTGGGAGCTGGTCAAGGAAGGCCTGGCCTACGTCTGGAGCAACAAGATCGTCTTTGGCGCCATCTCGCTGGACCTGGCGGCGGTGATCCTGGGCGGCGCCACCGCCCTGCTGCCGGCCTTCGCACAGGACGTGCTGAAGGTCGGCCCCCTGGGCTTTGGCCTGCTGCGCGCCGGCCCGGCGGTAGGCGCCACGGTGGTCGCCCTAACCCTGGCCTCGCGGCCGATCCGCACCAAGGCCGGGATCAAGATGCTGGCCGGGGTGGCGGTGTACGCGGTGGCGACCCTGGTGTTCGGCCTCTCCAAATGGCTGTGGCTCTCCGTCGGCGCCCTGGCGGTGCTAGGCGGGGCCGACATGCTCAGCGTCTTCGTGCGCCAGACCCTGGTGCAACTGGTCACCCCCGACCACATGCGCGGCCGCGTCGGCGCCGTCTCCACCCTGTTCATCTCGGCCTCCAATGAGTTGGGCGAGTTCGAGAGCGGCGTGGTGGCCCGGTTCCTGGGGCCGGTGGGCGCGGCCGTCTTCGGCGGCGTCGGCGCCCTGGTCGCCACCGGGCTGTGGGCGGTCTGGTTTCCGGCCCTGCGGAAGGCGGATCGTCTCGAATAAGGGCTTGCCGACCCCCGACCGCGCAAGATTTTGCCTTGTGACGCCCAGTCCCCTGAGTATGAATCCGCCCGATCATTTCGCGCCCCCAAGGCCACCATAAGGCCAATCGCCGGGCGCAAAGTGTATTTTGGAACATTTTCAGGGAGATACAGAGATGGGCATTCTTTCAGGCAAAACAGTTCTGATTACTGGCGGCGGCAACGGCATTGGCCGCGACTGCGCCCTGATCGCGGCGGCCAACGGCGCCAAGGTCCTGGTCAACGACCTCGGCGGCGGCCTGTCCGGCGGCGACGAGGGCTCCACCGGCCCGGCCGAGACCGTGGCCCAGGAAATCCGCGCCGCTGGGGGCGAAGCGGCCTCCAATTCCGACAGCGTCACCAGCCTCAAGGCCGTGCAGGGCATGGTCGAACAGGCCCTGGACACCTTCGGCGGGCTGCACGCGGTGATCAACCCGGCCGGCATCCTGCGCGACACCATGTTCCACAAGATGAGCGAGGAAGACTGGGACCGCGTCATCGACGTCCACCTGCGCGGCTCGTTCAACGTCTGCCGCGCCACCATCGAGCACTTCCGCAACCAGGAAGACGGCGCCTATGTGCTGTTCACCTCCACCTCGGGCCTGCTGGGCAATATCGGCCAGACCAACTATGGCGCCGCCAAGATGGGCATCGCGGCCCTGTCGCGGATCCTGGCCATGGAGGGCGCGGCCAAGAACGTGCGCGCCAACTGCCTGGCCCCGGTGGCCTGGACCCGCATGACCCAGTCGGTGCCGGTCAAGGACGAAGCCGCCGCCGCCCGTCGCCAGCAGATGGCCCAGACCATCCGCGCCGACCAGCCGGCCCGCTTCGCCGTCGCCCTGATCGCCGACGCGGCCAAGTCCGTCTCGGGCCAGTTCTTCGGCGCCGCCGGCGAGAACATCATCCTCTACAGCCAGCCCCGCCCCATCGAGACGGTGACCAAGCCGGAAGGCTGGAGCCTGGACACCATCCTGACCGAGGCCCTGCCGAAGATGAGCGAGAAGTTCTACCCCCTGGCCCGCCAGGCTCCCGCCGCCGCCCCGGCGCCGGCGCCGGTGAGCTAGACCCCCAGCCGACGGCGCCCTTCGCCCGGCGTAGGGCGCCGCCCAGCTTTCCCAAGCTCGACTTCCCCAACCTCGACTTCTTCAGAATCACTCGACACTCTGCGCCGGACGGGGTCGCCAAGGTCCCTCAGCAGGAAGGCGCACGTCATGGGCGAACCCGCCCTGGTCACCCACCCCGACGGCTGGCGCACCCTCGAGCCCAAGCCCAGCGCGGAAGAGCTCAAGGCCTTCTACGCCCAGAAATATTTCCAGGGCTCCCATGGCACCTACGCCCAGGGCTACACCGACACGGAAATCCAGCATCGCAACCTGCTGGCCCGCCAGACCCTGTTGGCCATCCAGCGGGCCCGCGGCGCCGGCCCCGAGGCAGGCGACGCCCTGCTGGAGATCGGCTGCGGCGAGGGCTGGTTCCTCAAGGCCGCCGACCAGGCCGGCTTCGCCGTACGCGGCCTGGACTATTCCGAGGACGGCCTGCGGCGCTTCCACCCCGGCTTCCTGGACCGCGCGACCTTTGGTGACGCCCTGGAGAACCTCGACCGGCTGATCGCGGCTGGCGAGGCCGCGGACGTCTGCGTCATGGAGCATGTGCTGGAACATGTGCTGGACCCGGAAGGCCTGCTCGTCCGGCTGCCCCGCCTGCTGAAACCCGCCGGCGTGGTCGCGATCACCGTGCCCAACGACTTCAGCGCCCTGCAGCTGGCGGCCCGGCAATCGGGCGCCATCGACCGCGACTTCTGGGTCGCCCCGCCCCAGCACCTGAACTACTTCAACGCTCAGAACCTGCCCAGGCTGATGGCCCGCCTGGGCTTCGAGGTCCGCATGGCCTTCGCCAGCTTCCCCATCGACTGGTTCCTCCTGCACCCCGGCTCGAACTATGTGACCGACGGCGCCCAGGGCAAGCCGGCCCATCGGGCGCGCATGGCCATCGACCTGATGCTGGCCGACCAGGGCCTGGACGCCTTCCTGGACTTCGGCGCCAGCCTGTTCGCCTGCGGCATGGGCCGCAGCCTGACGGTCATAGCCGCGCCTCCAAAAGCCGGGCTGTGAGCGCCTGGCCATGCGCTTCCGCTACATCGCCAACGCCTGCTTCCAGATCACCCTGGCCACCGGCGAGACGATCCTCACCGACCCCTGGTTCGACGGTCCCTGCCAGCAGACCTGGTGGAACTTCCCACCGCCACCCCACGCCCTGAAGGCGCAGGTCTGGGCCGCGCGCCCGGACTTCCTCTACATCAGCCACCTGCACCACGATCACCTGCACCCCCAGACCCTGGCGCCCTTCGCCCGCGACATCCCGGTGCTGATCGGCCGGATGAACACCCCGAACCTGAAGAACACCCTGGCGGCCCTGGGCTTCACCGACCTGCGCGAGATCGCCTTCGAGACCGACACACCGCTCGGCGAGCGCGGCGCCCGGCTGGTCCTGTTCAAGGACTTCCACGGCAATACCCGCGGCGACGACAGCGCCGTGGAATACGACCTCGACACCTCGCTCTACCTCACCGACACTGACGGAACCCGCCTGTTCTGCGCCGTGGACAACACCATCCTGCCCGCCGACGGCGAGCGCATCGCCGCCCAGTACGGCGCCCCCGACATCGCCCAGATCCCCTACGCCTCCGCCTCGCTCTACCCCATGGCGATGGCGGACTACGACGACGCGCGGAAACTGGAGGCGACCCGGGCGCTGCGCCAGCGCACCACCGCAAACTTCACCCGGGTCTTCGACGCCTTGGGCGCCAAGCGGGCCATCCCGGCGGGCGGGGAATATGTGCTGGGCGGCCCGGCGGCGGGCCTGTCGCGGTTCCTGCCCCAGCCGCTGGAGACCGAGCTGCGCCAGGCCCTGGCCCAGATTGGCAAGGCCGACGCCCTGGCCAAGCTCTATCCCGGCGACGAACTGGACAGCGCCACCCTCGATGTCCGCCAAGATCCCCGCGCCAGCCACCGCGGCTTCGATGACGCCGAGCGGACCGCCTACGCCCTGACCCTGGCCGCCCAGGCGCCCAGCTTCACCCAGTTGGCCCTGCCCGCCGACGCCCCCTTCGACTGGTCAAGGGCGTTGAAGAAATGCGCCGCCAACTTCGCCGCCCGCCGCGCCCGGATGCGCCTGGACCTGCCGATGGACGTTTATCTGGACGCCCGCGATCCCGACGGCGCGCAGGCGTTCCTGTTCCGCCTCAGCCTGGATTCCGAGGCCGCCGGCGTCGTCGACCGGGTCACGCCCGGCGAGCGGCCCAGCCTCACCTATGAACTGGACCAGCGCCTGCTGTTCTGCCTGATCAACGCCCTGCTGTCCTGGAACGCCATGGAGGCCAGCGCCCTGATCGGCATCCGCCGCGCGCCGGACGTCTACACCCACGACCTGCACCGCTCGATGGTGCATTTCACCCTGCTGTCCTGAAGGCGCGCCGCCGGGGGGCCGCGCATGGTTAATCGGGTCTTTACCGTGTCAGGCGACCGTGGCCGCATGAGCTTTGACATGTCCGCCGCCACAGTGGGATTCGCCCGCGAGGCCCTCCTGTCCGGCGACGCCGCCACCGCGGTCGGTTCGCTGCGGTCCTTGCCCACTCGCGGCCACGAGGCCAACTACTGGCTGGCCAGCGCCCTGATCGCACAGGGCGAGCATGCCAAGGCCGCCGAAGTCATGGACGCCGCGCGCACGGCGCACGCGCTCGAACTCGCCGCCTCCATGCAGGCCGACCTTTCGAAGCTGAAGGCCGACGGCGACTATGCCGCCGCCGTCGCCAGCCAGCTCTATCGCGCCAACCATGTCGCCGCCGCCTCGGCGGTCTTCGGCCTGGCCGTCGCCGCCGGCCACGCCAGCCAGGCCGGCCTGCTGACTTACGGCCTGTCGCTGCAGCACCAGGGGCGGGCCGAGGAGGCGATCACCGTCTTCCGCGCGGCGGCCCAGGCCTACCCCTCCGCCGGAGCCCACCAGTTCCTGCTCTATCCCCACTTCATGGTCGAGAACGGCCCAGCGCGGTACGCCGCGGAGGCCCGGGCATGGGCCCAGATCTACGCACCGGCGCAGGTTGGGGACGTCGACCTGCCGCGCCGCCCGCTGGCCGGACGCAAGCTGCGCATCGGCTATGTCTCGCCCAGCTTCGCACGGACCCAGATCCACCAGTTTATCGCCCCGGTCCTCGAGACCCACGACCGCAACGCCGTGGAAGTGTTCCTCTACCCCGCCACCGCCGAGGGTGAGGACGTCTGGCCCGCGCCGACCGCCATCCGCCCCATCGGCCACCTGGCCGACGCCGACGCCGTGGCCCTGATCCGCGCCGACGAGATCGACGTGCTCGCCGACTGCTGGGGCCACTCCGCCGGCAGCCGCCTGCCGCTGTTCGGCCAGCGATGCGCCCCGGTGCAGGTCGCCTGGATCAACTTCGTCCAGACCACCGGCCTGGCGCAGATGGACTACGTGCTGCACGCCGGCCCGCAGCAGGGCCCATCCTGCGACCCCCTGTTCGCGGAACGGATCTGGCCGATCGGCCCGATCTTCAACCCCTTCCGCCCGGCGGCAAATCGCCCAGCCACCGGCGCCACGCCCGCCCTGACGTCCGGCCAGGTCACCTTCGGGTCGTTCAACCACCCCTGCAAGCTTACCGATGAGACACTCGCCGCCTGGGCGCGGATCCTGCAAGCCCGGCCGGCTGCGCGCCTGTTGCTGAAATACGCCTACTTCGTCGATCCGGTGTTGCAGCGGGTGACGCGCGCGCGGTTCGCCGCCGGCGGCGTAGCCCCCGAGCGGATCGTCTTCGAAGGCCGCTCCGAGGGCGCGGAATACATGGCGGCGTTCAGCCGCGTTGATCTGGCCCTGGACCCTTCGCCAGCCCCCGGCTCAACCACCACCCTCGAGGCCCTGTCGCACGGCGTTCCGGTGCTCAGCCTGGCGCCGCCCACGGGCGCGCCCGCCCACAACTATTCCCGCTGCCTGGCCCTCGCCGTCGACGCGCCCGAGTTGCTCACCGACACCTGGGACGATTACGTGCGGCGCGCGCTCGATCTCACCGCCGACGCCGCGGCGCTCGACCGCCTCAGGGCCAGGGTGCGCGCTGGTTTCGACCAGGGGCCGCTGCGCCAGGAAGCGGCCTTCACCCAGCGGATCGAAGGCGCCTTCGCCGCGATGTTCGAGCTCTGGGCGCAGGGCGCCGGCCAGAGCCGCAGCGCCGCGTGAGCAGCGCCTGGCGCAAGCTTGGTCGGATCCTTCAGGCGCCCGGCGGCCCCTTGGCCCGGACCCACGCCATGCTGCCCACGCCCATCGTCCTGGCCGACCGCATTCGCCTGTTCTTCGCCGCCTGCGACGCCGACATGCGCGGCCGGGTGTTTTTCGCCGATCTCGAGCTTTCGCCCCCACACCGGATCATCACTCTCAGCCCGCGCCCCGTTCTGGACCTGGGCGCCCCGGGCGCCTTCGACGCCGACGGCGTGAACCCGTCCCAAGCCTTCTGGCATGAGGGCCGCCTGGCCCTGCTCTACGTCGGCTGGCGGCGGGGCGGGGCGGAGGAGCCCTACGCCCTGATCACCGGCCTGGCCTTCAGCGACGACGGGGGCCAGTCCTTCGAAAAGCAGACCGAACCGCTGCTGCCCGCCTCGGCCGAGGAACGGCTGTTCCGGACCGCGGCCTGCGTCGAGCGTCAGGACGGCCGCTGGCGCCTGCTCTACATCGGCGGCGGCGCCTTCATCAGCGACGAGCATGGCAAGCGCGTGCCGGTCTATGACCTGAAGGAGCTGCACTCGCCGAACCTGCTGGCCTGGCCCGCGGCCGGGCGAACGCGCCTGGCGCCCGACCGGGACGCCGGCGAGATCGGCTTCGGCCGGCCCACGCCCTGGCATGACCAGGACGGCGCCGCCACGATACTGCTCTCGGTGCGGTCTTTCGCCGGCTACAGACTGGTGGAGTGCGCCGACGGTCCCGTGCTGGGCGCCCCGCGCGAGGTCCTGTCGGCGCCGTTCGAGGACTGGGAAGCCGGCATGACCTGCTTTGGCGCCCCCTGCGCGGTCGGAGACCGGGAACTGTTGTTCTACAACGGTGACGGCTTCGGCCGCACCGGCTGCGGACTGGCCTGGCGTCCGACGCCGGCCTGATGGCTCAGAGGGCCAGCCGGTAGACGTCGTGCATGACCGGACCGCCGCCGAACTCTTCCTTCTGGCGGACCAGCCCCTCGTTGAGCGCCTGGCCGCCTTCGGTGGTCGAGATGCCGAAGCTGAAATAGCGCCTCTGGTTCTGTGCGGCGATGAGATGGTCGAACAACCCGTCGAGGGCGCCGTTGGCGCGGCCCGCTTCGCCCACCGCGATGTATTGGGCGTGCGCGACCTCGTCGGTGGCGAAGATCACTACCCCGGCCTGAACTTCACCCGCCAACTCGGCGAGGTGAAGGCTGATGCCGTCGGGAAACCGGCCGGCGAGCAGCTCGATCTCGGCCAGGCTGTGGGTCGGGGCGGCGACGTGACGGTCGCGCAGGACATCCTCGAGAACCCGCCAATAGTCACCCCAGCGGGTTGAACGGCCAAACGTCAGGCCGGCCCGGGCCGCCTTGCGCGCGCCCCGCGCCCGGCGCTCGGATCGCGGCCCGGGGGCGCGATAGTCGATGACGGTGGAGGCGTCCCGCCGCACCAGCGCCGCGCCCCTGCGGAACAGCCAGTAAAGGTCACCATTGGCCGGCGCGCGATGGTAGATTGAGGGCAACGCCTTGTAGACCATGGCTTGCGCCCCGGCGCCGCGCCAGCCCGCCGCGCAGGCGTCCAGCATGGCCAGGCTGGCCGAGACGCCGGTGTCCTGGACCACCAGCCCGCCGAAGCTGAGCCCCTGGTGCGAGTGGATGGTGGCGCCCTCGCGGCTGGCGGCGATCAGGCCGACGGCTCGATCACCCTCGAACACGATCAGTGACGCGTCGGTGAAGCGGTCGGAATGATAGTCCATGAAATCGCGGTCGAAGAGAAAGTGCCCGTTCACCGCCTCGCGGTTGAAGCTGTTCCACAGCCCCCGCATCTCGGGCCCGTACGGCCGGACTTCCGCCATCCTAGTCGCGGACCCTGCAGAAGCGTTTGGCCGAGACCGTGCGGCGCTCGGCCGGATTGCCCTGATAGATCCCGTCGGCCTCGGTGGATTGGCCGATCACCGCGCCCATGCCGATGTAGTTGTCCGGCCCGATCTCGACGTGGCCGCCCAGCGCCGCGTTCACCCCCAGGAAGCTGCGCGCGCCGATCTTGCAGAAGCCCGAAACCACGACGTGGGACGACATGAACACGTCGTCCTCAATCACCGAACGGTGGCCGATATGGTTGCCGCTCCACAGGGTGACGTTGTCGCCAACGGTCACGAAGGGCTGCAGGACGTTGTGCTCCAGAATCAGGCAGTTCTCGCCGATCGTGACGTTACGCCAGACGAAGGCCTTGGAGCTGACATAGCTGGCCAGGCGATAGCCGGCCGCCTTGCGGTCGTCCGCCAACCGCCGGCGCACCCGGTTGAGCTGCACGTCGCCCACCGCTACGAACGCCTCGCAACGGTCCGGCCCGTAGCGCGCCGCCATCTGCTCGAGCGGCACCACCGGCCGATCGCACAGGGTGTCGCTGTCGATGTATTCCGCCCCGATGGCGAAGGCCTCAACCTCGTAGTCACTGTCGTAGGTGAAGTATTCGAACGCCATCTGGGCGATCTCGCTGTTGCCAACGATCACCAGGGGCTTTGCGGCGGACATCTCAGGGCCTCGCGATCAGAAGGTCGTCACGCCGGTTGGCCATCGGCAGGCCCGCGCCCTGGGGCAGCAGGTAGGCGTCGCAGCCGGCGGCCTGGGCGCGCTGGATCAGGCCGCCCAGTACGGCGTCGTCGATCTTGCCCGGCGCCGGGACATTGAACGGCGCGACCGGCGGCTGGGTCGATCCGGTGAAAGCGCGATGAAAGGCCTGGCCGGCGTCGCTGGCGAAGAAGCGGCGGCGCTTGGAATGGTTGGGAATGTCGCCGATCAGCGCCCGCCCCTGGGGCCGGAGCAGGGCGACGAGAGCGTCGAGGAAGGCGAACGGATTGCCTTCGGAAAAGACGTAGTGGAACACGCTGTAGCAGAGCGCCGCGTCCGCCCCTGCCTGGACGGCGGATTGAACGGCCTGGGCGTTGTCGGGATACCGGCCGGGGCATTTGATGATCAGCCCCGGCGCGTCCGGCAATTGGGACAGCATCTCTTCGCTGTCCGCCAGCACCAGGGTGTGCCGCCGTTGCCGGCACAGCTCGATCAGGAGCCTCGGCAGCCCCGCACAGCCGGGGCCGATGTCGACAACGCGCTGTCCTTCCGCCTCGGCCAGCATGGGCAGCTTTGCCAGGATGTCTTCAAAGATCGCCGCCTCCGCGCCCTCGCGATAGGCGGTGGGGAAACCGATCCGCTGGTGCGGGTCCAGGTGCGGATTGCGGGCGAGCTGACGGAAGGCCTCGTAGTCCAGCTCGACCGCGGCGAAGTCGATGTCCGACCGGGTGGCCAGGTCGGTGTTGGCCGGGCCGCCGGCGCCGGTCACAACAGCCGCCAGCGGAAGAACTGGGTCACGGCCGAGATCACATAGGCAATCTCCGCATCGGTGTGCAGCGGATCAAGCGGCAGGCTCAGCAGCGATGCGCCCAGGGCCTCGGCCACTGGGAAGGCGCCCTGGCGCCACAGGCTGGCGCACGCGCCCTGTCGATGCACGGGGATGGGATAGTGGATGTTGGTTCCGATCCCACGCTCGGACAGCCAGGCCTGGAGCGCGTCGCGAACGCCGGGCGCGCGCACGGCAAACACGTGCCAGACCGGCTCGGCCCATTCCCGGGTGGCGGGCAGGTCCAGGCCGGGGATATCGGCCAGGTCGCTGAGATAGCGCCGCGCGATCGACCGGCGGCGATCGTTCCAGCCCTCCAGCATCGGCAGCTTCGTGCTCAGCACCGCCGCCTGGATCGGATCCAGCCGCGAGTTCACCCCGACAACGTCGTGATGATAGCGTTCGGTCGCGCCGTAGTTGGCGATCTTCCGCGCGGTCTGGGCCGCGGCGCTGTTGTTGGTGACCAGCGCGCCGCCGTCGCCAAGCGCGCCCAAGTTCTTGGTGGGATAGAAGCTGAACGCCGCGGCGTCCCCCAGGCCGCCGCAGCGCCGCCCCTTGTAGCGCGCGCCATGGGCTTGGCAGGCGTCCTCCAGAACATGGATGGAGCGGCCGGCGACAGCCTCGCGCAGGGCGTCCATGTCGACTGGATGCCCATAGAGGTGCACCGGGATGATGGCGCGGGTGTTTGGCGTGATCGCCGCGCGGGCCAACGCGATGTCCATCAGGCCCGTGTCGGGCTCGACGTCCACCAGCACCGGCTTGGCGCCGACGGCCTGAATGGCCAGGACGGTGGCGATGAAGGTGTGCGCGGGCGCGATGACCTCGTCTCCGGGACCGATCCCCCAGGCGCGCAGGGCCAGCGAGAGAGCGTCCAGGCCGTTGCCGACGCCCACCGCGTGCGGCGCGTCGCAATAGCCCGCGAACGCGCGCTCGAAGGCGCCCAGCTCGTCGCCGCCGATGAACGCGCCCGACTGCACGACCCGGCGCATAGCCAGCTCGAGCTCGGGACCAATGGCCTTGGCGTAGCGGCGCAGGTCCAGGTACGGCACCGTGGTCACCCGGTCATGACCCGCTTCCCAGATCTGGAAGTCCCAGCGGTCCCGGATGTAGTCGGCCTCGTCGTACTCTTCCGAGGCCAGCACCAGGACGAGGGCGTCGGCCGAGAATTCGGACAGATCGCGCCAGCATCCCGCCGCGACGACCGCCGCCGGCCCGCCCTTTGACAGCCGCGTTTCCACCGTCTTGCCGCGCTTGGAAAGGCTGAGCAAGACGCTGCCCCGCAGGCAGATGAAGGCCTGGCGCAGGTCGCGATGACCGTGCGCGCCGCGGGTCCCGCCGGCCGGGACGTCGCTCAGGACATAGGCCCGGTGGATCGGGAATCCGACGTGCTTGGAAACCTCCGCGACGGCGATATTGCCGCCCGGCGCGGGAATGAGCTGCAGGTCCACGAACCGGACGAAGTCAGCGCTCTGCCCTGGCGCGACGTGGCTCAGCGGATGCAGGTCGTTTGCGGCGGCGGTGGCGGCCATGGGCGGAATCGGCCCCCGGTTAAGAAGACGCTCAGCCGACCACGGCCATGGTTAATGCGCGATAAAGGCCAAGCTCTACGCGCCGGTCTTGTCCGGGCGGCTCCCAGCCGCCTGCCGCGCGTCGATCTCGGCCAGCTCGCGCTTGTACTCGTCCACTACCCGCTGGGCTTCGACCTCCAGCGACAGCAGCAGCAGGTAGCGCTCCAGCACGGCCGGATCGAGCAGCGCCTCGCGTCCGTCGCCGATCGGCTGGGGTTCCCCGGAAAGATCCGCGAACCGGCTCGCCACGGCCGCGCCGCGCCAACGCCCGGCCATCACGGCGCCACGGCTGACGCCCGGCGCCCGCGGACGGGGCCTGTGAGCAAGACGATCTTGGGCTCAAGTCTGGGCATATCGGCCATTCGTGGGCGGCCCCTTACCCGACCACGTCATGGTTAACGGCCATTAAAGATCGCCCCGCCGACCGGCGCCGGGCTTGACCGAAGGTCTGTCAGGGCCAAGAACCCGGCCAGCAGAAGAAAACGAAACGGGAGACTATCGGATGGGACGTCTGGAGGGCCGCGTGGCCTTGGTCACCGGGGCGGCGAGCGGTATCGGCCGCGCCACCTCGCAACTGTTCGCCAGGGAAGGCGCCAAGCTGGTCTGCTTCGACCGCGCCGCCGAGGTGGAGGAAACCGCCGAACTGATCCGCAAGGCCGGCGGCCAGGCCGCCGCCCTCAGCGGCGACGCGGGCAGCGAAGCGGACGTCAAGGGCGCCATCGACCGCGCCGTGGCCGAATACGGCGACCTGGACGTAGTCTACGCCAACGCCGGCGTCTCCGGCGGCGGCACGCCCATGGAAGAGCTGGACGCCGCCTTCTGGATGGAGGTGCTGCGCATCAACCTGATCGGCCCATTCCTGGCCATCAAGCACGCCAGCCCGATCATGCGCGCCAAGGGCAAGGGCTCGATCATCTGCACCGCCTCGGTGGCGGGCATCCGCTCGGGCGCCGGCGGCATCCCCTACAGCGCCTCGAAGGCCGGGGTGATCAACCTGGTCCAGACCAGCGCCAATGTCCTCTACGGCTCCGGCGTGCGCGTGAACGCCATCTGCCCGGGCCTGATCGAGACCGGCATGACCAGGCCCATCTACCAGATGGCCCGCGCCAAGGGCACGGACGAGAAGATCGGCCAGCTCAACCCCCTGAAGCGCGGCGGTGAACCCATCGAGATCGCCGGCGCGGCCCTGTTCCTGGCCTCCGACGACAGCTCCTACGTCAACGGCCAGGCGATCGTGGTCGACGGCGGGCTGTCCAGCTCGCACCCCGTGGGGTCGAGGCGGGGCTAAGTCACCCCCCTTACCGCTCATCCCCGCGCACGCGGGAATGAGCGGATACTGGGGGTTGCGAGTGCGCGCTGCCCCCCCATTACGATCCGCCCTTGCGGATGCCTGACTTGCCGCCGATAACCCAGCCTAAGACAAGAGCCGCATTGCTAAAGCGGCCCAGGATGCATTGAAGCCATTCAATTAGGTCTAGGAGCGTCGATGCCTGACATCGTTTCGAACGACACCGTTTCCCTCGGTATGCGCCTCACCCAGCTGGCGCAGGAGCGGCCGGACCGCCCGGCCGTCACCGACCAGCACCGCACCGTCACCTGGAAAGAGCTGGACCTGCGCACCAACCGCCTCGCCCGCGGCCTGCAAAAGGTTGGGGTCAAGCAGGGCGACCTGGTCACCATCGGCCTGCCCAACAGCGCAGACTTCGTGGAGGCCTGCTTCGCCCTGTGGAAGGTCGGCGCCACACCGCAGCCGATCTCCTACCGCCTGCCCAGCCACGAGGCCGTGGCGGTGATGGACCTGGCCGAGACCCCGATCCTGATCGCCACCGAGACGGTGGAGGGCAACAAACCCCGCTACGACGTCGCCGCCCTGCTGGCCCTGTCGGACGACGACAGCCCGCACGAAGACCGCATCGCCCCCTATTACAAGGCCCCGACCTCCGGCGGCTCCACCGGGCGGCCCAAGCTGATCCTGTCGGGCGGTCCCGGCGTCATCGACCCTAGCGCGGCCGGCGCCTATCGCACCGTTCCGGACGACACCATGATCATGCCGGGCCCCCTCTATCACAACGGACCCTTCACCTCGGCCTTCGGCGGCCTCTTCAAGGGCGCGCACCTGGTGATCCTGCCGCGCTTCGACGCCGAAAAGACCCTTGAGGCCGTCCACGCCCACGGCGGCACCTGGATGTACCTGGTGCCGACCATGATGAGCCGGATCTGGAAACTGCCGGAGGAGACCCGCGCCAAGTACGACGTCTCCACCCTCAGGACCGTCTGGCACCTGGCCGCCCCCTGCCCGCCCTGGCTCAAGGAAGCCTGGATCAACTGGCTGGGCGACGAGGTGATCATGGAGCTCTACGCCGGCACCGAGGCCCAGGCGGTGACCATCATCACCGGCACGGAGTGGCTGGCGCATCGGGGCTCGGTGGGCAAGGTGGCGGTGGGCGAGATGGCCGCTTTCGACGGCGAGGGAAACCGCCTGCCCCCCGGCGAGATCGGCGAGGTGTTCATGCGCCGCCCCGACGGCGCCCCGCCCTCCTACCACTACCGCGGCGCCACCGCCCGCGTGCTTGAGGGCGGCTGGGAGAGCCTGGGCGACATCGGCTATTTCGACGCGGACGGTTATCTGTACCTGGCCGACCGGCGCACCGACATGATCCTGGTGGGCGGCTCCAACGTCTATCCCGCCGAGATCGAGGCGGCCCTGGACGAGCATCCCCTGGTCCAGTCCAGCGCCGTCATCGGCCTGCCCGACGACGAGATGGGCAACCAGATCCACGCCATCGTCCAGCCCCGCGAGGGCCTCACCGAGGCGGCCCTGCGCGACTACGTGCGCGGCATGCTGGTGACCTACAAGCAGCCGCGGACCTACGAGTTCGTCACCGAAAACATCCGCGACGACGCCGGCAAGGTGCGCCGCACCCAGCTGCGCGACGAACGCATCGCCAGGCTGAAAGAGACGCAGACGGCCTGAACCGCCTCCGCGTCCCGCCCACAAATTCAGACAAGAGATATCCATGAGCATCAAGGGAAAGGCCTACATCGCGGGGGTGTACGAACACCCGCTGCGCGATGCGCCGAACATCTCCACCGCCCAGATCCACGCCGAGTGCGCCAAGGGCGCGCTGGAGGACGCCGGGCTCACCAAGGACGACATCGACGGCTATTTCTGCGCCGGCGACGCCCCGGGCTTCGGGGCCATGTCCATGGCCGACTACATGGGGCTGAAGCTGCGCCACATGGACTCCACCGAGACCGGCGGCTCCTCCTATATCCTGCACGTCGGCCACGCGGCCCAGGCGATCGCGCAGGGCAAGTGCCAGGTGGCCCTGATCACCCTGGCCGGGCGTCCGCGCCAGGCCCGGATGGGCGGCGGTGGCGGGGGCCGGGGCGGCCCGCCCGGCGGTTCCGATGTGCCGGAAGCCGGCTTCGAGAACATCTGGGGCGGCTCGACCCACAACACCTACGGCATGTGCGCCATGCGCCACATGTACGAGTACGGCACCACCGCCGAGCAGCTGGCCTGGATCAAGGTCGCCGCCAGCCACCACGCCCAGTGGAACGAGCACGCCTTCCTGCGCGACGTGGTCACGGTGGAGGATGTGTTGGCCTCCCCGATGATCGCCGATCCTCTGCACCGCCTGGACTGTTGCGTGGTCACCGACGGCGGCGGCGCGGTGATCGTCACCACCCCGGAGATCGCCAAGAGCCTGAAGCGCCCGCTGGTCAAGGTCATCGGCGCCGGCGAGGCGCCCAAAGGTCCGCGCGGCGGCCTGAATCTGGACCTCACCCACTCCGGCGCCGTCTGGTCCGGCCCCATCGCCTTCGAGGAAGCCGGCGTCACCCCGGCGGACATCAAATACGCCTCGATCTACGACAGCTTCACCATCACCGTGCTGATGCAGCTGGAGGACCTGGGTTTCTGCAAGAAGGGCGAGGGCGGCAAGTTCGTCGCCGACGGCAACCTGATCAGCGGCGTCGGCAAGCTGCCCTTCAACACCGACGGCGGCGGGCTGTGCAACAACCACCCCACCAACCGCGGCGGCATCACCAAGGTGATCGAGGCGGTCCGCCAGGCCCGCGGCGAGGCCCACCCCAAGGTCCAGGCGCCCAATCCTGACCTGGTGATCGCCCACGGCACCGGCGGGTCGCTGGGCACGCGCCACGGCGCCGCCACCCTGATCATGGAACGGGAGTAGGACCGATGGCCGACACGATCGAAGCTCCCACCGCCCGCCGCATTCCCGCCCCGGCGGTCAATGTCGAGAGCAAGCCCTTCTGGGACGCGGCCGAGCAGGGCAGGTTCCTGATCAAGCGCTGCAAGCCCTGCGGCCAGGCGCACTGGTACCCCCGCGCCCTCTGCCCCCACTGCTTCTCATCCGAAACGGTCTGGGAAGAGAGCCCCGGCGAAGGGGTGATCTACACCTACAGCGTCATGCACCGGAACACCCCGGTCCCCTACGCCATCGCCTATGTGAACCTGGACGAAGGCCCGGCGGTGCTGACCAACATCATCGACTACGACGCCGCGACGCTGACGATCGGCCAACGCGTCAAGGTCAAATGGACCCCTACGGAGGGCGGCCCGCCAGTGTTCACCTTCGCGCCGATTTAGCGGGAGCGAACTCGGCTGGCTGCCCGTGGGCCGATTTGGCTTTCTCTTCCCCAGAACGAAGTGGCTACCGGATTCACGCTTCTCTCTCGGCACTGCCGGTGAAGGCTAAAATCTGCCTTCTCCCCTTGCGGGAGAAGGTGGCCCGCTGTGCTGCCCGGATAGAGAGGTGACACCTTAGCCCGGATAGATGGGTGACACTCGTCAGCCTGGAGGGCTGATCGATGGTGTGGGCCGGGGTGGTGGATCAACGTCTGAG
>DASVMY010000365.1:0-15727 GCA_036384135.1 Caulobacteraceae bacterium | reverse complement strand
AACAGGCCGGCCGCAAACAAGCCGGTAGGGGGCAAGCCGGTGGGGAGCAAGCCAGCGGCGACATCCCAGCCGAGGCCAGCAACCAATGCATCGGTCAGCGGAGCAGCGCCGGCCCTCGGCCACGCCAATCCGGCCGCCCCGCCGCCCACCCCCGCCCGTCCCGGCGCCAGGCTCGCTCCCGGCGAGGCCATGCCGCCCGCCGAGCTGGAGGCCTTCGTGGACGGCGTCGTTCGAGAGGCCATGGCCCGCGATCACATCGCCGGCGTCACCGTCTCCATCGTCCAGAACGGCCAGGTCGCGCTCAAGAAAGGCTACGGCGCGGCCAGCCTGGCGCCCTATCGCGCGGTAGATCCCGACCGCACCCTGTTCCGCATCGGCCCGATCTCGAAGACCTTCACCTGGATCCTGCTGCTCAAGCAGGTCGAGCAGGGGCACATGCGCCTGGACGCCCCGATCAACCTCTACCTGCCCGACGCCCTGCACATCCGCGACCAGGGCTTCACCCGTCCGATCCTGGTGCAGGACCTGATGGACCATACGCCGGGCTTTGAAGACCGCAGCCTGGGCCAGCTTTTCGAACGGGACTTCAATCGCGTGCGCCCCTTGGAGACCTACCTGCGCCAGGAGCGGCCGCACCGGGTGCGCGAGCCGGGTGTCACGGTCAGCTATTCCAACTATGGCGCGGGCCTCGCCGGCGCCGCCCTGTCCTGGGTCACGGGCAAGTCATACGAGTCGCTGGTGGAGTCCGACATCACCGGCCCCCTGGGCCTTGCCCGCACCACCTTCCGCGAACCGCACCCCATCAAGGCCGGACTGGCCGCGCCCATGGCCGGCGCCCTCGCCCAGGACCTTTCCACCGGCTATCATTGGACGCGCGGCGGCCTGCAGCCCCGCCCCTTCGAATATGTCGAGCAGGTCGGCCCGTCCGGCGCGGGATCGTCCACCGCCGCCGACATGTCCCGCTACATGCTGGCGCTCATGGGCAACGGCAGCCTCGACGGGGTCAGCCTCTATGGCCCGGCCACGGCCCAGGCCCTCTCCACGCCCCAGCCTCGCCCGGCGCCAGGGGTTCCGGCCTGGCGACACGGCCTGTTGGAGATGCCCTTGTCCGGCGGTTTCACCGGGGTCGGCCACCCTGGCGGAGGCCTGTCCTTCTTTTCCAATCTGGTGCTCGCGCCGGAGTTGGGGCTGGGCGTCTTCGTCTCGACAAACACGGACACCGGCGGGGCCCTGGCCAGCACCCTGCCCGAGCAGATCGTGCGGCGTTTCTATGCCGGCCCCTCAGCTGGGCCGCCGCCAGGATCGCCCGGCCTGTTCGATGGCCGCGGCGCGTTCGAGGGCGTCTACCTGACCGACCGTCGGCCCTATCACGGCATCGAGGGCTTCGTATTCCGGCTGATCGGCGCCGAGACGGTGCGGGTCTCGCCGCAAGGCAAGCTGCTGGTCTCGGGCGCCGAGGCGCAGGGCGTCTGGTCGCCGGCCGGCCCGGTGGGCCAGGGACAGTTCGTGAGCGACGAGGGGCCCCAGCGGCTGACCTTCGCCATGGGCGGCGGCCGGGCCCAGCGGTTCTTCGCCCCCTGGGGCGGCCTCACCTTCGAGCGCGTCGGTTTCCTGGGTCAGGCCGCAGCGCTGCTCTGGATGACCGTCCTGGCGGGCACCGCCTCCCTGGCGACCTTGGGCGGGGTGGCGATGCGCCTGCGCCGCGATGGCCGGGAGACCTCCGCCCAGCGGGTGGCCAGCCTGCTGCAGAGCAGCCAGGCGGCGCTTTGGCTGGCCGCCGCGGTGCTGTTCGCCGGCTGGGCGATGAACACCCGCGATTTCGCCGAGGTCATGTACACTTGGCCGGGTTGGAACCTGTGGCTGGCGTCCGCCTGCGCCCTGGTGGCGGCGCTGATGTCGGTGGCGAGCGTGCCGTTCCTGCCCTTCATCTGGCGCGGCGGACGGCGCCTGGACAGCTGGAGCGTGGGGCGCAAGGCGCGCTTCACAGCCACGGCCCTGTTCTTCCTGGGCTACGCCGTCCTACTGGGCTTCTGGGGCGCCCTGGAGCCTTGGAGCGCCTAGTTAGGGAGCGCCTAGGATTCCTTGCGCACTTCGATGGTGATCCGCTCGCGCTCGCCCGCACGCCGTTCCACCAGCAGCCGCCGCACCTGGGCGTCATCGTGAAAGGCGTAACCCTTGATGGAGTCCAGCAGCGCCTTGGCCAGGTTGTCGAGGTCCATCCAGGGTGGATCGCCGGTGTATTCCATCTGGATCTCCACCGCGAACTCGCCCCAGGCCGGGCGCGATCCACGCCATTCCTTGCGGAAGAACTCATAGACCAGGGGCTTGTAGTACTTGGCCTGGGTGGTCAGGCCATCGATCATCACCGTCAGCACACCACCGGCCTCGCGGGCGCGCACCTTGCCCCGGCCTGTCCAGCCCTCTCCCAACCCCGTCTCAAAGTCACCGCCAGACATCATCGAGCTATAGGCGCTGGAAGGGCGCCGGCGAAAGTCTGCCCGATCGGCCGGAAGCCAGCCCGTGAATCGCGGCCACGGGCCTTGCCAGAACGGCTGTTCGGGCTAAACCCGCGCCATAACCTCTTCAGGGACTTGCCGATGACCGCCACGCGCACCGAAACCGACACCTTCGGCCCCATCGAGGTCCCCACCGACCGCTACTGGGCGGCTCAGACCCAGCGCTCGCTACAGAACTTCAAGATCGGCTGGGAGAAGCAGCCGCGGCCGATCGTCAAGGCCCTGGGCGTGGTCAAGCGCGCCGCCGCCGAAGCCAACATGGCGCTCGGCAAGCTGGACCCGGTGATCGGCAACGCCATCGTCGCGGCGGCCCAGGAAGTCATCGACGGCAAGCTGGACGACCACTTCCCCCTGTCGGTCTGGCAGACCGGGTCGGGCACCCAGTCCAACATGAACGCCAACGAGGTGATCTCCAACCGCGCCATCGAGATGCTGGGGGGGGTGATGGGCTCCAAGACGCCGGTGCACCCCAACGACCACGTCAACATGAGCCAGTCGTCCAACGACACCTATCCCACGGCCATGCACATCGCCTGCGCCGAGGAGGTGGCCCGCAGCCTGATGCCGGCGCTGGAGCACCTGCATGCGGCGCTGAAGGTGAAGACCACGGCCTTCGCCCACATCATCAAGATCGGCCGCACCCACACCCAGGACGCCACCCCCCTGACGCTCGGCCAGGAGTTCGGCGGCTATTCCCACCAGGTCGCCTGCGCCGTGCGCCGGATCAAGGAAACCCTGTACGGCCTCTATGAGCTGGCCCAGGGCGGCACGGCGGTGGGCACCGGGCTGAACGCCCCCATCGGCTTTGCCGAGAAGGTGGCCGAGCGCATCGCGGCGATCACCCGCCTGCCCTTCATCACTGCGCCGAACAAGTTCGAGGCCCTGGCCGCGCACGACGCCATGGTGTTCAGCCACGGCGGCATCAACACCGCCGCCGCGGCGCTGTTCAAGATCGCCAACGACATCCGCTTCCTGGGCAGCGGCCCGCGTTCGGGCCTGGGGGAGCTCAGCCTGCCGGAGAATGAACCCGGCTCCTCGATCATGCCCGGCAAGGTCAATCCCACCCAGTGCGAGGCCCTGACCATGGTCTGCGTGCATGTGATGGGCAACAACACCGCCATGAGCTTCGCCGGCGCCTCGGGCCACTTCGAGCTGAACGTCTTCAACCCGGTGATGGCCTACAATTTCCTGCAGTCCTGCCGCCTGCTGGGCGACGCGGCGATCAGCTTCACCGACAACTGCGTCATCGGCATCGAGGCCCGCGAGGACAACATCAAGGCGGCGCTGGACCGCTCCCTAATGCTGGTCACCGCCCTGGCCCCAAAGATCGGCTACGACGCCGCCGCCAAGATCGCCAAGACCGCCCACAAGAACGGCACCACCCTGCGCCAGGAGGCGGTCGGCGGGGGCTACGTCACCGATGCGGAGTTCGACGAATATGTGCGGCCGGAGAAGATGATCTCGCCGGGGTGATTGGGGACGATTCCACTCGGCTTGAAGCTCGACTTGTTACAAGGTAATGCGCTACTTTGAGCACGGACGCAGCCATGCCTGTTATCAGAATCTCGGACGCCACTTGGACCCGGCTCAAGGTGCACGCCCGCCCACTTGAAGATACGGCGGATGACGTCGTGAAGTTGGCGTTGGACGCGCTGGAAGCGCAGAAGGCCAGTTCGTCATCTCTCCAGGAGGTTGGCTCGCAATTCGCGGCGCCGGCTCCCAGGAAGTCGTCGAGACCGCGCGGCGGCAAGATGCCCCAGCGAGAGTTCCGGATGCCGCTGCTTAGAACCTTGCTCGACCTTGGGGGCGCGGCGCGCGTCTCGGTCGTTCGTAAGAGCATCGAGCCAAGGGTCGCGCCGCAGTTGGGCGACGCCGACTACGCGCTTGTGTCGACCGGGGATCCTCGTTGGTGGAATGCTGTATGCTGGGAGAGGGCGGCCATGGTCCGCGAGGGGTTGTTGGACGACCGCGCCGAGAGAGGCGTTTGGCGGTTGACCGAAGTCGGTCGGCGCCAACTGTTCGATTATGAGCGCGACCAACGCGACCCCCGAGAGTCGGATCGGCGAGCAGCGGCCTGGGCGGCGGAGAACGCCGAGGCAATTCGGGTCCACAACGAGCGCATCGCTGAACGAGGTATCTTCGGTGAAGATTTGAGACGGTGGTAGGTGCGCCAATACGACGTCTATCGAAATCCCGCGAGTCCGTCGGCCCGCTTCGCGCCCTATCTTATCGTCCTCCAATCGCACTACGTCGTGTTGGACACTGTTCTTGTCGCCCCACTCGTGGTCGACAAGGTCGCCTCATCAATCGAAATTGGTATCGATATCGGCGGCACGCACCTCGTCATGGCCTTGACCGAAATGGGCTCGGTCCGGTCGGCATCTCTGACGGCCAAGATTACCAATCTCCTAGAACGTGAGTACGACATCCAACGCGCCTTGGACCGTCTCTTCAGGGGCTTCTGACGAACCCTAAGCCCGCCGGCTGACCGCGAAATCGGCCAACGCTTCCAGCGCCTCGCGCCAGTCGCTCCCCGGGAAACCCGATAAAGCTTCCTTGGCCGCCTCGGCGTAGTCGGCGGCCAGATCCAGGGTGGCTTCCAGGGCGCCGGTGCCGATGATCAGTTCGCGGGCGCGGCGGAAGTCGGCCTCGGTCTGGTCGTGGCGGTTGATAGCCCGCTCCCAGAAGTCGGCCTCGCGCGGGCCCGAGCGGGCGATGGCCAGGAGCAGGGGCAAGGTCGCCTTGCCCTCCCGGAAGTCGTCGCCGGCGTTCTTGCCCAGGGTTTCGGTGGCGCCGCCGTAGTCCAGGGCGTCGTCGGCCAGCTGGAAGGCGAGGCCCAGGTTCATGCCGTAGGCGCGCAGGGCCGCCGAGCGGGCGCCGTCCACGCCGGTGGCCACCGCCCCGGCCTCCGCCGCCGCGGCGAAGAGTTCGGCGGTCTTGGCGGAGATGATCTCCAGATAGGTGGCCTGGGTGAGGTTCAGGTCGTGAGCCCGGGTGAGCTGCAGCACCTCGCCCTCGGCGATAACGCGGGAGGCACGGGCCAGAATCTCCAGCGAGCGCATAGCCCCGGTCTCGACCATCAGTTCGAAGGCGCGGGCGAACAGGAAATCGCCGACCAGGACGCTGGACGGGGCGCCCCAGATCAGGTGCGCGGCGACCTTGCCGCGGCGAAGCTGCGAGGAGTCCACCACGTCATCGTGCAGCAGGGTGGCGGTGTGGATAAACTCCACCGCGGCCGCCAGTTTCCAGGCGGCGTCGCCCTTGCCGCCGCACAGGCGCGAGGCGGCGACGGTGAGCAGCGGGCGCAGACGCTTGCCGCCGGCCTCGATCAGGTGATCGGCCAGGGCCGGGATCACGCTCACGGGGCTTTGCATACGGTCCATGATCAACGCGTCGACGCCGGCCATATCGGCGGCGGCGAGCTTCGCCAGGCGCTCGACGGAGCCCGACGGCCGGGCGACGGCGGCTTTGGCTGCGTCCAAGACCCTCTAGCTCCTTTTCGCCCGCCCGCCCCCGCGGGGGCGTTGCGGAAGATATCCAAAGGCGGGATAGGTCAGGCCAGAGGCAAGCACAAGGCTTGAAGCGACGCACCCATGGAAGTCAGTGAGGATCGTCTGCTGGGCGGACGCATTATTCTGCGCCAGCCGGTGCGTGGTTACCGGGCGGGCGTGGACGCCGCCCTGCTGGCCGCCGCCTGCGACGCCGCGCCGGGCGACAGCGTGCTGGAAGCCGGTTGCGGGGTGGGGGCGGTGCTGCTCTGCGCCGCCTACCGACGGCCCGGCGCCCGCTTCCTGGGCCTGGAAAGCGACGCCGACGCCCTGGTCCTGGCGCACGAGAATATCGCGTTAAACGGTCTTCAAGACCGCGTGTCCGTCCAGGGCGCCGATGTCGGTCAGCCGTTTTCGCGCCTGGGCCTGACGCCCTGTGACGCGGCCATGGCCAATCCGCCCTTCTTCGACGATCCGGCCGAGCTGCGCGCGCCCCACCCGGCCAAGCGCGCGGCATGGATCACGGCCGAAGGGCTGGCGACCTGGTGCGCCTTCCTGATCAAGGCGGTGCGCGAGAAGGGGGTTATCACCCTGATCCACCGCGCCGACCGCCTGGCCGACATCATGGCGCAGCTGGCGCCCAAGGCGGGGTCATTCGCCGTGCGGCCCATCCACCCCTTCGCCGACGCCCCGGCCAAGCGGGTGATCGTGCGAGCGGTGAAGACCGGCAAGGCGCCGTTGCGCATCCTGCCCCCCCTGATCCTGCACGACCGCGCCGGCGCCAAGCACACCCTGCAGACCGAGGCGATTCTCAGGGGCGACGCGGCGTTGGGGTGGGACTGAAGAGGGCTGGACATGAAAAAGGGGCGCCGAAGCGCCCCTTGAGGTTCTTGATGTCCGGTCTTGCCGCCGGGCTTAGTTCTTGGCCTGGTCCACCAGCTTGTTCTTGGTGATCCAGGGCATCATGGCGCGCAGGCGGCCGCCCACTTCCTCGATCTGATGCTCGGCGCCGCGGCGGCGGGTGGCCTTGAAGCTGGGCTGGCCGGCGGCGCATTCCAGCATCCAGTCGCGCACGAAGCGGCCCGATTGGATGTCGTCGAGGATGCGCTTCATCTCGGCCTTGGTCTCGGCCGTCACCACGCGGGGGCCGGACACGTACTGGCCGTACTCGGCGGTGTTGGACACCGAGTAGTCCATGTTGGCGATGCCGCCCTCGTAGATCAGGTCCACGATTAGCTTGACCTCGTGCAGGCACTCGAAATAGGCCATTTCCGGCGCATAGCCGGCTTCGACCAGGGTTTCGAAGCCGGCGCGGATCAGCTCCACCAGGCCGCCGCATAGCACGGCCTGTTCGCCGAACAGGTCGGTCTCGCACTCCTCGCGGAAGTTGGTCTCGATGATGCCCGAGCGACCGCCGCCGATGGCGGAGGCATAGGCCAGGCCGAGGTCCAGGGCGTTGCCGGTGGCGTTCTGCTCCACGGCGATCAGGCACGGCACGCCGCCGCCCTTCTGGTATTCGCCGCGCACGGTGTGGCCAGGCCCCTTGGGCGCCACCATCAGCACGTCGATAGAGGCCTTCGGCTCGATCAGCTTGAAGTGGACGTTCAGGCCGTGGGCGAACAGCAGGGCCGCGCCGTCACGGATGTGCGGGGCGATCTCGTCGCGATAGATGGAGCCTTGCAGCTCGTCGGGGGCCAGGATCATGATCAGGTCGGCCCAGGCGGCGGCCTCGGCCACCGTCATCACCTTCAGGCCCTCGCTCTCGGCCTTCTTGGCCGTCGGCGAGCCGGCGCGCAGGGCGACCGCTACGTTCGCTACGCCGGAGTCCCGCAGATTGAGCGCATGGGCGTGGCCTTGCGAGCCATAGCCGACGATGGCGATCTTCTTATCCAGGATGCGGGCGAGGTCAGCGTCGCGGTCGTAGTAGACGCGCATGATTTGTCTCCAGACAGGCTTGAAACGTCGGGCGCGCGCAAGAAGGCGGCCCAAACAACGGCCGCGATTGATAGGTTTTTTCGCGCCACGTCAACGTCCGAGCGCAAGCAAACGGGCCATCCCGGCGGTTTCGGCCGGGATGGCCCCTTTGATTAGCTCAAGCTGGGCGGCGACCAAGGCCGCCGCCGCCACTCTCAGTAGAATACGTCGTAGTAGACCGACAGGATTTCACCGGTCCAAATGTCCACCAGCAAGGCGTCGTCGCCCTGGCGGACCCACTCGCAGCCCACCGGCGGCGCGGGCAGGTCATAGTAGCCCCAATACAGATAGAAGGCCGGAGCGAACCAGCCGAAAGGCAGGTACTCGCCGTAGGACCAGCGCTGATAGTACCAACCGCCCGGACGATAGAAGGGCGCGCGGTAGCGATGCCGGGCCTGGAAGGTCTCGGGGAACAGGCCCTGCTGGAACCACGTGCGGCCGCGGTCGCGGTCCCGTTGCGGATGGGCGTCGAAACCCCAGCGGTCGTGACGGTTATCGCCGCGCCAACCCTGGCCGCTATAGTTCCCGCCGCCTCCACGCCAGCCCCGCTGATCCTGGCCGCGTTGGTCGCCATGCCAATCGCGCCCACCCTGGCCGCCGGTGTAATTCTGGCCGCCATTGTAGTTCCGGCCGCCCGTGTAGTTCTGGCCGCCATTGTTGTTCTGCGCGCCGCCCCGGCCATTCACCGGGCCGCCGCCGCCATGCCACGGCTGGGTGGTCGCGCCGTTGCCGCCGCGCGGACCTTGATAGCCGCCCTCCCCCCGGCCTTGCCAGACCTGGCCTTGCCAGTTGTGACGGCCGCCGGTGTCCGGCTGACCTTGGGGTTGAATGGCGTGCGTCTGGACCCCTTGCGGGGCTGGACCCGCGCCGCCCACCGGCGCGCCGCCGCGTTGGCCCCCTGTCTGGCCGGCGGGACGTCCGCCATTGTCGTCGTGGTGATGTTGGCCTTGATCGCCCGCTCCCTGGCCTTCGTGGCCGGCGCCGCGGTCGCGGTGATCGTTGAAGTCCGGTTGCGCCGTCGCGGCGCCGGCCATGAAGGCCAGGGCGAGGGCCGCGGTCAGGGTGCGTTTCATGGTCTAGCTCCTGGGGCGGTTCTCGTAGCCGCCGCTGTGTTCGTCAGGGTCGTCAATGCGCCTTGGCGCATGAACCGTGCTTGAACGGAGCGGCTTCATGCGGTTCATCTTGGAATTTGGCGGCGCGAGACTCAAATGCCCTCTCATCCTGCCGACGTTGTCGGCTTTTGGCGCAACGCCGGACCAAGGCAGTGGTTCGCCAAGAACGCCGCCTTCGACGACGCTATCCGGCTGAAGTTCGAGCCGGTGCATCTGGCCGCCTCCCGAGGCAAGTATGACGGCTGGACGACCAGCGCGGAGGGCTCGATGGCCCTGATCATCCTGCTCGACCAGTTCCCTCGTAACCTCTGGCGCGGCTCGGCCCACGCCTTCGCCACCGATCCCCTGGCCCGACACTTTGCCGGCAAAGCCATCGCCCTCGGCCATGACCGCGAGATCGAACCGATCCTGCGGCCGTTCTTCTACCTGCCCTTCGAGCATTCGGAGACCCTGGCCGACCAAGACCGTTCGGTGATGCTCTGCGAACGGCTGGAGGCCGATACGGGCGACGCCGACACGCTGAAGTGGGCGCGCCTGCACCGGGAGATCATCGTCCGCTTCGGTCGCTTCCCGCACCGCAACGCCTGCCTGGGCCGCGAAACCATGCCGGAGGAGCAGGTGTTCCTGGACGAGGGCGGATTCGCGGGGTGAACCGGTTTCGTCCACATCTTTGTCGATCCGTCCCCAACCCCTAGCGGTTAGTTTACTGGTCCCCACAAGATTTGGCGGTGCACACTCTTGCGAGCCTCGGAGTGATTCGCTCGTGAACGCCTTGTCGCCGATTCCCACCCAGCCGGAGCGCGCTGGGACCCCGGATCACCCGGAACGGCAGTACCTCGGCCTGCTGGCGGACATCATGACCACGGGCGTCCAGCGGGACGACCGCACCGGCACCGGCACGCGCAGCGTCTTTGGCCGGCAGATGCGCTTTGACCTGGCCACGGGCTTCCCGTTGCTGACCACCAAGCGGGTGCACCTGAAATCGATCATCCTGGAGCTGCTGTGGTTCCTGCGCGGCGAGACCAATGTGCGCTGGCTGCAGGATCGCGGCTGCACCATCTGGGACGAGTGGGCGGACGAGACCGGTGAGCTTGGGCCGGTCTATGGTCGTCAGTGGCGCTCCTGGGCGGCGCCGGACGGGCGGGTGATCGACCAGATCGCCGCGGTGGTGCGATCCCTGCGCGACAACCCCGAGAGCCGCCGCCATATCGTCTCGGCCTGGAACCCGGCCGACGTGGACGACATGGCGCTGCCGCCCTGCCACTGCCTGTTCCAGTTCTACGTCGCCGAGGGCAAGCTGTCCTGCCAGCTCTACCAGCGCTCGGCGGACGTGTTCCTGGGCGTGCCGTTCAACATTGCCAGCTATGCCCTGCTGACCCTGATGATGGCGCAGGTGACGGGGCTGAAACCGGGCGAATTCGTCCATACCCTGGGTGATGCGCACCTCTATCTGAACCACATGGACCAGGCGACGCGGCAGCTGACGCGCGACCCCTACCCCTTGCCGACCATGCGTCTGGCGGCCAAGACTGACCTGCTGGACTTCGAGCTCAAGGACTTCGTGCTGGAGGGCTACAAATCCCACGGCGTCATCAAGGCGCCGATCGCGGTTTAGACCTCCGCCAACTCCGCCACGGTCATCTTCATTGTGGAGAGCGCCCGCTTCACCTCGGCCAAGTCCGGTACCGGAGTCACGTTGATGGTGTTTTGCACCATGCCCATGGAGAGGTTGAGGCGGAACACGAGCACGGCGCCCGGCTCGGCGGTGAATGCCGTGGCCGCCGCCTTGTTCTGAGGGCCGGCCAGGCCGCCGAAGGCCGCGAAGATATCGTGCTGGCCCGGCGCGGCTTTGACGACCGTGAAGCGCGGGCTGGTGAGCTGAGCCACGGTCTTGCCGTCGATGATCACATTCATGCCCGCGGCCTTGCCCACGAAGCCCTGGCGGTAGACATAAACCAGAGCCGCGTCCGCCGGTGCGGCCATGGCCAGCGCCCGGGAAAGCTGGCCTGTATCGGCGGTGGCGACCTTCCGATTCCCGGCCAGGTTGGCGAGGATGTAGGCGGTGAAGATGCCGACAAAGAGACCGCAGTAGATCGATATGCTGGTGTTCGGCGCGCCCAGGCGGCTGAAGGTGAACGCCAGGCCGAACGCGATCACGAAGGCCAGCACCGTCCCGATCACGATGGGCCGTATATACTTGGACATGGAATCCCCGCTTGCCGTCAAAATCTGGAGCGCAACCTTGCCGATCCTTACCCTAGGCCCAGTCGCGCGCGGGCGGAACGGCGTTATCGGAGCCGCCGGCGCCCTGCCCTGGCGCCTGAAGTCCGACCTGGCGTTGTTCAGGACCCTGACCCTGGGCAAGCCGGTGATCATGGGCCGCAAGACCTGGGACAGCCTGCCCCGCCGCCCCCTGCCCGGCCGCACCAACATCGTGCTGTCCCGCGACGGCTCGTTCGAGCCCAAGGGCGCGGTGGTCTGCGAGGACTTCGCCGAGGCGGCGCAGATGGGCCGCGAACAGGCCGAGGAGGACGGGGTCGAAGAGGTCTGCATCATCGGCGGCGCGGCGCTGTTCGCCCTGGCCTTGCCGCGCGTGCGGCGGATCTATCTGACCGAGGTGGATGCGGCCCCCGAGGGCGACGTCTTCCTGCCGCCCATCGATGAGGCGGGCTGGCGCGAGGTGCGCCGCGAGGCCTATCCCGCCGGCGACGGCGACGACCATGCCTTCGTGTTCCGGGTGCTGGAACGGGCCTGACGTCACGTCCATCTGGACGCTCCCGGGTCGTGGCGGCATGGTTCGCCGCAACCACGAAGAACGCCAGGAACCGAACACATGGACATTCACCTCGTCACCGACGGGCTGCGCTTTCCCGAGGGGCCGATCGCCATGGCGGACGGCTCGATCATCCTGGTGGAGATCGAGGGCCAGGTGCTGACCCGTGTCACCCCCGACGGTAAAAAGACGACGGTGGCGGAAACGGGCGGCGGCCCCAACGGCGCCGCCATCGGCCCTGATGGCAAGATCTACGTCGCCAACAACGGCGGCTCGTTCCAGTGGATCAAGCAGAACGGCCTGAACATCCCCGGCCCCACCCCGCCCGAGCACAGGGGCGGGTCGATCCAGCGCGTCGACATCGCCAGCGGCAAGGTCGAGACCGTCTATGACGGCTGCGACGGCAAGCCGCTCAACGGCCCCAACGACCTGGTCTTCGACAAGCAGGGCGGCTTCTGGTTCACCGACCACGGCTGCGGCACGCCGGACGGGCGCAAGCACGGCGCCCTGCTCTACGCCAAGGCGGACGGCTCCCACATCGTGCGGCCGCGCGACCACCTGATCTCACCCAATGGCGTGGGCCTCTCGCCGGACGAGAGCGTGGTCTACATGGCCGACACCCAGCTTGGCCGGCTGTGGGCCTTCGACGTCGCCTCCCCCGGCGAACTGACGGCGCAGGAGGGTTTCGGTCCCGGCCGGGTGATCTGCAACTTGCCGGGCTACCAGCTGCTGGACAGCCTGGCGGTGGAAGCCTCAGGCAAGGTCTGTGTGGCCACCATCATCAACGGCGGCATCACCGCCTTCGACCCCAGCGGGACCACCGAGCACTTCCCGTTCCCGGACCTGATCACCACCAACATCTGCTTCGGCGGCCCGGACATGCGCGACGCCTGGATCACCTGCTCGTCCACCGGCAAGCTCTTCAAGTGCCGCTGGCCAAGGCCGGGGCTGAAGCTGAACTTCAACGCTTAGGGGTTGGAAAACTGCTCCCCTCCCCCTTGCGGGGAGGGGCTTTGCGCTTAGGGCGGCGTCCCCTCGCCCTTCCGAGCGGGGCGGACCTCCAGCAACGGCGCCAAGGGCACTGTGGTTTCATCCACCACCGGCTGCGGCATCGGCAGCTTGGCCATCTGGCGGTCGGCTTCCAGCAGGCTGGCCAGTTCGTCGGCGGCGTTGCGGGTGCTCTGGATCATGGCCTTTTCGTCGTCGCGGATGGCCCGCTGCTCGCGCAGCAGCCGTTCGTCGTAGTCGCGGAACAGGCCCACCTCGCGCTTGGCGCGATCCGGCGGGTGGCCCATGGCTTTCAGCGCCTCCTCGGCCATGCGCAGGCTGGAGTGATAGGTCTCGCGGGTGATGTTGATGACGCCCAGGTCCATCAGCTGGTGGGCGTGATAGCGGTCGCGGGCGCGGGCCACGATCTTCAGGTTCGGGAAGTGGCGTTGCGCGGTCCCGATAATCTCGACGCTCTCCTTGACGTCAGAGGTGGCCAGGATCAGCAGGCGCGCCTTGTCCGCGCCCGCCGCCCGCAGCACCTCTGTGCGGGACGGATCGCCGAAGAACACCTTGTTGCCGAAACGTCGAACCTGTTCGACCTGTTCGGAATCCTTCTCCAGGGCGGTGAAAGCGATGCCCTGCATGCGCAGCACCCGAGCCACGATCTGCCCCACCCGTCCCAGCCCGGCGATGATCACGGGCGCATCCTGGGTGCTGAAGGCGTCATAGGGCGGCGGCGGCGCGGCCTTCGGTTTCAGCCGCGGGATCAGCACCCGCTCGGACAGGGCGAAGATCAGTGGGCTGGCCAGCATCGAAAGGGCGATGATCAGGGTCGCGCGGGCGGCGAAGGCGGGGGGCAGGACGCCGGCCACCACCGCCGCGGGGAACAGCACAAAGGCGAACTCGCTGCCCTGGGGCAGGGCCAGGGCCGTGCGGGCCGCCGAGGCGCGCGGCTGCCCCCGGTACCGTTCAAGGCCGTAAAGTACGGCGACCTTGACCGCCATCATCGCCGCCGTCCCGGCCAGGATCAGGACCGGGTCGCTGAGCACCAGGCGCACGTCCGCCGACATGCCAACCGAGATGAAGAAGAAGCCCAGCAGCAGGCCCTCGAAGGGCTCCACGTCTGCCTGCAGCTCGTGCCGATATTCCGACTCCGACAGCAGCACGCCTGCCGCGAAGGCCCCCAGGGATGCGGGCAGGCCGACCGCGTCGGAGATCCCCGCGGCGCCGGCCACCAGCAGCAGCGCCGTGGCGGTGAACACCTCGCGGGTGTTGGCCTTGGCCATCAGGCGGAACAGGGGCCGCATCAAAAGGCGCCCGCCGATCAGGATGACAATGGCGCCGCCGGCCGCCTTGGCGATGGAGAGCCAAGGCGTGGCCGAGGCGACGTGGTTGTCGGCCAAGAACGGCACCAGGGCCACCAGGGGCACCGAGGCCAGGTCCTGGAACAGCAGCACCGCGAAGCTGTCGCGGCCCGATGCGGCGCCCAGGATGTCGCGCTCGGCCAGCATCGGCAGGACGATGGCCGTGGAGGACAGGGCCAGGCCCGCGCCCAACACCGCCGCCGCCGGCCAGGGCGCCCCGACCGCATGCGCCAATACCGCCAGCACCGCGCCGGTGAGGATCACCTGGGCCGAGCCCAGACCCAGCACCGGCTTACGCATCAGCCAGATGCGCCGGGGCCTCAGCTCCAGTCCGATCAGGAACAGCAGCATCAGGACCCCGAGCTCGGAGACCTCGGTGATCTGCTTGATGTCGGTGACCAGGCGCAGGACAGAGGGACCGATCACCACCCCCGCCACCAGATAGCCCAGGACGCTGCCCAGGCCGAACCGGCGGCTGATCGGCACGAACAGCACCGAGGCGGTCAGCAGCACGACGAGGGTCTGGATCATGACCCCTCTCTAGCCCGGCCATCGCGAGGGAGCGAGACGTTGACCGCGTTTGTGGCGGACAACGATGCGGCGGCCTTGCGCCCCCTCTACCATCGCGCTGATAGCGCGCCCAGCCCGCGCTTCCGCGCGGGCGTTCCTCGCGGAGATCGCCAAGCATTTGGCGATCTCATGCCGCTGCCGAGAGGCAGCGGCCGCTCGTCCCCCCCTCCCCCGCCTCGTTGGGCGTGGGAAGAGAAGACCGCGCTGACCTTCCTCCTCCCATGCGAGCCGAAGGCGAAGCGGGGGTAGAGACGACGGAGCCGCCGAGGGCGCTCAGCGCGCAGCGCTGAGTGATGGAGGGGGAGCAAGGCCGGCGCACGGCCGATTCAATCAGATTTGACTTCGCTCTAGCTCGGCGCTGGGGGACGGCTGCGGCGCCGCGGCCCTCGCATCGGGCGGGGGATTGGGCTAACAGCGCGGCATGATCATGCTCTGGATCGCCGCGGCGCTTTTGGCGGCCGGATCCGCCGCCCTGGTGATGCAGCGCGCGGCCCAGGCGGCGCGCGCTGTCGGCGGGCCCGATCCCGCGGTGGCGGTGTATCGGCGCCAGCTTTCCGAGATCGACGACCTGGCCGACCGCGGCCTGATGGGCGATGAGGAACGGCGCGCGGCGCGGGCCGAGACCGGTCGGCGGCTGCTGGCCCAGGCCGACGCTGGGGCGGCGCCGGTCTCCAGCCGCCTGAAGCCCGGGACGGTAATGGCGATGGCCGGGGCGCCGGCCGTGCTTGCGGTGCTGATCTATGCGGTCGTGGGCAGCCCCGCCCTGCCCGACCTGCCGTTCAAGGCCCGGCTGGCGCACTGGCAGGCGCATCCCGAACAGGCCTCTCCGGAAGCCCTTGGCGTCCTCTTGGAAGAGTTGGCGCGGCGGCGGCCCACCGATCCCGAACCGCTGCTGAAGCTGGCTTCGCTGGACATGGAGATCGGCGACGGGGCCGGCGCG
>DASVMY010000364.1:0-13425 GCA_036384135.1 Caulobacteraceae bacterium | reverse complement strand
CCACGCAGAGAGCCGCGGCGGTCGGGGCCCTGCTGGCGGCCAGCCGGCGCATGTCCGGCGCGGCCAAGAAGGACGAGGCGGCCAAGGCCTTGGCCGAACAGCTCTCGGCGGCCACCGGCGGCGGCGTGGCGGTGTTCCTGCCGCAAAATGGCGACATCCTGCCGGCGGTGGCCTCGCCCGACATGCCAACTTTCGCCACCCAGGACATGGCCGCCGCCCGCTGGGCCTGGGAGCATGGCGAGGCGGCAGGGGCGGGGACCGGCACCTTGCCGAACCTCGACTGGACCTTCCACCCGATCCAGAGCCTCAAGGCCCGTTCCGGCGTGGTGGCCATCGAGCCCAGCAGCCGGGGTGGCGACGAGACCCGGTTCGTCCTGGCCCTGATCGACCAGGGGGCGGTGGCGCTCGACCGGGCGGAGCTGGCGGCGGAGGCGGCCGACGCTGAGGCCCTGCGCCGCACCGACCGCTTGCGTTCGGCCCTGCTGAACTCCATCAGCCACGACCTGCGCACGCCCCTGGCCACCGTCCTGGGCTCGGCCACCACCCTGATCGACTACGGCAAATCCCTCGACCGCAAAGTCCAGCGCGACCTTCTGGGCGCCATCAAGGAGGAGGCCGAGCGGCTGAACCGTTATGTCGGCGACCTGCTGGACATGACCCGGCTGGAAGGCGGCGCCCTGGTCACCCGCCGCGACTGGATCGACACCCGCGACGTGCTGCGCGCCGCCATCGAGCGGGTGGAGCGCCGCCGCGGCCAACGGCGCCTGGCCACCGATTTCCCCCGCGAGCTGACCCTGGTGAAGGCTGATCCGGGCCTCTTGGAACAGGTCCTGGTCAACATCCTGGAGAACGCCATCGCCTACAGTCCCGACGGTTCGACCATCGAGGCGGCGGCCTATGAGGATCGCGGCAATGTGGTCATCAGCATCGAGGACGAGGGCAAGGGCATCCCTACCTCCGAGTTGGTCAACGTGTTCGAGAAGTTCCGCCGCATGGAGGAGGCCACCGACCGGGGCAAGGGCGCGGGCCTGGGCCTGGCCATCGCCAAGGGCTTCGTCGAGGCCATGGGCGGGCGCATCGCCGCCGCCAGCCCGATCCACGAAGGCCGCGGCACCCGCATCCTGATCAGCCTGCCCAAGGACATCCCCACCCCGGCCATTCTGCTATGAGCGCGGCTATGGTGGGGTCCAACAGGAGGCGAAGGCCGATTCACCCATGACCGCTTCGCGCCCGCGCATCCTCGTCATCGACGACGAGCCGCAGATCCACCGGTTCCTGGGGCCGGCCCTGGACGCCGCCGGCTATGAGTTCGTCCGCGCCGACGACGGCGCGTCCGGCCTGCGCGAGATCGCCCGCAAGCCCCCGGACGCCGTGGTCTTGGACCTGGGCCTGCCCGACATGGACGGCAAGGAGGCGCTGGTGAAGGCGCGGGCGTTCTACGCCGGACCGATCCTGATCCTGTCGGCCCGCGACCGCGAGACCGAAAAGATCGACGCCCTGGACCTGGGCGCCGACGACTATGTGGAAAAGCCCTTCGGTATCGGCGAATTCCTGGCCCGCCTGCGCGTCGCCTTGCGTCACCGCCTGCTCAAGGAGGGGGCCGAGCCGGTGGTCACCGTCGGTGACCTGACCATCGACCTGGAGCGTCGTCGCATTACCCGCGGCGAGGAGGCCGTCCGCCTGTCGCCCAAGGAATACGATCTGCTGGCCCGCTTGGTGGAAGGCGGCGGCAAGGTGATCACCCACCGCCAGCTCCTCACCGCCGTCTGGGGCCCCGCCCACGCCGAGGACGTCCAGTACCTGCGCGTCTTCGTCGGCCAGCTCCGCGCCAAGATCGAAGAAGACCCCGCCGCCCCGAAGCTGATCGCGACGGAGCCGGGGGTGGGATACCGGTTCAACGCTTAGAGCTGGTTGACTTTTGTCGGAACCGACAGAAGTCATCGTGCCCGCAAACTCAAGACTCAAGCCTGTCCATACGCGACGGTGGAAGGGTTCTGCACCGGCGACGGAGGGTCAGATCTCCACCATCTCGAACTGGCTCTTGGACATGCCGCAGTCAGGGCAGCTCCAGCCATCGGGGATGTCGGCCCAGCGCGTGCCTGGGGGAAAGCCTTCGGAAGGCAGGCCCTCGGCCTCGTCGTAGAGGAAGCCGCAGGTGCCGCACTGGTAGGTCTTGAACGGCTCGTCCACCCACGGCTCCCGGTCAGTGTGCGAGGGCATGAGCGCGTTCGACCGCGCGCAGGATCGCGTCGATGAAGGTGGGATAGAGGGCCGGGGGCATGTCGTGGCCCATGCCGGGGATGACGCGCAGCTCGGCGCCGGCGATCAGGGCGGCGGTGTCGCGGCCGCCCTCCACGGGGACCAGGGGATCGACCTCGCCGTGCAGGACCACAGTGGGGGCGGTGATGCTCGCCACCTTGGCGCGGCGGTCGCCCGAAGCGCGGATGGCGGCCATCTGGCGGCCGACCCCGGCGGGATTGAAGGCGCGGGCCAGCTCCGCCTCGGCGCGCTCGCGCAAGGCCCCTGGCGGCCACGGATAGGCGGGGCTGCCGATCACCTGCGCGTTCTTCACCGCATGGGCCAGGAAAACCTCGCGGTCGGCGGGGTCGGGCGCCGGCTGGCTGATCACCGCCCAGGCCGCGGGGGTCGAGGGCGGCAGGTCCGGGTTGCCGGTGGCGGACATGATGCTGGTCAGCGACAGGGTGCGGCCCGGATAGTCCGACGCCACGGTCTGGGCGATCATGCCGCCCATGGACATGCCGACAATGTGCGCCCTGGCGACCCCGGCCGCGTCCAGCACCGCCACGGCGTCGGCGGCCATGTCTTCCACCCGGTAGGCGGCGTCCGGCGACAACCAGGTGGAAAGGCCGATGTCGCGGTTGTCGAAGCGGATGGCGTGGAAGCCGCGGGCTGCCAGCAGGGCGCAGAACGCCTCCGGCCAGCGGGTCATCTGGGAGCCCAGGCCGTTGATCAGCAGTACCGTTTCCCTGGCCGGATCGCCGAAGGTCTCGAATTCCAGTTCAACGCCGTTCGACTTCGCCCTGGCCATGACGCGCTCCGATCCAGTGTTTCCCGGGCGGCATTGTTCGGCGGACGGCCGGCGGTGGCAAGGTTGTCGCGAGGGCAAGGCAATGAGGCGCCCCTTGCTTCTCGCCGCGGCATTGGGCTCTGTTCGTTTCAAACAACTGTAGGGAACGCCATGGCCATCCGTAACCGCCTCACCGAAATGCTGGGGGTCGAGTACCCGATCGTCCAGGCGCCCATGGGCTGGATCGCCCGGGCGCAACTGGCCTCGGCGGTGTCCAACGCCGGCGGGCTGGGGATCATCGAAACCTCCTCCGGCCGCCTCGACGAGGTGCGCGAGGAGGTCAGGAAGATGCGCACCCTGACCTCCAAGCCGTTCGGGGTGAACATTGCCCAGGCCTTCGTGCGCGACCCCGACATCGTCCAGTTCGTGGTCGACCAGGGGGTCAAGTTCGTCACCACCTCGGCCGGCGATCCCAATAGATACTGCGGCGCCCTGAAGGCGGCGGGGCTGACGGTGTTCCACGTGGTGCCGTCCCTGACCGCGGCGCTGAAGGCCATCGAGGCCGGGGTCGACGGCCTAGTGGTGGAAGGCGGCGAGGGCGGAGGCTTCAAGAACGGCCGCGACGTGGCCAGCATGGTGCTGCTGCCCCTGGTCTGCTCCAGGACCGACCTGCCGGTGATCGCAGCCGGCGGCATCGTCGACGGCCGCACCATGGTCGCCGCCTTCGCCCTGGGCGCGGAAGGGGTGCAGATGGGCACGCGGATGGTCTCGGCCGCCGAGAGCCCGGTGCATATGAACTGGAAGACGGCGATTCTGGAGGCCAAGGAGACCGACACGGTGTTCCTCAACCGCTTCGGCCCCGGCCCGGCGCTGCGGGCGCTACGGACGGAAAAGACCACGGTCTACGAGAAGGAGCCGCCCGCCAACATCATGGGCGAGTTCGGCAACGCGCTCGACCTCTACTTCGGCGGCGACATGGAGGCGTCCATCGCGCTCTCCGGCCAGGTCGCCGGCCGCATCGACGAGATCAAGCCGGTGGCCCAGATCATCGCCGAGACCGTAGCCGAGTTCGAGGCGACTCTGGCCGGGCTGGAGCGGCAGTACGGGCGGGTTTTGGCCTAGCGGAACTCCCCTCCCCCTTGCGGGGAGGGGCCGGGGGTGGGGGTGCAAGCACCACCGGAGCCGATTTATCCTAGAATCTATTCAGCGAAGTCAAAAACGATCGAGCTGACACCCCCATCCCCAACCCTTCCCCGCAGGGGGGAAGGGAGCTTTCAGGGCGACCTGTCGAATATCGCGACAGACCTAGAGGGCAGGGAGGTCGTCCATCGCCTTCTTCGCCGCGACCAGACCATCCGCCATCATCGCGCCGATGTTGACGGCGGCTTCGTGGGGCAGGACGTCGGCGATCCAAACCAGGCGGCTGCCTTCGCCCTCGGGGATGACCTGGAACGAGGCGTTGTGGTGCGACAGCCGCTCGCTGCGCACCGAATAGGCCAGCCGCCGGGCGGCCTCGTCGAGGTCCACGATCACCTCGCGAGCGACGAAGCCGTTGGCGAAGGTGACGATCCGCGCCCCATCCTCCATGACCACGTCGGTGACGAAGCCGGGGGCGAAGCGGGTGTGGACCGCGCCGACGTCCCGCACCACGTCCCAGACCGCTGCGGGGGAGGCGTTGAGGGAAACTTCCTTATGGATCGAGGTCATGGCGGCGTCTCCTGATGTGATGAGGAGGCAAGGATGCCAGGGCTGCTCGGCCGTGGCTGGCGGAAACCGGACGTGATCGACTAGGGCGTTGAGCCGTAGCCGCTTGCCCCGCTACCCACCGACTGGACCTCGTTCGCACCAGGGCCGGTGGAATGTGGCTGCACTAGTTTCGCGCATCAAATGATGCTATTATCGTGCCTTCCCTGCGAAGGATCGTGAGATGCGGACGACCGTTGCCCTCGACGACGCCCTTATGGCCAAGGCGCAGGCTTTCACCGGTCTCAAGGAGAAGTCCGCCCTCATCCGCGAGGCGCTCACGGCTCTGATCGAGCGGGAGAGCGCACGGCGGCTGGCGCGTCTGGGCGGTAGCGAGCCAGAGCTCACGGCGGCGCCGCGTCGCCGGTCGGAGCCTGCGTGATCATCATCGACACCTCTGTTTGGGTCGATCACCTGCGGGTTGGCGACAAAGCCGTCGCCGCCCTGCTCGATGCCGGTCGAGTGCTGGCGCACCCCTTTGTTGTCGGCGAACTGGCGCTCGGAAATCTGCGGCAACGCCAGATAATCCTGGCTTCTCTGCAAGACTTGCCCCAGGCGAACATCGCCACGGATCAGGAAGTGCTGCACTTCATCGACCGGCACGCCCTGGCAGGATTGGGGATTGGCTACGTCGACGCCCACCTTCTGGCCTCCACGTTGTTGACAGCGGGGGCGTCCCTGTGGACGCGCGACAAACGCGTACTATACGCTGCCGAACGACTGGGTCTGCCGAGCAAGCCATAGGCATAGATATGACGACAATCCTCATGCGATGGGCGCCCGGCGTCGCCGGCTTGGCCAGCGGCGGCTACATACTAACGATACAAGGCATCTGGTGGCTGGGGGCCATCAACTTGGCGCTTGGCTTTCTGCTCCTTGCTGAGGCCGTCACGTCGATCCAGTGGAGTCGCAAGCCCAATGCCTAGAGGCCCACGCCGAGCTAAGCGCGGTCCCTACAAGAAGCGGGTAGCCTAGATGGATCGTGTGAAGGATGGCCTGGGCTTGCTTGGGGGCGGCCTTTTTTTTGTGCTGATCTTCTGGTGGGGCATGGTGACGGGGGACGCGACATTGCGCGTGGGTATAGAGGCGACACGAGAAAAGAATCCTGCGGGATTCTGGCTTATTCAAGCGTCATGGGGTGCTCTCGCTGTCGTACTCGTCTGTTCCGGGCTTGGCGTAGTCTTCTGCATCTTGCCTAGCTAAGTTCAAATTGCCAGACCGCCGGTTGCTCAGCCGACTTGACGCAGACGCAAATGTTCCGTATTTGTTCCGAATCTTCCGCCAACAGCCAGGACCCTTACTGTATGATCCCCGCCTCATCGCGCACCCCGTCCACGCCGCCTCCAAGCCAGGGGCGTGACCGTTAAATACGGTGATTTACGGTGCTCCAGCCGGAAGACGGCGAATCGTCAAGTCGCATCGACACTCACCCTTCCCTCTAGCCCGTCATCCTCGGGCGTCAGTCCCGAGGATCCATACGCACTCTTCCCAACCGTCGCGTAGCGGCAGCGAAGCGGCGTAGGCCATTGGCCAACGTCAGTGCTCAGCTCGCCCTTCGGCTAGAGCCGCTCGATGCCACGCGATCATGGGCCCTCGGGACTGACGCCCGAGGGTGACGGTGGGTGGGGGTGAAATGAAACCGAGCGGCCGTCGCCGCTAAGCCCCCGCCATCTCCTTGAGCACATAATCCGCCGGGTCCGGCTTCAGCGTCGCGCGCCAGTAGTCCACCAGGGCGAAGGGCCAGTTCTGGGTGACGCGGCCTTTTTCGTTCTTGTACCAGCTGGTGACGTTGGGGGCGCCCCAGGCCATCAGCTTGTTGCCGGCGTCGATGCGTTGGTTGAAGGCGTCGTGGACGTCCGGCTTGACCTCCAGGGTCTTGGCGCCGGTTTCGGCGAGTAGCTCCAGGCAGCCCAGGATGTAGCGGACCGAGCACTCCGAGAAGAAGATGATCGAGCCGTTGACGACGATGTTGGTATTGGGCCCGTAGATCATGAAAAGGTTGGGGAAATTGGGTGCGGTCATGCCCAGGTACGCCCGCGCGTCGCCGTCCCACTGCTGGTGCAGGTCGGCGCCGCCCTTGCCGGTGATCTTGATCGGCGACAGGAACTTGCTGGCCGTGAAACCGGTGCCGTAGATGATCACGTCGGCCTTGTGCAGGGCGCCGTCACCGGTGACGATCCCGTCCGGGGTGATCTTGCTGATCGCGGTGGTGACCAGGTCGACGTTCGGCTGCTGCAGGGCCCCCAGCCAGACGCCGTTGTCCAGCAGGGCGCGCTTGCCGCCCAGGGGGTACTGGGGAATGACCTTTTCGGCCAGGTCGTCGCGGCCTTCGACCTGACCCTTCAGGATGGCGGTGATCATATCGCGGAAGGCCAGGTTGGCTTCGCTGACGGCAGTGTCGGGACCGGTCCAGTCGGGGTCGGTGCGCACGGCGGGCAGCAGGCCGTCGGTGGCCATCCACAGCAGCCAGAACCGGTACCAGCGGTCGTAGTAGGGAATGGTCTCCAGCACCCACTTTTTCCCCTCCAGCACGTCCTCATGATAGTGCGGGGTGGGGAAGCACCAGGGTGGGGTGCGCTGGAAGACCTCCAGGTGGGCGACCTTGCCGACGATCTCCGGCACGAACTGGAAGGCGCTGGCGCCGGTTCCGATCACGGCCACGCGCTTGCCCGAGAGGTCCACGCCGTGGTCCCAGCGGGCGGAGTGGAACGCCGGCCCCTTGAAGCTGTCCCGGCCCCCGATATCGGGCAGGCGGGGGCGGTTGAGCTGGCCCACGGCGGTGATCACCGCGTCGGCCTCGATGGTCTCCTCGCCCTTGGCGGTCTTCAGGCGAGCGCGCCAGAGGCCGCGGCCCTCGTCGAAGTCCAGCGACAGCACCTCGGTCTCGAAGCGGATGTGGTCCTTGAGCGCATAGCGGTCGGCCACGCCCTGGAAATAGTCCAGCAGCACCGGCTGGGTGGAGAAATGCTGCGGCCACAGGTGGTTGGGCTCGAAGGAGTAGGAATACAGGTGGTTGGAGCTGTCCACCCGGCAGCCGGGGTAGGTGTTCTCCAGCCAGGTGCCGCCGACGTCGGCGTTTTTCTCGACGATGGTGTAGCCGATGCCGGCCTGGCCCAGACGGATGCCGGCCAGCAGGCCCGACATGCCGGCCCCGATCACCAGCACCTTCATCTTCGCGGCGGCGGCCTTGAGCTTGGGCTGGTCCCATTTGGGCGACTTGGAGTTCTCGCCTGTGATGGCCAGCTCGTCTTCCAGGTAGTCGAGGTAGTCGGAGGGAATGTCGACGCCGGTGACGAAGTCCATCATCGGACGCAGGGCCTCGATGGCCAGGTCGCCGATAGGCTCGCGGCGGCCCTCGAGATAGTCGGTGATCACCCCCTTGGCGAAGGCGCGCATGATCGCCTGTTCCTCGTCCGGAACGCCGATATCGTTGCGGTCCATGGGCAGGTAGGAGGGGCGCCACTCGGGTTTGAGATGGTGGGTGTTGCCGGTCAGGTGGACCAGGGCGACCATCAGGGCGGGAAGATGGGCGGCCGCGATGGCCTCATCCAGGTTGGTGGTGAAATCCAGAGGCATGGGTTTCCTTCCCGAATGTGGCCGCCGATGGTGATCCGGCTTAGTGGTCCGTCTCTTTTTGGGCGGAACTTCGTTCCCGCGGGCTTAAGCCGCAACAAGTCCCTGAAGCACGGCAGCGAGGTGGCGCACACGCTCGGGTCCGCCCAGCAGCTGGCGGTCAAGGCCGATGCGCTTGAACCAGTAGTGAAGGCCCAAGAGGTCGGTGATGCCGATGCCGCCGTGCACCTCCGTGGCCGTGCGGGCGACGAAGCGGCCGACCTCCGACAGGTGGGCCTTGGCGTGGGCGGCGGTGAGCGAGGCCTCGTCCGGCACGGCGTCCCAGGCGTGGGCGGCGTACCAGACCAGGGCGCGGCAGGGCTCCAGTTCCGCCGCCATCTCCGCGCAGAGGTGCTTGACCGCCTGGAAGGAGCCGATGACCCGGCCGAACTGCCTGCGCTCGGCGGCGTAGGCCACCGACTTTTCGATCATCCGCTGGCCGGCGCCCAGCGCGTCGGCGGCCAGCAGCACCCAGGCGGCGTCGCGCAGGCGGGTGAGGACGGCGCTGGGCTCGCCCAAGGCCAGGGGCTCGGCGGGGGTGTTGTCGAACCGAAGTTCACCCAGGCGCCGGGTCAGGTCGACGGTGGTCAGCGCGATGCGGCTGATCCCGGGCGCATCGCCGGCGACCAGGTGCAGGGCGCCGGCCCTGTCGGCGACGAGGATCAGGTCCGCCTCGGCCGCGTCGATGACGAAGAGGCTGGTTCCGTTGAGCTTGCCATTGCTGGCGGTGACGCCGGCTCCGTCGCGGGCGCCGGCCATGGCCTCGGAGATCGCCACCGCGGCCAGGGCTTCGCCGGCAGCCAGCTTCGGCAGCCAGCGGGACTGCTGCGCCGCCGAGCCGGCGTCCCGAAGCGCGATGGCGGCCAGGGCGGCGCCGAGGAAGGGGGCGGGGGCCACGTGGCGGCCGAAGGCTTCGGCGGCGAGGGCGGCGTCCAGCAGGGTGAGGCCCAGGCCGCCGTGCTCCTCGGCGATCAGCAGGCCCGGAACGCCCAGGTCGGCGAGACCCGTCCACAGGTCCCGCGCCACCGTTTCCTTATTGTCGGCGAAGGCGCGGACGCGCTCGAGCGGGCAGAGCTGGGTCAGCGCCTTTTCCAGACTGTCGACCATCATCCGCTGGTCCTGGGACAAACCGAAATCCATGGCTTAGAACCCCGCCAACTTGGGCTCGCGCGGCATGCCCAGGCCCCGTTCGGCGATGATGTTCTTCTGGATCTGGGCGGTGCCGCCGCCGATGATCAGGCCCAGGTCGAACATGTAGCGCTGTTGCCAGACGCCGCCGGCGCGCAGGTGCGGGCTGTCCTGGTAGAGCACCCCCAGTTCGCCCAGGGCGTCGATGGCCAAGGCCGCCAGGTCGTGGTTGAGGTCACACCCCTGCAGCTTGACGACCAGGGCGGCCAGGCCGCCGCTCTCGCCGTTCAGCTGGGCGCTGATCAGGCGCAGGCCGTTGAACTTCATGGCCAGCACGCGGGCCTGCAGCCTCATCAGCCGGTCGCGCAGCAAGGGGTTGTCGATCAGGCGCTGGCCGTCAACGGTCTCCTCGCGCATCAGGTCGATGATCGCCGCCAGGCGCGAAGCGGCGGCGTCCGGGTCGCCCAGCATGCCGCGCTCGTGTTTGAGGGTGGCGTTGGCGACGCGCCAGCCCTCGCCGCGCTGGCCGACGATCTGGCTCCTGGGGACGCGCACATCGGTGAAGAAGACCTCGTTGAACTCGGCGTGGCCGGTCATGGTCTTCAGGGGCCGGATCTCGATGCCCGGGGTCTTCATGGAGAAGATCAGGTAGCTGATGCCGGCGTGCTTGGGCGCGTCCGGTTCGGTGCGCACCAGGCAGAAGATCATGTCGGCCTGCATGGCCGTGGAGGTCCAGATCTTCTGGCCGTTGATCAGGAAGTCGTCGCCGTCTTCGCTGGCCCGGGTCTGCAAGGAGGCGAGGTCGGAGCCGGAGCCTGGCTCCGAATAGCCCTGGCACCAGATGACCTCGCCGCGCAGGGTCGGCGCGATCCATTGCTGCTTCTGGGCCTCGGTCCCCATCTCCAGCAGGGTGGGCACGAACATGGAGATGCCCTGGCCGGCCATGCCCGTGGGGGCACGGGCGGCGGTGAACTCCTCGGCGATGATCCGGGATTTCAGGATGTCCGGCTCGGCCCCGTAGCCGCCGTAGGCCTTGGGGATCGTGCGGGCGGCATAGCCGTGCTCGATCAACAGCTGCTGCCAGCGCAGGGCGTCGGCCCGGGCCGGCCGATTGGGCCCAGGATAGGCATCCCGATGCTGGATCAGAAAGTCGAGCACCTTCGCGCGGAAGGTTTCGTATTCAGGGCCGAAAGTCAGGTCCATGGCGCGGGCTCGGCGAAAGCGCGTCCCCCGGGGGACGCGGATGCCGGACATGGCGCCCGCTCACTCGCCGGCGTCAAGTCTTCCCCGACGGCGCCTGCTGGCCCTGAAATTCTAGGGTCAGGCGGCGGCGTGGGTGCGCGCGGCGGCCTCCCCGGTCAGGGCCTGAGCAATGGTCAGGACCGCGCGACGGGCGTCACCGTCGCTGATTTTGGCGAACGCGGCCAACAGGTCGGTAGCGCCAGGGGTGGCCAGCTGTGCGTAGATGATCGCTTCGACTGGAGCAGAACCGTCTTCACCCACGAGGGCGGCCACGGTGGTCTCCAGTTTAGCGGCGATCTTCACCAGCATAGAAGCCGAAACGCGGTTGGCGCCGCGCTCGTACTTCTGGACCTGTTGGAAGGTGATGCCCAGCGCATTGGCCAGTTGAGTTTGGCTAAGGCCGAGCCAACGACGCCGAATCCTAATGCGTGCGCCAACGGCGACGTCGATTGGGTCGGGTCCTTCACGATTGACAGCCTGCATAATAGCCGATCTCCAAAGTTAACCACTACCCTAGGCAATACATCCGCAAAGTGAATTGCGCCAGAGTGCGCGCGCGACAAGGGAATGCGCCTTAAAGTCACAACTTGGCCGATCTCTCGACCTTTAAGCATCCGCAATGGCCAGATTCGGGTGAAAACGCCACTCGCCAGCGACTCTGCCCTCACCTCCACTGCCGACACTACTGTCACTAGACGGAAGGGACCCAACCGTTGCATTTCCGAAACAGCCAATAGAGCTCAACATTCACGTCGTAGAAGTCTGTCTATCTTTGTGTTGGTTTCGGCTATTGACTGCCCTTGCGGCGCCGGCTGCTCAATAGAGTGCAATTACACGGGTCCTAATGGGTCAAAAGGAGACGTTTTTATGACGGGCGACATAAGCATTCCTATCGACATCGCCCGCGCGGTAATTGCCCCCGGCGCCTATGCTGAGGACGCGCCAGTCCACGATGCCTTCCGCTGGTTGCGCGCCAACAACCCCCTGGGCCTGGCGGAGTTGGACGGGGTGTACCCATTCTGGGTGGTTAGCAAGCACGCGGACATCCTGGAGGTCAGTCGGCAGAACGATCTGTTCCACTCCGGGGACATGCCGACGACCTTCACCACCATCCAAGGCGACCAATATGTGCGCGAACGCACCGGTGGCAGCCCGCACCTGCTACGCACCCTGGTGCAGATGGACGCCCCCGATCACCCCAAGTATCGGGTCCTGACCCAGTCCTGGTTCATGCCCCAGAATATCCGCAGCCTGGAGGACCGTATTCGCGCCATCGCGCGCAAGCACGTGGACCACATGGCGGCGCTGGGCGGGGAATGCGACTTCGTGCGCGACGTGGCCCTGACCTATCCCCTGCGAGTGATCATGGAGATCCTGGGCGTGCCGGCCGAGGACGAGCCGCGGATGCTGAAACTGACCCAGGAGCTGTTCGGCGCCGGGGATCCCGAACTCAACCGTTCGCGCTCCACCCTGGACGAAAACGCTGACGCCATGGCTGACCTGCAGGCGGTGATCGCGGACTTCTTCATGTACTTCAAGGGCATCACCGACGATCGCAAGGCCAACCCCGAGGATGACGTCGCCTCGGTGATCGCCAACGGCAAGATCGACGGCGAGCCGATCAACGACTTCGAGGCGATGAGCTACTACGTCATCGTCGCCACCGCCGGCCACGACACCACCTCCTCGTCCACCGCCGGGGCGGTATGGGGGATGTGCCAGTTCCCTGAAGCCTTCGCCAAGGTGAAGGCCGATCCCAGTCTGATCCCGGGCCTGGTGGATGAGGCGATCCGCTGGACCACGCCGGTGAAGCACTTCATGCGCTCGGCGACGGCGGACACGGAATTGCGGGGACGGCAGATCAGGAAGGGAGACTGGCTGTGGCTGGCGTATCCCTCCGGCAACCGCGACGAGGAGGTGTTTGAGAGCCCCGACGCCTTCCGCCCCGAGCGCAGTCCCAACAAGCACCTCGCCTTCGGCTATGGGGCGCACCTGTGCCTGGGCCAGCACCTGGCCAAGATGGAGATGCGAATCCTGTTCGAGGAACTGATGCCCAGGCTGAGGTCGCTGGCGTTCGCCGGCGAGCCGGCGCGGGCGACCGCGGCCTTCGTCGGCGGGCCCAAGCGGCTGCCGATCCGCTATCAGATGGCTTGAAGAGGGCTTGACCCGGCGTTGGCGTCCCGGTGGTAAGGGGCCCATTGGCAGGGTGAAATGAGCGGTCGGGTCGGCATCAGCATCGTGGTCGCGGGGGCAGGGGCCTTGGGCTCCTGCATCGCCCTGGCGCTGAGCCGCGCCGGCGCGCGGGTGACCCTGATCGATCCGGACCCTCACGCCAGCGCTTCGGCGGTGGCGGCGGGAATGATCGCGCCGGTGTTCGAAAGCCTCTTGGATGACGAGGCGGGGCCGGGTTTCGAGACCCTGAGCGCCGCTGCGTCCCTGTGGAGCGGCTTGGCCCGGAACATTGGCCTGAGCCTCGACCGGCAAGGGGCGATGGCGGTAGGCGCGGCGGAGGATCTGGAACGCTGGGCGGAGCAGGCGAGGGGCCTGGGCGCGCCGTGCGAGCGGCTGGGCCGGCCGGCGGCGGAGGCCAGGGTGGAGGGGCTCAGCGCGCCAGACGGCGGGCTCTACACGGCCCTGGACATCCGGCTGGATCCGCGCGCCGCCCTGGCGGC
>DASVMY010000363.1:0-21076 GCA_036384135.1 Caulobacteraceae bacterium | reverse complement strand
GGCCGGCGCCTCTTCGAGCAGCGCGCGCAAGAGGCTGGCCGCCCGCCGCGCCTCCTGCGCCTTGGCCGCCGCGCGCTGCGCCGTCTGCGCCCCCACGAGGCTGAGGCCAATGGTCATGCTGAGCAGCGTCAGGGCGACCAGGGCGTCCACGGCGGCAAATCCCTGGTCGGCCTTTCGCGGGCGCTGACGCGCCTTTCGACCGACCCCGATCCATGATCTCGACACGCCGCCCAAGCCCCCGCCCCGCAAGGGCGTTCCCGTTCGGACCCTAATCCGATATGACCAGAACGCACAACCATTTGGGGCGCCGCGGCGGACCATTTCCCTCATGTTTTCAGGCGCCGTCGTTACCCCAGCCGCTCAAGTCTCCGTGTTGCGGCGGCAACTCGACCGGCGACGTCGCACGCTGGCCATCGGCGCCTCCGTTGTCTTCCACGCCGTCGTGCTGGGCCTCGCCGTCAGCAGCGCAGGCGGCGCCCTCGTCACCGGCGGTGGCGCCGGGTCGCCGGAAGAAAGCACCATCACCGTTTCCCTGGCCGGCATCGCTGGCTCGCGTCAGGCGTCGACATCGCCGGACGAGGCCCAGTTGCAGGTCCTCTACCGCAAGGCGCTGGCTGAACAGTCGGACCTCTACGCGGCCGACCAGAAACCCACAGCGCATTCGGATCTGTCGAAGCTGTTCGACGCCATCGAGCGCGAGCATGGCGGTGACGCGAAGCAGGACGGGACAACCGGGCAAGCCAAATCCGGCCAGCAGTCCGGCGGCGGCCAGCAGGGCAAGGACCGGCGCCTCGCCGAACAGGCCAGCCGGAGCACCAGCAAGGCCGAGGGCCCAGGGTCAGCCCCGTCCTCTGGCGGCCTATGGGGGCAGATCGAGCCGTGCTGGCGGCGCATGCCCAACCAGTCGGCGGTGCCCGTCAAGCTGGAGGTGCTCCTGGACGACAAAGGCATGATCGCCAAGCCGCCCCGGATTCTGCGGCCGGACGCTTCGGTGCCGGACGAGCGGCGATTGATCGCGGAGGCCAGGGCGCTGGCGGCGATCTCGGCGTGCCTGCCCTACAAGGTGGCCGGTCTTGCGGACGATCGGCGAGATTTCACGCTCGAATTCAGTCCTTCGGCCAAGGGGAGATAAAAAGGAGCGCACTAGCGTGTAGGGGGGCGAGGCAGGCAAGTTTCCAACAACATTTGGTAGCCGGGGATTTGCGAACATCTTCCTTCATCTTCGCTATAACTGACAGGCACTCGCCAACAAATCGCAGATGCGCGGCTGTGGGCCTCCGTTCACAAAGGTCACTATGGCCTCCGGCGGGCGGCGACTTGGGAAACCTCCTGGAGTACAGCGCAAGAAGGCGGTGGCAGCCTGAACCAGATTCACCCTTTGGTCCCTATGTTTGCAACACTCCGCGTAAGTAGCGGTCGCCGAACCACAGGCGCAGAGTTCCGAGTCTTGGCATTCGCGAAGGCGGTAGAAAGCTTGCGCGCACGGATCTGGATCGGTCAGCGTGTATTGTCGGCCTGGCCACCGGCCGTACGTTTCGAGGTAGAGGTGACGCGCCGCCCAGACGCTGTAAAGATCAAGCAGGGTGGTGGGGTCTCCGCCCTCGGCCCAGACTTCGTCTTGAGGACCGAACGCGCAGATCGAACCGTCACCGAAATTGGTGTGCCGTGGACCGATCCAGTCGTGCCGCCCACTGCGGCTCCAGAATCCCCATGCGCGCGGCTGGACGCCCGGCAGGAGCGGCAGCGCCACCAGGAAGGTGGTCTCCCGGCGAAGTCCTTCAAGAACAGAACTTCGCGCGAGAAGCCACCAGCCGTCGTTGTCTTCGAGTATCCGTAGCGTTGGATACGGTCGCACCTACGACAAGGCTGAAGAGCACGATGCCTACTATCTTGCCTCCGCCACGTTGCTGCCCCGGAAAGCCGTACAGAAGGCTGTCTCTCAGGGGGCTACTTCTGAGGATATCGCTAAGCGTTTCGGCACATCGCCGGAACTTGCTGACTACCGTATCAAGCGCTTGGGCCTTTGGCGCGAGCACGTCGGCAAGAACGTGAAGCTTGGCAAGCCGTAAGACTCAAGGTGTTCGGCGGGCAGGGGGCCTGCCATGCAAATACTCCTGGCGCGCGATCAAGGTGCCGCCGGCCCCCTAAATCCTTCCTTCGGACTGTTCAGGCCGCGGAAGCCCATTTCTCTGTAACTTCGGCCCAGGCCGCGAACATGTCGCTGATGTGCTGAGTGTCAGCCGTCCGTGCGCCCAGGAACCCCTGAATCTGTTCCGAAACCCTCTCAGCAGCCGCGGTCAGGACGCCGTCCAGGGCGTGAACGTACCGGCTGGTGGTCGTGCCGGCCGCATGCCCCAGCATCGCCGCGATGGTCGCTTCGGTGTAGCCAAGATCGTTGGCCGCGCTGGCGAAGCTGTGGCGTAGGACGTGGGGCGTCACGTCTGGAAGTTTGGGCTTCACCACCTTCTCCCAGACTTTTGACAAGCCTTCGAACCACCCATCGCCCGTCGAGCTGGGAAACACATACCCCCTCGCCTTCCCCGGCCTTCGCGCCTTCAGCAGCGTAAGGACGGCGCGTCCCACGGGCCGCACCGAGCGCCCCTCCTTCGTGTCGGCAAGGCGCAGGCACCCATACTCTTCGTCGACCTCGGACCACTTCAGCTTCTCGATCTCGCCACGACGGCAACCTGTCAGCGCAAGAACACGGATGATGTCGATGGCCATCAGGTTGTGACCGTCTGCCTCCGCCTTGCGCAGCAGCTTTCCGAGTTGCCGGTACTCCTCTGTCGTGAGGCGGCGCTGGCGAACGTTGCTCGCCGGTTTGGGCACACCGCGGACGGGATTGGTCTCCACAATCCCGTTGCGGACGGCATAGGTGAAGATACCGCCCAGGAGACCGAGCGTGCGTGCGGCAGTCGGCAGGCCCCCGCGCACGATGGAGCGACCACGGAGTTTCGTGCGCCGATCGCGGCGCGCTTTGCCGGCCGCTACATCGCGCAGGAACCCGTAGACGTCCGCTCGCCCGACCTCCTTTACCAGACGCGTTCCCAGCAGCGGCTTGATATGGGCGTCGATCCGGCTTCGGTCGGTGGCCAGGGTGGAGGCTTTCTTCGGCAGCCGTCGCTTGCCCGGCACCAGGCCCAGTTCAGCATCGGCCAGGTACCGATCGCAGAGCTCGGCGACGGTCATCCCCTCACGGTCCAGCTTGCGCACCTCGGCGGGATCTCCTCCCTTGGCGATATCGCCCAGGTGGACTTTCGCGAGCTTCCGGGCATCCTCAGGTGTCAAGGCGCCATGCAGGCCAAGGGTGATGCGACGTGTCCGGCGCAGATTTCGGTACTGGACCAGATAGCTCTTTCGACCGGAGGCGAAGACCCGCACGCCGAAGCCCGGGAGGTCTTCGTCCCAGACAAAATAGTCCGCTTCCTGCTTTTTCAGCGCGTCGACCGAACGTTTGGAAATCCGCACTTTTGCCTTCCCGCAGTGACCATTGCCTTCGTTTCCGCGGAAGCACCACGGAAGCATCTGGAGGCAAGTCGCGGGATATCGCGGCGTACTCCCTTCGGCATGAAGGTACGAGTAAATTGATTAGAATCAAGAGGTTGTCGTGTAATCGCGCGCTCTGGCGAACGATCGAAAAAGCCGACCGGCCACGCTCCGAAGGCAAAGGTCACACGTTCGAATCGTGTCGGGTGCGCCAAATTCTCTAATTGTCGCCGATTCGCAGCTGGTAGCGGGGCGTCCCGGCGGCAGCCGCGGGGGTCGATTCGAGGTCAGGGGCGATGTTGGTCAGGACAGGTCTTGAGACGCTCAATCAGCCAACGCCCTGCCGGACCCGGCGGCGCTGCCGTTGGGTAGACCGCCGCCATGGGCAAGATCAGACCGCCTTCGGGGACGTCTTCGATCGAGAGGGCCGCTAGCCGGCCCTCGGCGATGTCCTCTGCGACCGCATGAAGGGGCATGCCGCCCCAACCTAGGCCATTGAGGAGAAAGGCATGCTTGGCGAACAGGTCGGCCAGGCGCCACGTCAGGGGCGACATGACGCCAAACTCTCGGCCGGCTGAGAGCTCGGATCGGTCCGTAAGGACCAGCTGCACGTGCCGGGCAAGGTCGGCCTTGGGAATGGCCCCTCGGATCGCGGCTAGCGGATGATCGCGAGCCGCAACCATCACCATGGCGACCCCCGACAGCCGCTCACTGCTCATCGAGGGCGGGGTATGAGGCAGGGAACCAACCACACCCAGGCTACAGCGGCCGTCCAACACCGGCTGATAGGCGCCGCCCAGGGCTTCGACGTAGAGCCGAAGCGGCGTTCCGGGGAACTGGACCGAAAAGTCCTTGGCCGCCGCGGTGATGGCTTCCATGGGGAAAAACACGTCCACCACGGCCGAGAGCTCCGACTCAAGACCACCTGCCATGCCCTTCGCGCGGGCCTTCAGGGCATCCACGCCCGAGACCACGTTCCTGGCGTCGGACAACAACACCGTTCCATCGGCGGTCAGGCGCGGATAGCGGCCCGATCGGTCAAAGAGCACCACGCCGATCTGGCCCTCCAGATTGCCGATGGCCTGGCTGATTACCGACTGGGACCGTCTGAGCTTGCGCGATGCCGCGGAGAAGCTGCCCTCGTCGACCGCCGCGATGAAGGTTCTGAGCTGGTCGAGGGATACGCCGTCCAACATACATAGGACCTATCGGTTATGACGATGGGATACATCGAAATATACCGGCTTCCGCAGTTGGGTATCAAGAGGTCAGAAGACACATGTTCAAACGTCTCAGAAACCTCCTGGGTGGCGTCGCGACGCCGCCCGTCCAGCCTCAGAGAGCTGCCTCCATGAAACTCCTCCACATTGATTCCAGCATCCTTGGCGCCTATTCGGTGAGCCGGACGCTGTCGGCCGAGATTGTCGAGCGCCAGCTGGCGCTGCATCCCGGCATCGATGTGACCTATCGCGACCTGGCCAGCGACCAGGCGCTGCATCTGTCAGGGGCGCACCTGGCGGCTTGGCAAGGCGGCGCTGTGGAAGACGCCGCTCTGGGCGCCGATCTGGCCACCGGCGGCGCCTATCTGGACGAGCTCTTCGCCGCCGATATCCTCGTCATCGGCGCGCCGATGTACAATTTCACCGTACCCACCCAGCTAAAGGCCTGGATCGACCGCGTCGTCGTCGCCGGCAAGACCTTCAAATACGGTGAGGGAGGACGCCCCGAACCCCTGCTGCCCAAAGGAAAGAAGGCGTTCATCGCCTCCTCTCGGGGTAACGTCTATACGGCCGGTCCCGCGGCGGCTCTTGAACACCACGAAACCTACCTGACCGGCATTCTGTCGTTCATCGGCATCGACGACCTGACCTTTGTCCGCGCCGAGGGGATCGCCTTCGGCCCGGAAGCCAAGGAGGCGGCGATCGGCGACGCCCGCAACGCCATCGCCGCCCTGGCCGCCTGACGACCCTCTCGTCGCGTTCTGAAGCGGGCGCCATGCCGGCTTCGGGACGCGCCGCCCTGTCCCACACACCCTTCAAACTTGGATTGACCCTATGCGCACACTCGCCCTCGCCGGCGCCCTGACGGCTGTTCTTCTGTCCGCCTCGGCGCCCAACGCCCTGGCTCAGGCTTCGCCCGACACCGCCAGCGTGAAGGCCGGGACCTACAAGGTCGAGGCCTACCACACCCAGATCGGCTTCTCGGTCCTCCACCTTGGCTTCACCCCGTTCTCAGGCTTCTTCTCCGGCGCCAGTGGCAGCCTGAAGCTCGACCCAACGCATCCCGACTCGTCCGCTCTCGATGTCACCGTCCCGGTGCAGTCGGTTACCACGACGGTCGCGCAGCTCGATGGCGAGCTCAAAGGCGCGCAGTGGTTCGACGCCGCTCAGTTTCCCAACGCCACGTTCAAGTCCACGAAGGTCGTCCTGGTGGGCAAGGATCGCGCGACGATCACCGGCGACCTGACCCTGCATGGCGTCACCAAACCGGTCGTGCTCAGCGCCCACTTCGTCGGCGCCGGCGTCAACCCGCTGGACAAGGCCTATACGGTTGGCTTTGAGGCCACCGGGACGTTCAAGCGCAGCGACTTTGGGGTCAAGACCTACGTTCCGATGGTTGGCGACGATGTGGCCTTGACCATCGCCGGCGCCTTCGAGCTGCAAGGCTGACGCCATGGCGGCCTCACGTGCTGGAGTGAGCGATCGCTACACGCCGGTGGCGATCTTGCTTCACTGGTTGATGGCTTTGGGCATTCTGGCCCTGGCGGTGATCGGTCTGACGATGACCCGGCCGTCGACACCGCCAGGGTTGATGTTCAAGCTCTACCAGCTGCACAAGTCGATCGGCATAACCGTGCTGCTGGTTGCGTTCCTGCGGCTGGCGTGGCGTTTGGCCAATCAACCGCCAGCCCTGCCCGACACGATGCCGGTCCTTGAGCAGAAGGCCTCCGGCGCCGCGCATGTGGCGCTGTATGGCTTTCTGTTCGGCCTGCCGATCAGCGGGTGGGCGTTGGTCTCGGCCTCGGTCTTCAACATTCCCACGGTGCTGTTCGGCATGGTCCCGTGGCCCCACCTGCCGGTGTTGTCGACCCTCCCCGACAAGGCCCCGGTCGAAGCCGTCTTGAAGAGCGTTCACAACTACGGAGCCTGGACGCTGCTGGCCCTGATCACCCTCCATGCCGCCGCGGCCTTCCGCCACCACCTGATTCTGCGCGACGGCGTCCTGTTGCGCATGCTGCCGACGCGTCGGCGTCCACAACCAGAGTCGGCCAACGCCATGGAGCCCCGACGCTCATGATTTTCTCCAGGAAGCGAACTGCCTCCCTTGCCCTGGGCGCAGCGCTGTCGACGGCCGCTCTCGCAGGAGCGACGCACGCCTTCGCCGCCGACTGGAAGATCGACCCGGCCCAGAGCACCCTCGGCTTTTCCGGGGTGCAGACCGGCGCCCGGTTCGCCGGCAAGTTCAAACGCTACAACGCGGTGATCGCCTTTGATCCCGCTCACCCAGAGGCGGCCCACGTCACTGTCACCGTCGATCTTGCCAGCGCCGCCACCGGCGATGCTCAACGCGATACAGCCCTGCCGGGGAAAGACTGGCTGGACGTCGCCCAGTACCCCCAGGCGAAGTTCACCTCGTCCAGCATCCGGCGAACAGGCGCCAAGTCCTTCGAGGCCGCCGGCACGCTGACCATCCGAGGCGTCAGCCGGCCGGCGACCCTACCCTTCACTCTCGATATCAATGGACCGGCGGCGCACGCCAAAGGCCACCTTGACCTCATCAGAACCGCATTTGGCGTGGGCCAGGGCGCTTGGGCCTCCGGACAATGGGTCGCGCTCCAGGTCGGGGTCGATGTCGACGTCGTGGCAAGGCGAAGCAACTAGCCAACCCTGCCGAAATCCGGGCTGCCGTGGTCAGGTTCCGGGTGACGCGCGCTTCGCCCCGGATTGGCGGAGGGTGTCGCGGCGGACCAGGTGGGATTGGGTGCAGAAGGTGTTGTGGATCGCTGCCGGGGCGATGAGGAGGCGCTCAGGCCGATGGTGTTGGCGGTTTGCGGCGAGCGAAACCGCGGCGACACCCTATATCGCCCAGCATGACCGTTCTTTCCGTTCTCGATCTTTCGCCCATCGTCCAGGGCGGCGACGCGGCCCAGGCGCTGCATAACAGCCGCGATCTCGCCCGCCATGCCGAGCGGCTGGGCTACCGCCGGTTTTGGATGGCGGAGCACCACAACATGCCGGGCGTGGCCAGCGCCGCCACAGCGGTGGCCATCGGCTATGTGGCCGAGGGCACGTCCTCCATCCGCGTGGGGGCCGGCGGGATCATGCTGCCCAACCATACCCCCCTGATGGTGGCCGAGGCGTTCGGGACCCTGGCGGCCCTCTACCCCGGCCGCATCGACCTGGGCGTCGGGCGGGCGCCGGGGACCGACCAGCTGACCGCGCAGGCCCTGCGCCGGACCCTGAACGGAAACATCGACGCCTTCCCCAACGACGTGCTCGAGTTGATGCACTATTTCCAGCCGGCCCAGCCGGGCCAGGCGGTGCGGGCGGTGCCGGGGGCCGGACTGGACGTGCCGGTGTGGATCCTGGGGTCGAGCACCTATGGCGCCCAGCTGGCGGCCATGCTGGGCCTGCCCTACGCCTTCGCCTCGCACTTCGCGCCGGCGGAGATGGACGCGGCGGTGCAGATCTACCGCAGCCGCTTCCGCCCCTCCGAGCACCTGGCGCAGCCTTATCTGATGCTGGGCCTGACGGTGGTCGCGGCGGAGACCGACGCGGCGGCGCGGCGCCTCTTCACCTCCTCGCAGCAGGCCTTCGTCAACCTGCGCACCGGCCGGGCGGGCCCGCTGCCGCCGCCGGTCGACGACATCGATGCGGTGGTCGGTCCGCCGGGCCACGCCATGGTGCGGGAGGCCCTGGCGCGGTCTGTGGTCGGCGGGCCGCAGACGATCGAGGCCGGGCTGAACGCCTTCATCGCGCGCCATCAGCCCGACGAGCTGATGGTGACGGCCCAGATCTTCGATCCCGCAGCCCGCCTTCGCTCCTTCGATATCCTCGCCGAGGCGCACGCCCTGGCGCCAGCAGCCTGACGCAAATCGCCTCGGCAGGGACGCGGCAATCCGCCCAAGCTCCAGGCATTGGCCCGCGCATTGACCTCGAACGGCGCCGAGACGTGCGGTCGCCAATTCAACCGGTGGAGCGGATCGCCTAGCTTGCGCGCGGCGCCGGGGCCTTGGGAGAGTGGGAAGAGCATGACCATCGCGAGCTTCATTCATGACCTGCCGAAATGCGAACTGCACGTCCACATCGAGGGCACGCTCGAGCCTGAGCTGAAGTTCAAACTGGCCGAACGCAACCAGGTCGCCCTGGCCTTCAAGGACGAGGCGCAGATGCGGGCGTCCTACGTCTTCCACGACCTGCCGTCGTTTCTGGGGCTCTACTACAGCGGCATGGAGGTGCTGCGCACGGCGTCCGACTTCTACGACCTGGCCATGGCCTATCTGGCGAAGGCGCGGTCTCAGAACGTGCTCTATGCGGAGATCTTCTTCGATCCCCAGGCCCACACCGCCCGCGGGGTGTCGTTCGACGTCGTCATCCGCGGCCTGCGCCGGGCCCAAATCGACGCGGAGCAACAGCTGGGCATCCGCTCGCAACTGATCATGTGCTTCCTGCGTGACTGGAGCGCCGAATTCGCCATGGCCACCCTGCTGGAGTCCCTGCCGTACAAGGAATGGATCGCCGGGGTGGGACTGGATTCCGACGAGAAGGGCAATCCGCCCAGCAAGTTCCGCAAGGTTTTCCAGCGCGCCCGCGAGGAGGGCTACCTGCTGACCATGCACTGTGACGTCAACCAGGAGGACTCGGTGGCGCACATCTGGGAATGCGTCGAGCTGATCGGCGTCTCGCGCATCGATCACGGAGTCAACGCCCTGGAGGACCCCGCGCTTTGCAAGGTGTTGGCGCAGCGCAAGCTGGGCCTTACGGTCTGCCCGATCTCCAACGCCTTCGTCACCGACGGGCCGCAGACGGATGTCGTGGGCAGGATGCTGGAGCTGGGCCTGCGGGTGACTGTGAACTCCGACGATCCGGCCTATTTCGGCGGCTACATCGAGGAGAACTTCGCCCTGGTGCAGCGCGAGCTGGATCTGGACCGCGCGGCCCTGGCGGCGCTGTCGCGCAACGCCTTCGAGGCCGCATGGCTGCCGCGGCCGGTCAAGGACGGCTACCTGGCCGTCCTTGACGCCGCATTGGCCTAGAATTTGGCGGTCTAGAACTTGGCCTGCACACGGAATTCGAAGGTGCGCGGGTCGTTCATCACCAGAAAGTCGTTGCCGTAGAGCGTCGGCGACGGCTGCCAGTTGCGCTGGTTGGTGAGGTTATAGATCGACAGGGTGAAGGTGTACTGCTTGATCTCGTAGAAGACCGCCGCGTTCATCGTGTACTGCCACGGTATCATCGGCGAATGGTAGTAGGCGATCCCATTGACCGCCGTGTTGGCGATGGCGCTGGGCACCAGCGGCAGGAAACCGCCCAGGTTCGAGGCGTTGACGTCGAGGTAGCCTGACGGCGTGGTCTGGATCGGCCCGGTGACCTGGACCCCGCCGCGGACGCCGATGCCGTTGGCGAACTTGTAGTTGCCCAGGAAGTTGAAGACGTGCTGGGGCATGCCGGGGTCATTGAACTTCTGGCCCGGGACGAACACGGCGAACAGCGCCGCGCCGTCGACGTTCAGGCCGGCCTGGGCCGGGTAGTTGTAGAACAGCGGCGCGGCGTTCAGCGAGGTGTGGATATAGGAATAGCTGGCCGTGGCGAAGAAGTTGCGCGTGGGCTGGTAGTTGAACTCCATCTCCAGGCCGCGGATCGTCGCCTTGTCGGGCACCGTGCCGCCAAAGCCGGTGGGGACGTTGCGCAGCTGTTCGAACAGCGCGCCGCTGGCGAACAGCTTGTTGTTCAGCAGGTTGAACTTCAGGCCCGCCTCATAGAGGTAGCTGTCCGTGCGCAGCAGGGAGCTGTCGGAACGCTGCAGGAACGCGTTGATCCCCCCCTCGCCGCCGTTGGGATTGACGCTCTGGGTGAAGTCGAAGGTGAAATAGCCGCTGACCCACGGGCGGGGCGAATAGACCAGGCTGATGTTGGCGTTGCCGAGGCCATAGACGGCGGTGTTGTGCTGCTGTGGCAGGGTGTTGAAACAGCTGTCGCAGATGACCCCGCCCAAGGGGTCGAAGGAGTGGTCCCACACCGCGTCGACGCGCGCCCCGAACAGCAGGCTGAGCTGGGGCGAGAACTGCATCCGATCCTGGAAGAAGACGGCGCCGTCGTAGAGGTCGGAGATGCCGGTGTTGCCCAGGCTGACATCGTCGCGCCCCGGCACGCCGTATTGGGCGCCGCCGAAGGGCGCCTTGTAGGGAAAGGCGTTGGCGAAGGCCGTCTGATAGGCGGCGCTGTAGACCCACAGCGCCGGATTGCCGGTCAGGTCATAGACCGACACCGACTCGGCGTTGAAGTCGCTGATGTAGTTCGTATGCGCGAAGCGGAACGTGCCGCCGATCACAGCCTGGTTGTGGACGCCCCACAGGTCGAAGGTGGCGTTCAGGTCGGTCCGGTTCTCGATGGTGTAGGAGCCGCGCGAGGCGTCGGCGTAGTAGTAGGGCTCCTGGTTGGCGCTGTTCTGGAAGGCGAAGAAGGTGTTGTTCTCCAGCGTGACGTGGTCGCTGACAGCGTAGGTCTGGATGATCTGGGCGTTGTAAAGCAGGGCCTGGGAACGCACTCCCGGGGTCTGGTCGAGGGTGATGCGGGGGCTGATCGGGACCTGGCTGGTCAGGTTCAGCTCGGTCAGGATCGGCGTCACGGGTGAATAGGGGTTGCCCGCCGAGCCCACCGGGAACGCACCGCCGGCGCCGATCAGGGCGGAGAAGTACTCGATCCCGTCCGGCGCGCCCTGAAGGTAGAGGGTGTGGTCGATCAGGGCCTGGTTGACCCGGTTTAGGCCCACGTTCTCGGTGTAGTCCTCATAGGTGATGTCGGTATTGAAATCGAGGCGGTAGCGGTCATTCGGCGTCCAGCGAAGCGCCGCATAGACGGCGTTCTTCTTCATGTAGTGGCCGTAGAAATAGGTGTTGCTGCTATCCTCGCCCGAATAGCTGACACGCAGGCCCAGGACGTCCGGGATGATCGGGCCGCCGACGTCGATGTTCCAGCGCCGGTTGCCCAGGCTGTCGATGGTAGCCCAGGCCGACACCACGGTGCGCGTCAGGCTGGGGCGCTTGGTGAGCAGATCCACCTCGCCGCCGACCCCGGGGCCTGGTCCGTCCACCACGCTGGCGGGCCCCTTGGTGATGCTGATGTTGTCGAAGGCGTCGAAGTTCAGCGGCGCGCCGTAGCCGTTCTCGGTAAAGCTCGATCGCATGCCGTTGTAGAAGACGTCGGCGTATTGGCCGCGGATCCGCGGAATGTTCGGCGTGCCGAAGGCCGAGTCCGTATAGCTGCTTGAGGTCAGGTACGAGAACGCGCGCGGATCCTGGATGTTCAGGGTCTCGAGCTGGGTCGCCGACAGCAGGGTGGTGTTGCGCGGCGTGTCCATGACGTTGAGATTCAGGCCGTAGGTCGAGCTTGAGGACAGCCGCGTCGGCAGTACGGTTTCCTTGTAGGGAATGCCATTGACCACCACCTCCGAGACGTCGACCGGCCCCTTGGTGGAGGAGAGTGCGGTGGCTACGGGGGCGGTCGAGTCCACCGCCGCGGCGGCGTCTTCGGACGCCGCGCAGGCGGGAACTGCCGCGGCGAGCGCCACGACCGCGATGGCCGGTCCCAGTCCGCCGAGACGGCTCCGCCGCCCCCCACGGCCTGCCTCTGATTGTCTCTCAATTGGTCCAATAGCCGTGTGTGACTGTAGCAACAGCGCCCCCTCTGTGGCCGATGGCGGAGCCAGCTGCTCCGTGCCAGGACGGTCATCATGGGGTCTTGGCGCCGCACTGCAGCATCACGGTCGGTCGGACAGCGCAAACAGCCGGGCGGCGCCGCCTCCTTGAGCAGTTCTCCCTGGACTTGCCGCCGGCGCGAGGCACGCCGACGCCGATCGTTACAGTGCTGTAGCATTGGCGGCTATTGATCGGCGAACGCGGTTATGGGACCCCTTGCCTTGAGCCTGTCGCCTGCAAGGCGCATCCATGCCGCGCTTCAACGATACCCTTCAACGCTCCAAGGAGACGTCCATGCGCCTGCTGTCATCAGCCGCCGCTTCAGCTCTGGTCCTGGCCCTGGGGCTAGGCTTGGCGACGGCCGCCGCCGCCGAGACGGTGGTGGTCCCCCTGAACCTGGCCACGCCGGCCGGGCCGGGCGCCGCGATAGGCGCGGTGACGATCAAGGACGGGCCCGGCGGCGCGGTCTTCCAGGTCGACCTGCACGGCCTGCCCCCCGGCCCGCATGGCTTCCACGTCCACCAGAATCCCTCCTGCGCCCCGGCCACGGCCGCCGACGGCAAGGTGACGCCGGCCGGCGGCGCCGGACCCCACTTCGACCCCGCCAAGACCGGCGTGCACATGGGACCCACTGGCGCCGGGCACATGGGCGACCTGCCGGTGGTCGCCGTCGGAACGGACGGAACCGCCAAGGCCGACCTCGTCGCCCCGCACATCACCGCCGTGAAGGACCTTCACGGCCACGCCCTGATGCTGCACGCCGGCGGCGACAACTACGCCGACCAGCCCGCGCCGCTGGGCGGCGGCGGCGCCCGCATGGCCTGCGGCGTGATCCCCTAAGCTTTAGGCATGGGCCTTGGGCCCAACCCCGTGGGCGGCGAAGTGGGCCAGCATCTTCGCCCAGCCGTCTTTGGCGTCGGCCTCGACGTAGCTGGCGCGGTAGTCGGCGTGGAAGCCGTGGCCGGCGTCGGGATAGACCACGATCTGAGTGTCGGTCTTGCCCGCCGCCTTCAGCGCCTCGTTCATCGCCGGGACCTGCTGGCTGAGCGCATCCTTGGCGCCGTAGAGGCCCAGCACCGGCGCATGCAGATGCGCCACCCTCTGGATCGGCCAATAGCGCTTGGGATCGTCGGGGGCTCCGGCCGGCGGGGTCATGCGGCCGTACCAGGCGGTCCCGGCCTTGAAGTCGGCGAATTCCTCGCAGGCCAGCCAGGTCTCTCCGCCGCCCCAGCAATAGCCGGTGACCGCCAGCTTGCCCGCATCCACGTGCGGGCTGGCTTTCAGCGCCGCCAGGGCCGCGGCGATGTCGCCCATCACCTGCGGATCGCCGGCCTGGGCGACGATCTTCATGATCGCCCCCATGTCGCTCAAGGGGGCCGGGTCAGCGGCGCGGACGAAGAACGCCGGGGCCATGGCCACGTAGCCCAGCTTGGCCAGGCGGCGGCAGATGTCCTTGATGTAGTCGTGGACCCCGAAGATCTCGGAGATCACCAGCACGGCCGGGAACCGCCCCGCCGCCGCCGGCCGCGCCACATAGGCCGGCAGCTTGAAGCCGTCGGCGGGCGCCAGGGTCACCGTCTCGATGACCAGCCCCGCCTCGTCGGTGTGCACTGGCTCGGCCTGGGCCGAGAGGGCGGCGACCGCATAGCCGGCAAAGAACACCGCCCCGACGGCCCGCCGCGACAGGCGGAAGTCATGGGGGGCGGAGCCTTCCGGACGAGTGAGGTTCAGCATGGTCGCGCTCCAATCCCTGACGTCATTTTGCCCATCGTCCGCCACTGCGCGAACCCTGTCAAAACTGCCCGGTTTAAGGGAAAATTGACGACGCCGGGGCTACCCCATCCGGCATGGCGGACAGCACCAGACCCGGCCCGATCGGCGCCCTCATGAGCGGCGCCCTTGCGAGCGGCAGCTGGCTGACGGCCGAGCGGATCCGGAACTATTGCCTGCTGCTAGCCGGCGCCTACCTCCTGGCGATCGCCTATCTGGTCATCACCTCCCACGGCGGCGTCGACTACGCCGGCCGGCCCCTGGGCGCCGACTTCTCCGACGTCTGGACCGCCGGGCGCCTGGCCCTGCGCGGGGCGGCGACCTCGGCCTACAACCCGCCGGTCCACTTCCACGAACAGCAGCTGGCTTTCCACAGGGCCGACATCCCCTACTACGGCTGGCACTACCCGCCCTTCTTCCTGCTGCTGGCCAGCACCCTGGCGGTGCTGCCCTATGTGGCGGCCCTGGCGGTATGGCAGGGGGCGACCCTGCCGCTGTACCTGCTGACCATGCGCGCCATCGTCCCGCGCAAGGAGACCTTGCTGACCGCGGCGGCCTTCCCGGCGGTGTTCGTCAACCTGACCCACGGCCACAACGGCTTCCTGACCGTGGCCCTGCTGGCCACCGGCCTGATCCTCTTGAATAGCCGTCCGCTGCTGGCCGGGGTGCTGTTCGGCCTGGTCGCCTACAAGCCGCAGTTCGGGGTGTTCCTGCCCCTGGTGCTGGCGGCGACCGGGCGCTGGAAGACCTTCGCCTCGGCGGCGGCGACCGTGGCCGCCCTGACGGGGATCACCGCCGGCGTCTTCGGGGTGGAGATCTGGAAAGCCTTCATCGCCAACATGAATTTCACGCGCACGGTGGTGCTGGAACAGGGCGGCACCGGCTTCTACAAGATCCAGAGCGTGTTCGCGGCGGTGCGGCTGTGGGGCGGCTCCATCCAGCTGGCCTACGCCGCCCAGAGCGCCGCCACCGTGGCCGCCGGCGTGGCGCTGGTGTTTCTCTGGCGGTCGCGGGCGGACTTCCGGCTCAAGGCGGCCGGCCTGATGACCGCCTGCCTGCTGGCCACCCCCTATTGCCTGGACTACGACCTGATGCTGCTGGCGCCGGCCATCGCATTCGTCGTTTCAGTGGCTCTGGAACGCGGCTGGCGGCCCTTCGAGGCCTCGTTCCTGGCCCTGGCCTTCGCCACCCCGATCCTGACCCGGACGGTGGCGCACTACGCCCTGATCCCGCTGGGCCTGATCGTCACCCTGGCGCTGTTCGGCCTGATCCTCCGCCGCGCGTTCCCGGGGCGGAGCGCCGCGGTCAGCCCTACCGAGCCCCTGCCTTTCTCAAGGTAAGGCCCGTCTCAGGGTGAGGTTGATCCGGCCGCCACCGGGGATCAGCCGCGACGAACCGGGGGTGACCCGGTCGACGCCGTGAAACGCCAGCCGCGCCTGCCCGCCCAGCACGCAGACATCGCCGGACGCCAGGCGCAGGGAGCGGGTGGGGTCGCTCCGCCTGGCGCCGCCGATCCGGAACAGGGCCGTGTCGCCCAGGGACACCGACAGCACCGGCACGGAGAAGTCCGCCTCGTCGCGGTCCTGATGCAGGCCCATCCGCGCATCGCCGCGGTAGAGGTTGACCAGGCAGGCGTCCGGAGGCGTCGCCGCGTCCGCATGCCGCGCCCACAGCTCCAACAACACCTCCGGGATCGGCGGCCAGGGCCGGCCGGTCTGCGGATGGGTCGGCGCATAGCGATAGCCGGCCGCGTCCGTGACCCAGCCCAAGGGGCCCAGGTTGGTCATCATGACGCTCATCGGTTTGCCGCCCGGCGTCACCGGCCGATAGAAGGGCGCCTCCCGCTCGGCCGCCAGCACCGCCGCGGTCAACTCATTTTGGGCGGCGGCATCCAGCGCTTCGGGCAGCAGTCGGAAACCAGGCGGGAACATCGCCCCCGCCTAGCATGTTTCCGGCCCGCGACCGACTACTCGGTGTAGCGGTAGGAGGAGATCTCGCAGACGTTGACGTTGTGCTTGATCAGCGACTCGCCGTTGTCGAACACCGCCTTGAAGTCGAATTTGCAGTGCCCGGTGCCGTCGTCGATGTTGATGTTCACATCCCCCCCCGGCTTGACCACGTCGTCGCCCAGGATGTCCTCCTGCCAGGAGTTCACCGCCGTGTTCGAGGCGTAGAAGTGGACCATGGTGTGGTCCGTCTCGTTGATGATGCGCACGTGACGGTCTTCAGCGGCGCTAGCCGCCGATCCGGCCATGAGCGCCGCCGTCGCGGCGGCGGCGAGTAAGAGGCCCATCCGGGTCCTCGGAGACGCGATGATCATGACAACCCCCAAGTCAAAAGGACGAGTCCGAACCGAACGTCCCCGCCTGGCCGGACTCGCACAAGAGCCAGGGCCGCGAGGCTAAGACCCCGCCGGACGCACACACCCTCCAGAAGGGGGGAAGATAATCGAAATCGCCGAGATTTGTGTGCCTTTTCCGGAAGCTTGCCCTAAGGGTTTGCCCTTGCGGCGGCCCCACAGGTTCCCATATGCCCCTCGAAGCAGCGCCGTCCGCGCGCGGAGGCGGCAGCTTGGAACGGGCGGGGTCGATTTCGCGATCGGCCCGGGCCGTGGAGACCCGATCGAACCGGGGACGGGAGCAAACGGCGCTTCAACTTTCGAAGGCCAACGCTGCCGCCCGCCATGACTGAAGGAGCGAGATAGAGTTCTCATGAGCAAGATTATCGGCATCGACCTTGGAACGACGAATTCCTGCGTCGCCATCATGGATGGCAAGGCGCCAAAGGTCATCGAAAACGCCGAGGGCATGCGCACGACGCCGTCGGTCGTCGCCATCCTCGAGGATGGCGAGCGCCTTGTGGGCCAGCCGGCCAAGCGCCAGGCGGTGACCAACCCTTCCAACACCCTGTTCGCCATCAAGCGGCTGATCGGCCGCCAGTGGGGCGACCCGATGGTGGAGAAGGACAAGGGCATGGTGCCCTATGAGATCGTCAAGGGCGCCAACAGCGACGCCTGGGTCAAGGCTCACGGCAAGGACTACTCGCCCCAGCAGATCAGCGCCTTCATCCTGCAGAAGATCAAGCAGGACGCCGAGGCCTTCCTGGGTGAGAAGGTCGAGAAGGCCGTCATTACCGTCCCCGCCTATTTCAACGACGCCCAGCGCCAGGCCACCAAGGACGCCGGCAAGATCGCCGGCCTGGAAGTGCTGCGCATCATCAACGAGCCCACCGCCGCGGCCCTGGCCTATGGCCTGGACAAGAACGACGGCAAGAAGATCGCGGTCTATGACCTGGGCGGCGGCACCTTCGACGTCTCGATCCTGGAGATCGGCGACGGCGTCTTCGAGGTGAAATCCACCAACGGCGACACCTTCCTGGGCGGCGAGGACTTCGACCTTCGCGTCGTCGACTACCTGGCCGACGAGTTCAAGAAGGAACAGGGCGTCGACCTGCGCAAGGACAAGCTGGCCCTGCAGCGCCTGCGCGAAGAGGCCGAGAAGGCCAAGAAGGAGCTTTCCACCGTACCGCAGTACGAAGTGAACTTGCCCTTCATCTCCATGAACGCGTCCGGTCCGCTGCACCTGAACATCAAGCTTTCCCGCTCCAAGCTGGAAGCCCTGGTGGAAGACCTGATCACCAAGACCATTGGCCCCTGCGAGCAGGCGCTGAAGGATGCGGGCCTGAAGAAATCCGACATCGACGAAGTGGTCCTGGTGGGCGGCATGACCCGCATGCCCAAGGTCGTGGAGGCGGTGAAGGAGTTCTTCGGCCGCGAACCGCACAAGGGCGTCAATCCCGATGAAGTCGTGGCCCTGGGCGCGGCCATCCAGGGCGGCGTGCTGCAAGGCGACGTCAAGGACGTGCTGCTGCTGGACGTGACGCCGCTGACTCTGGGCATCGAGACCCTGGGCGGCGTGTTCACCCCGCTGATCGAGCGCAACACCACCATCCCGACCAGGCGCAGCCAGACCTTCTCCACCGCCGACGACAACCAGAACGCCGTCACCATCCGGGTCTTCCAGGGTGAGCGGCCGATGGCGCACGACAACAAGATCCTGGGCCAGTTCGACCTGGTGGGCATCCCGCCCGCCCCGCGCGGCATTCCCCAGGTGGAAGTGACCTTCGACATCGACGCCAACGGCATCGTCAACGTCCAGGCGCGCGACAAGGCCACCAACAAGGAACAGTCGATCCGCATCCAGGCCAACGGCGGCCTCAGCGACGCCGACATCGAGAAGATGGTCAAGGAGGCGGAGTCCAACGCCGCCGAGGACAAGAAGCGCAAGGAAGTCGTCGAGGCCAAGAACCACGCCGACGCCCTGATTCACTCCACCGAAAAGGCCATGGCCGAGCACGGCGACAAGATCGGCGGGTCCGAAAAGACCGCCATCGAGACCGCCGTGGCCGAGCTGAAGTCGGCGCTGGAAGGCGAGGACGCCAGCGCCATCCAGGCCAAGACCCAGGCGCTGAGCCAGGCGGCCATGAAGCTGGGCGAGGCCATGTACCAGGCCCAGCAAGGCGAGGCGGCCGGCGCGTCGGAAGCCTCGGCCGCCGATGACGGCGTGGTCGACGCCGAGTTCGAAGAAGTCGACGACGACAAGAAGTCGGCGTGACGCTTTGACCCAATGGCGGCGATGATCATGTCAGGGCATAGATCGGCCTTGGGGGAACGTCGCCGCCGTCTTCGCGTGCGAAAGCCTGCGTTCCGCGCATCCGCACTTGCGGCGGGACGCAGGCAGTTCCACTTAAGCTCAAACCGCCAGAGATTCTGACGTGTCGATGCGCGACTATTATGACGTATTGGGTGTGCAGCGCGGCTGCGACGACGCTGGCTTGAAGTCGGCGTTCCGCAAGCTGGCCATGGAACACCACCCCGACCGCAACAACGGCTGCGAGGATGCGGCCGGGCGGTTCAAGGAAATCAACGAGGCCTATTCGGTCCTGTCGGACCCCAGGAAGCGCCAGGCGTATGACCGCTTCGGCCATGCCGGGGTAAACGGGTCGAACGGCGGCGGCGGTCCGAACGGGGCCGGATTCGGCGACGTGCACGACATCTTCAATGACGTGTTCGGCGACGTCTTCGGTGACATGTTCGGCGGCGGCCGTCAGCGCCAGTCCGGCCCCGCCCGGGGCCAGGATCTGCGCTACGACCTGGAGATCAGCCTCGAGCAGGCCTACGCGGGCGCGCAGGTGGAGATCAAGGTCCCCGCGGCCATGACGTGCGAGACCTGCGAGGGGGCCGGCGCCAAGCCGGGCACCAGCGCCACCGCCTGTGGAACCTGCGGCGGCGCCGGCCGGGTGAGGCGCAGCCAGGGCTTCTTCTCCATCGAAAGCGCCTGCCCCCGCTGCGGCGGCTCGGGCCGGCTGATCCTAGACCCCTGCGAAACCTGCCACGGCCACGGCCAGGTGCGCCGCGAACGGGTGCTGGAAGTGCGCATCCCCGCCGGCGTCGATGACGGCGCCAAGATCCGCCTGGCCGGCGAGGGCGACGGCGGGGCGCGGAACGGCCCCCGCGGCGACCTCTACATCTTCATGTCGGTGAAGCCGCACGAGCTGTTCGAGCGCGACGGCCTGGATCTGCTGTGCTCGGTGCCGGTGCCCATGACCGTGGCGGCCCTGGGCGGCGAGATCGAGGCCCCCTGCCTGCTGGGCGGGGAAAACTGCGACGGCGAGTGCAAGATCCAGGTCAAGGTGCCCGAGGGCGCCCAGACCGGCCGCACCGTGCGCCTCAAGGGCCGCGGCATGCCCTCCCTGCGTTCGCGCGAGCGTGGCGACCTGGTGGTGGAACTGTTCATCGAAACCCCCACCAAGCTCACCGCCCGCCAGAAGGAGCTGATGCGCGAGTTCGCCGGCCTCTGTGGCGAGCAACAGCACCCCCGCACCGCCAATTTCTTCCAGAAGGCGCACCACTTCTGGAAAGACATCACCGGCCTGGACGACCACGTCTGAGGTCTCCCTCCCCATTTTGGGGAGGGTCGGTCCGAAGGACCGGGGTGGGGGAGTCCCGCCACGCCAACGAACGCTAATCACCGACGCCCGGTGGGCTCCACCGGACTTCCCCACCCCGATCGCTGCGCGATCTGTCCCTCCCCATAAACGGGAGGGAGTGGCGTTAAACGCCGGAAATACGTCATTTCGGCCAAGACCGAGCCGCCCTAGCTTCCCTCACGAACGATGGGAGCTCTCGCATGCGCCGAATTCTGGTCCTGGCCGCCTTCACCCTTGGCCTCACGGCCGCCGCCGGGGCGGCGCTGTTCGGCTGGCCGCCTCGGGCCCAGCCTGCCCCCGCTGTGGTCCCAGTTGGCGGCGACCGGCTGACCCTGCCCGCGCCCAAGGCCGGCCACGCGCGGCCCCTGGTGGTGGTCCTGGCGGACAACGCCGCCACCGAGACCACTGACTTCGCCATCCCCTACGGCGTGCTCAAGGAGTCCGGCGCGGCCGATGTGGTGAGCGTCTCCCTGCGGCCCGGCCCGGTGCAGCTGCAGATGGCGCTGAAGGTGGCGACCGACCAGACCGCGGCCCAGTTCGACACCGCCCATCCCGAGGGCGCCGACCTGGTGATCGTTCCCTATCTGGCCAAGCCCGACGTCGCCGCCGTCAGCGCCTGGCTCCGCGGCCAGTACGCCAAGGGCGCGACCCTGATGTCCATCTGCGCCGGCGCCGAGAACCTCGCCGAGGCCGGCCTGCTGGACGGCCGCCGCGCCGCCACCCACTGGCACTTCATCGACAGGCTGGAGAAGACCTACCCCAGGACCGTCTGGGTGCGCGACCGCCGCTATGTGCAGGATGGCCGCATCATCTCCACCACCGGGGTCAGCGCCTCCGTGCCTGCCTCCCTGGCCATCGTCGAGGCGATCGGCGGGCGGCCGCTGGCGGCGGCCACGGCGGCGCGCCTTGGGGCCG
>DASVMY010000362.1:0-3782 GCA_036384135.1 Caulobacteraceae bacterium | reverse complement strand
CGGCGTGATGTGCGGATAGTCCTCGGGCTTGAGCACCGGCAGGGAGTCCAGCGGCAGGCGCAGGCCCAGGGGCGAGTCGCCGGGGATCAGGTAGAGCCGCCCGCGCCGGAACCGCCACGCCTCGCTGAGCCACCCCTCGCCCTCGGCCTTGGTCGTGGCCCGGCGCAGCGGCAGGACGAACCCCACCGCCTTGGACAGCCCTCCCTGCATGGCCCGCCGCAGGGTGGCGCGGCTGTCGGCGTCGTCGAGCTCCTCGTCGATGATCTCGAGGTTGTCGGGCAGGTCGGCCTCGGTCTTGATCCAGTGCAGGGGATCCTCCCGCGCCGGCAGGGCCAGTTCCGGATCGACCCCCAGCCGGGCCGCCAGGCGGCGGACCAGGCCCAGGGCGTCGGCGGTAGTGGCCGGGCGATGGCGGCCCTTCTCCGGGTCCACGCGCCACACCGGCTTGCCGTCGCGCCGCCAGTAGAGGCCTAGCGCCCAGCGGGGCAGGGGCTCGCCCGGATACCACTTGCCCTGGCCGTGGTGCAGCATTCCGCCGGCGCCGAAGCGGTCCTTCAGCCGGTGCAGCAGCTGTTCGGCGATCACCGGCTTGGTGGGACCCGAGGCGTCGATGTTCCACTCGGCGGCCTCGAAGTCATCGACGGAGACGAAGGTGGGCTCGCCGCCCATGGTCAGGCGGACGTCCTGCGCCTGAAGCGCGGCCTCGACCTTTTCACCGACGCGGTCGAGGGCCTGCCAGTCGGCCTCCTCGAAGGGCCGGGTGATGCGGATCGGCTCGACGAACCGCGACACCGCCATGGAGAAGTCGAAGTGGTCCGCCACCGCGCTGGCGGCGCCGGTGATGGCGGCCGCGGACCGGTAGTGCGGCGAGGCGGCCAGCGGGATATGGCCCTCGCCGCAGAGCAGGCCGGAGGTGGCGTCCAGCCCGATCCAGCCGGCTCCGGGGATATAGACCTCGGCCCAGGCGTGCAGGTCGGTGAAGTCGGTCTGGGTTCCCAGCGGGCCTTGCAGAGGGTCGATGTCGTGCTTCAGCTGGATCAGGTAGCCGGAGACGAACCGCGCCGCCAGGCCCAGCCGGCGGAGCATCTGGACCAGCAGCCAGGCGCTGTCGCGGCAGGAGCCGGAGCCCAGGGACAGGGTGGCGTCCGGGCTCTGCACGCCTGGCTCCATGCGCACGACATAGGCGACATCCCGCTGGATCTGGGCGTTGAGGCCGACGATGAAATCCACGGTCGGCTGGCCGGCAGGATTGAGCGCGGCCACGGCGGCCTCCAGCCGCGGGCCGTCGTCGTCCACGGCCATATAGGGCGCCAGGTCCTGGGCCAGGTCGGGCGGATAGGCGAAGGGCAGGGTCTCGGCGTAGGACTCGGTGAAGAAGTCGAAGGGGTTGATCACCACCATCTCGGCGGTGAGGTCGACGGTGATGCTGAACTCCCGCGCCGGTTCCGGAAACACGATCCGCGCCAGCCAGTTGCCGTGCGGGTCCTGCTGCCAGTTGATGAAGTGCGCCTGCGGCTCCACCGTCATCGAATAGCTGGCGATACGCGTGCGGGTATGCGGCGCCGGGCGCAGGCGCACGATGTGCGGGCCTAGCGAGGCGGGCTGATCATACCGATAGCGGGTGACGTGGTTGAGCGCGGCGACGACCGACAGGACGGTCTCCTTGGTGGCGGCAGGCGCTCGACCCTAACCTCAACCCAAGCGGTGCGGGGATGGAAATCGGCGCTGGCGGGTCACGAAACCCAAATTGCCGTCGGAGCAGGCGGCTAAACCGGCGTCGCGGCCAGGCGCTTGTCCAGGTAGCCGCCGACGCGGGTCTCGACTTCCTTGAGCTGGTCGACCCAGAAATGGTTGGCGCCTTCGACCAGGTCGTAGTCGATGACGATGCCCTTTTGGGTGCGCAGCTTGGAGACCACGCGTTCGACTTCCAGCGGCGGCACGACGGTGTCGTTGGCGCCGTGCAGGATCAGGCCGGAGGCGGGGCAGGGGGCCAGGAAGGAGAAGTCGTAGGCGTTGGTGGGCGGCGAGACGGAGATGAAGCCGTCGGTCTCGGGGCGGCGCATCAAGAGCTGCATGCCCACCCAGGCGCCGAAGCTGTAGCCGGCCACCCAGCACTGGGAGGCGGCGGGGTGGTTGGACTGCAGCCAGTCCAGCGCCGTGGCGGCGTCCGCCAGCTCGCCGATGCCGGCGTCGAACTCGCCCTGGCTGCGGCCGACGCCGCGGAAGTTGAAACGCAGGACGGTGAAGCCGCGCTTCATGAACAGGTGGAAGAGCTGCACGGCGACGGGATTGTCCATGTGGCCGCCGGCGCGAGGGTGCGGGTGCAGGATCAGCGCGATGGGCGCGGTCTCGTCCTTGCGCTGGGAATAACGGGCTTCGATCCGTCCAGCGGCGCCGGTTAGAACGATCTCGGGCATGCTCACACCTAGATTTGGCAAGGCGCGGCGAGGAATACTTGACCGCTGCGCTTGGTTTTCCTACATCGACCACGAGGGCCGAAATGGCCCGGCGTCTCGCGAGGCGGCGGCTTGTAACAAGAAGCCGTTGGAAAAAGCGAGAAAATAGCGACGGACCGATCGGATGCAGCTGAGCACACGGGGACGATACGCGGTCATGGCGATGACCGATCTCGCCGGGCGCGATTCCGGACACGCGACAACTCTGGCCGATATCGCTGAAAGCCAACAGATTTCCCGGCCCTACCTGGAACAGATCTTCGCCCGCCTGCGTCGCGGCGGCCTGGTGCGTAGCGTGCGCGGTCCGGGCGGCGGCTATTGCCTGGCGCGGCCGGCCGAGGCGGTGTCGGTGGCCGACGTGGTGACGGCGGTGGACGAGCCGCTGAAAGCCACCCGCTGCGGCGGCGGCAAGACGGGCTGCATGAAGGGCGGCGCGCGTTGCCTGACGCACGACCTGTGGGAAGAGACCGGCCGGGCGATCCACGGCTACCTCTCCAGCGTCTCCCTGGCCGATGTGCTGGCGGGGCGGCTGCGGCCGCGGGAGGCGAGGGCGGCCTAGGATGAGTAACCCCCCCCAATTGGACAGTGTCTATCTGGACCATAACGCCACCACCCGGGTGCGGCCGCAGGCTGTCGAGGCCATGACGCGGGCCCTGTCTGCGGTCGGCAACCCCTCGTCGATCCACGCGGCCGGGCGGGCGGCGCGGGCGAGCATGGAGGCGGCCCGAGAGGCGGTGGCGGCTCTGATCGGGGTCAAGGCCGGCTCCATCACCTTCGTCAGCGGCGGCACCGAGGCCAGCAACCTGGCCGTCCAGAGCGCCGTGGCGGCGGGCTATGAGCGGATCATCGTCGGCGCCACCGAACACGAGGCGGTGGTGGAAAGCGCCAAGGCCAGCGGCCTTCCTGTGGAAACCTGGCCGGTGGACGGCCAGGGCGTGGCCGACCTGGCGTGGCTGGAACAAAGGCTGGCGAGCGGTGGCCGGACCCTGGTCTGCCTGATGCTGGCCAACAACGAGACGGGCGTCATTCAGCCGGTGGCGCAGGCTTCGGTCCTGGTGCGCGCGGCGGACGGCTGGCTGCACGTGGATGCGGTGCAGGCGGCCGGCAAGATCGCCGTCGACTTCAACGCCCTTGGGGCCGACACCATGGCCCTGTCGGCGCACAAGCTGGGCGGTTCGCAAGGGGTCGGCGCCCTGGCGGCTGGACCGCGCGCCCTGCTCACCCGCGGCCTGCACGGCGGTGGCCAGGAACGGGGCCGGCGCTCGGGCACCGAGAACGTGCCGGGGCTGGCCGGCTTCAGTGCCGCGGCCACGGCGGCGGCGCAGG
>DASVMY010000361.1:0-9862 GCA_036384135.1 Caulobacteraceae bacterium | reverse complement strand
CAGAGTTCATCGCCGGCGGCGCTTTTGCCCGGCACCTGCGAGCGCTGCGCCGCCAGATGGCGCCGCGCCGCGCCGCCCTGATCTCCGCCTTAGCCGAATGGCTGGGCGACCGGATCACGATCCTTCCCCAGGAGGTGGGCCTGCACCTCACCATCACCTTGAACGGCGATGCGCCGCCTGGCGCCGATATGCTGATCGCCGGTCGCGCCGCCGAACGCGGTCTCGACCTGGCCGCCCTTTCCCCCCATTCCGACGCCGCCGGGCATCAGGGATTCCTGCTTGGCTACGCCGCCTGGGACGATGCGAAGCTGGCGGCGGCGGTTGAGACGCTGGCACAGGCGCTGTAGTCGCCCCCAACGGTGTCGATTTGACTTTGCCGTGGTTTCGCGACCATGATCCCTTACCGATTGAGGGATCGACACCAATGCCCGGGCAAATTTCGTAGCGACAGCCGTCTCGCTCGCCTGGCCTTGAACAGCCGGGGCCCAATCCCTCCTATCTGTCGGCATCCCAAATGGCATTCATGCGCAATGACGCGGTCAACCGCGTCAATCTGCACTCCGGAATTCAGGCCCTCGCGCAAAGCGGCGGCGGCGTCTTCTTCGTGGTCTATCTGGTTCAGGCAGGGGTCGCGGTTCCGCTGTCCTTGGCCACCATGGCGGCGATCATCACCGTCCGGTTCTTCCTGCGGCCGGCCATCCTGCCCCTGGCCATCCGCTGGGGTTTAAAGCCCCTGCTGATCGCCGGAACCCTGGGCCTGGCGCTCCAGTACCCCCTGCTGGCGCGGGTGCATGGCGTCGGTCCCGACCTGGCCGCCCTGGCCCTGGTCACGGCCATTGGCGAGATCCTCTACTGGCCCAACTACAACGCCTATTTCGCCGCCATCGGCGATGACGAGCACCGCGGCCACCAGGTCAGCGCCCGGGAAGCGCTGGTGGCCGTGGCTGGCATCCTGGCGCCCCTGGCTGGCGGCTGGGCCCTGGTGACCTTCGGCCCCCGGCCGATGTTCGCCGCCGTGGGGCTGATCCAGCTTCTGGCCGCCGCTCCCCTGATCGGCATCCCCAATGTGAAGATCCAGAAGACGTCCGCGCCGGGCCTCTTGCGCACGGCTCGCATCGGCATGGTCCTGGCGTCCACCGACGCCTGGTTCGACGCCTCGTTCTTCTTCGTCTGGCAGATCGCCCTGTTCGCCACCCTGGGCCGGAACTTCTCGTCCTATGGCGGGGCCATGGCCCTGGCCGGACTGGTGGGCGCCGCCTGCGGCCTGGTGCTGGGCCGGCATATCGACGGCGGCGGGGGCCGGCGGGCCACCGCCATCGCCTACACCCTCGCCGCCGCGGTGGTGATCGCCCGTTCGGCCAGCGCCGGTTCGCCCTGGCTGGCGGTGGGAGCCAACGCCGCCGGCGCCTTCGTCATGACCCTGATCTCCCCGGTGATCGGCGCGGCTATCTATCCCCTGGCCAAGGCCGCCCCCTGCCCGCTGCGGTTCCAGATCTTCACCGAGGCCGCCTGGGACATCGGCTGTATCGGCGGGTGCCTGGCTTCGGCGGGATTGATCGCCTGGCGCGCGCCCCTGAACCTGACCATGCTGCTCAGCCTGCCGGCCCTGCTGGCGACGGCCCTGACCCTGCGCCGCACCTACGCCGGCTTCGCCGAGAACAGGCAGATCAGAGCACGATGACTTTTGTCGGAACCGACAAAAGTCTGAATCGTGCTCGCAAACTCAAGAATCGAGCCTGTTCTTCCCGTTTTGATGGTCCCATCAAAACGGGACAGGCTCTAGTGCCACAGTCCCAGGATCAGCCCGATCAGGGTGAACTCCACGGTGTGGTAGCCGCCGTTGATCAAGAACAGCTTCAGGCTCTTGCCCTCGAACAGGTAGTTCACCCCCAGGCTGAAGGCGACCCAGGTCAGGCCGGCGGAGAAGCCGTAGAGCGCCCCCATCATCGGCGTCTGCTTGCCCAGAAAGAAGGCGAACACCAGGGCGCCGATCAGCACCAGCACGAAGGTCACCGCCAGCTTCACCGGGCTGCTGCCGCCCTTGGCCTGCTCGTCGGTCAGCCCGACTTCCCTCTGCCAGGCCTTGAAGAACAACAGCGGCGAATACCAGAGCGACGCGACCACAAAGGCGGCCAGGGCGGCGGCCCCGACGGCGAGAAAGTTCACTGGCATTGGTCTTCCCCCTGTTAGGCCGGCGCAAAGTCCTCCTTCGCCCGGACGGCAAGCATGTCGAAGTGGGCGCGCAGCATGGCCACCACCCGGTCGAAATAGGCGACATCGCGGTGGGTGCGCGCCTGCATGACCCCGCCCTCCATGGCGGTCAGCACGAACTCGGCCAGGGCAGACTTGTCGACGCCGGCGGGAATGCGCCCCTGCGCCTGGTCCAGGCACTCGCCGATCGCCACGGTCCAGTTGGTGAAGTTCTGCGCCAGCAACGCCCGCACCTTGGGGTCCGGCTCATGCAGCTCCAGCGCCAGGCTGCCGATCGGGCAGCCATAGGTGCAGTCGGTCTCGACGAGGGAGCGGCGATACCGCGCCAGCAGGGCGAACACCTTCTCGATCGGATCGTCCACCCCCGCCCACGCGGGCGACAGCAGCATCTCCCCGATCCCGTCCCGCAGCGCCTCCAGCACCCCGATCAGCACATCCTGCTTGCCGGGAAACACATGGTACAGGCTGCCCGAATTGACCTGCGACCGGGACAGGATGTCCGCCACCGAAGTGGAGTTGAACCCCTTCTCCCAGAACAGCTCCATGGCGGCGCTGACGATGCGGGTGCGGGTGTCCATGACCTGAAGGGCGAGTTGATTGAATGATCAATCAGGTCCCCGTCGGCGATCGTTGTCAATGTGCCCGGCCAGTTGACGCCAGATGCGAATGGACGGCGTCATGGGGGCCTATCACACCCTCACAGGAGCCCCTCGCCCAGCAGCGATACCTACCCGACCAGCCCAGCCGTCCGGCCTGCCCCACCGTAAAATACGGTGATTTACGGTGCTCGAAGCGGGCGCCCTACCCTCCCAACGCCTGCCACATCCCCATCATCAGCCCGAAGGCGCGCATGTCGCCGGTGGTGGTGCCGGCCATCTTGTTCATGGCGTAGCCGAAGGTGGTGCGGGCATCCATGTCGATGACGATCAACGAGCCGCCGTAGCCGCCCCAGTAGATCGAATTGGCGTTGGGCAACGGGATCATGCCGCCGGCCAGGCCAAAGCCCATGCCAAACCGGGCCTGCTGCTTGAGGATCAGGTCGACCCCTTCGATCTGTAGCTCCAGCGCCTTGCGGCAGCCGGCCTCGGACATGATCCGCTTGCCCTTGGCCACCCCGCCGTTGGCCAGCACCGCGTGGATTTCGGCGATGGAGCGGGCGTTGCCGTGGCCGCCGGCGGCGGGGATCTCCGCCTCGCGCCAGGCCCGGGTCCTGGTTTCGGAGACGTCGATGCCCGGGTTGGTCGACATGTTGCGGCCCAGCTCGTCCTGCTCGCCGTCGGCGATGCCCGTGCCCGGCGGCGGCGGGATCAGGTCGGCGACGCGGGCGTCGTCCTTGGCCGGCAAGCCGATGTGGAAGTCGGCGCCCAGGGGTTCGGCGATCTCCTGGTGGAACACCGTGCCCAGGGACTTGCCGGTGATCCGGCGCACCACCTCGCCCACCAGATAGCCCTGGGTGAGGCCGTGGTAGCCGCTGGCCGTGCCCGGCTCCCAGAACGGCGCCTGGGCGGCCAGCAGGGCGGTGACCTTGTCCCAGTCATAGATGTCCTGGGTGGTGATGGTTTCCTTCCAGCCCGACAGGCCGGCGGCGTGGCTCATCAGGTGGCTGACCTTGACCCGGTCCTTGCCGTTGGCCGAGAACTCCGGCCAGTAGCGGGCCACCGGGGCGTCGAAATCCAGCTCCCCGCGGTCGGCCAGCAGCAGGGCCGTCAGCGCGGTCATGGTCTTGGTGGTGGAATAGACGTTGACGATGGTGTCCCGTTCCCAGGGCCGGGTCTTGGCCTCGTCCGCCCAGCCGCCCCACAGGTCGACCACCGTCTCGCCCTCCACCGTGGCGGCGAAGGAGGCCCCGACGTCGGCGCCGCTGGCCAGGTTGGCCTCAAACGCATCGCGCACCGCACCGAACCTATCGCGCGTGAATCCGCCCACCGAGCCGTCGGCCATGATCTCTCTCCCGTTGTTGTTGCAACCAGCCTAGCGGAAGCGACGCCGCGGCTACAACCGGGTTCGCATTCAGCGCCGCCGCGCCGAGTAGAGGATCGTGACCATGTTGCGCACCACCCGGCCATTGAACTGCTCGGCGGCGATGCGGCGCAGCTGCGCCAGCACCTGGCGCTGCTCCACCTCCGGGCGGGCGGTCATGTCGGAATAGGTGGCGTAGAGGGCGACCACCTGGTCGGGGTCGAGAGCCAGGTCCCAGGACTGGCGCTCGCAGGTGAAGTCCGTGAACTCCGGCCGCCGGCCGAAGGCGCTCTTGCGGTCGTTGACCTGCAGGGCGAAGGGCACGCCGCCGGGGCCGCCGTTGCCGGGACTGCGCGGGCCGTCGTTGAGCAGGTCGAAGGTCGCCTCGTGGAAGGGGTCGTCGCGGTCCGGATCGCCGAACACGTTCCAGACCATGGCCCACCAGCCGCCGCGGCGCAGCAGCCCCGCCACCTTGGCCAAGGCCGGCTGTTCGTCCAGCCAATGGAAGGCCGTGGCGCAGACCCCCAGGTCGAAATCGGCTCTGGGAAACTCGGCCTCTTCAAAGGGCTGGTTCAGGATGCTCAGCGGCCCAGCGCTGTTGGCCGCCAGGAATCCGGCCAGCCGCGCGTCCGGCTCCACCGCCACCAGCGGATCGGCCCCCAGAGCCAGCAGCCGCCGCGTGGCGGTCCCCGTCCCCGCCCCGACCTCGAACACCGCCGCGCCGTTCTTCAAGCCGCAACGCTCGGCCAGCCGCTCGAACACCCAGTCCGGATAGGCCGGGCGGCTGGCGTCATAGTTCGCCGGATCTGCGCCGAACGCTCGCCGGCCGAAGGACCGGTCGATATCGGCCATGCCGGCCTACTCGGCCGCCTGGTGGTTCAGCCCCGCCAGCCGCTCGGCTTTCAGCTTCTCCGCCACCAGGAACGCCAGCTCCAGCGCCTGCTCACCGTTCAGCCGCGGGTCGCAGTGGGTGTGGTAGCGGTCGGCGAGGTCGCCTTCGCTCAGAGCCCGCGCGCCGCCCAGGCACTCGGTGACGTTCTGGCCGGTCATCTCCAGGTGCACGCCGCCGGGGTGCACCCCCTCGGACTCGGCGATCTCGATGAAGCTCTTCACTTCGCCGAGGATGCGGTCGAAGGGCCGGGTCTTGTAGCCGTTGTTGGCCGTCAAGGTGTTGCCGTGCATCGGATCGGTGGCCCAGACCACCTGGCGCCCTTCGTCGCGCGTCGTGCGCATCAGCATCGGCAGGCGCCCGGCGATCTTGTCCGAGCCGAAGCGGCCGTACAGCGTCAGACGGCCAGGCTCATTGTCCGGGTTCAAGGCGTCGACCAGACGGATCAGCTCGTCCGGCTCCAGGGTCGGGCCGACCTTCAGGCCGATGGGGTTCTTGATCCCCCTCATATATTCCACGTGGGCGTGGTCCAGCTGGCGGGTGCGCTCGCCGATCCACAGCAGATGGGCGGAAGTGTCGTACCAGTCGCCCGAGGTGCTATCGACCCGGGTCATGGCCTCCTCGTAGCCCAGCAGCAGGGCTTCGTGGGCGGTGAAGAACTCCACCCGGTGCAGGTCCGGCTGGCTCTCCGGCGTCACCCCGATGGCGGCCATGAAGCTCAGCGCCTCACTGATCTTCTCCGACAGTTCGTGATAGCGCGCGCCCTGCGGGCTGCCTTCCACGAACCCCAGGGTCCAGCGGTGGATGTTGTACAGGTCCGCATAGCCGCCGCCGGCGAAGGCGCGCAGCAGGTTCAGGGTCGCCGCCGACTGGCCGTAAGCTTTCAGCAGCCGGTCCGGGTCCGGCGCGCGGGCGGCGGCGTCGAACTCCATGCCGTTGATGTTGTCGCCGCGATAGGACGGCAGCGTCACCCCGCCGATAGTCTCGGTGGCGGAGGAGCGCGGCTTGGCGAACTGGCCGGCCATGCGCCCTACCTTCACCACCGGCTTGCCCCCGGCGAAGGTCAGCACCACCGCCATCTGCAGGATCAGGCGGAAGGTGTCGCGGATGTTGTCGGCCGCGAATTCCTTGAAGCTTTCGGCGCAATCGCCGCCCTGCAGCAGGAACGCCTTGCCGGCCGCCACGTCGCCCAGCAGGCTCTTCAGCCGCCGCGCCTCGCCGGCGAACACCAGCGGCGGCATCCGCCGCAACTCCGCCTCCACCCGCGTCACCGCCTCTCCATCCGGATAGTCGGTGGGGATGTGCTTGGCGGGCAAGGATCTCCAGGACGCGGGCGTCCAACGTTCGGCCATGACAAGCCCCTTTCGAAGGGCGCGGTTTCTAGCTCAGATAGGGGCGCAAGGCAAAACCGGGTCGGGAGGCCCCCGCTATGCGCGACTTCGAAGAAATCTATGCCCTCGCCGCCGAGCGCAAGGGCGGGGCCGAGGCGCTTGAGGCCCTGGTCGCCCAGCACCGTTCCAAGACCGTGGACGAGCTGTCGGCTATCCCGGACGACCGCTGGCTGGCGCAGATGAGCAAGTGTGTCTTCCAGGCCGGCTTCAACTGGAAGGTCATCGACAACAAGTGGCCGGGCTTCGAGACCGCCTTCCACGCTTTCGACCCGCCCCTGAACGCCGCCATGTCGGAGGAGGAGTTCGACGCCCACCTGAAAGACACCGGTATCGTCCGCAACGCCCAGAAGATCCCGTCCATTCGCGCCAACGCCCAGTTCCTGGTCGACCTGGCCGCCGAACACGGCAGCGCCGCCCGGTTCTTCGCGGATTGGCCGGACGATGACTTCGTGGGCCTGCTGGAGGTGATGAAGAAGCGCGCCGCGCGCCTTTCCGGCGAGACCGCGGCCCGGTTCTTTCGCTTCATGGGCCGCTCGTCCTTCATCCCCAGCCGCGACGTCACAGCGGCCCTGATCCAGGCGGGGGTGATCGCCAAGCCGCCGACCTCGAAGAAGGACTGGCAGGCGCTGCAGGACGCCTTCAACGCCTGGGCCGTCCAGTCGGGGCGCGGCCTCACCGAAATGAGCCGGGTGCTGGCGATGAGCACGGGGCCGAGCTACGGGCCGGTTTGATCGCCGCGACGGTTGCACCCGCTGCTCCGGGGAGGCATGGACTTGGGCCACGCGCCCGCCAGAGGCCGCTAGAGGCCGCCAGGGAGTTCAACCATGAGCCGCGAAGCCATCCTCGAGCCGGATCTGCCCATCGTCGATCCGCACCACCACCTCTGGGACCGGGCCACCGTGCGCGCCCTGCCCCCGCCGCCGCCCGGAACCGCCGTCCACCCCTTCACCCAGGTGATCGCCCGCCAGCCCCGCTACCTGCTGGATGAACTCCTGGCCGACCTCAACAGCGGCCACAACGTCCGCGCCACGGTGTTCGTCCAGTGCGGCGCCTTCCACCGCGCCGACGGTCCCGAACACCTGAGGCCCGTGGGCGAGACGGAGTTCGTCAACGGCGTCGCGGCCATGACCGCCAGCGGCGCCTACGGAGACATCCGCGCCTGCGCCGGCATCGTCGGCAACGCCGACTGCACCATCGGCGACCGCATCAAGGAGACCCTTGAGGCCCACCTGGTGGCCGGCGGCGGCCGGTTCCGCGGCATCCGCCACAGCGCGTCTTATGACGCCGACACCGGCGTTCTGGGCCCGCTCGCCCGCCAGACCCCCGGCCTCTACGCCTCCGACGCCTTCCGCTCCGGCTACAAGCACCTGGCCGACTACGGCTTGTCCTTCGACGCCTGGCTGCTGGAGCCGCAGTTGCCCGAGCTGATCGACCTGGCCCGCCGGTTCCCCGAGATCCCGATCGTCCTCGACCACGTCGGCACGCCGCTTGGCCTGGCCAGCTATGAGGGCCGGCGCGGCGAGCGGTTCCCCACCTGGCTGGCCAACATCAAGGAACTGTCCAAGTCGGCCAATGTCTCGGTGAAGCTGGGCGGCCTGGCCATGGCCTTCTGCAACTTCCCGTCCTTCCTGTCCGACCCGCCGGCCCCCTCCACCCAGTTGGCGGCGGAGTGGGGTCCCTACCTGGAAGCCTGCATCGACGCCTTCGGGCCGGGGCGCTGCATGTTCGAGAGCAACTTCCCCGTCGACCTAGGCAGCTGCGACTACGACGTGCTGTGGAACGCCTTCAAGGTGTTCGCCAAGGGCTATTCCGCCGACGAGAAGACCGCGCTGTTCAGCGGCACGGCGAGCAAGGTCTACCGGCTGAACCTTCACGCCTGACGCGGCTTGGTTGCCCACGCGTGAGCACCGCTACAGTCGGACAAAACCAGACGAGGAAACGACCATGGCCATTGATTTCGAGATCCCGGCGGAGGCCAAGGCCGTCCGTGAGAAGGTCCGCCAGTGGGTGCAGGACGAATGCATCCCGGCCGAGAAGCGGCTGATCGACGGCGCCGACTACAAGACCGTCCTGGGCGACCTGCGGACCAAGGCCCGCGCCCAGGGCCTGTGGTGCCCCTTCATCCCGCCCGAGCACGGCGGCATGGGCCTGGGCCCCTTGGCCAACGCCCTGGTGCAGATGGAGCTGGGCGAGAGCTACCTGGGCGCCCTTTCCATGAACACCCAGGGTCCCGACGACGCCACCATGCTGACCCTGCTGACCCACGGCACGCCGTACCAGAAGGAGAAGTTCCTCAAGCCGCTGCTGAACGGCGACAAGCGCATCTGCTACTCGATGACCGAAAAGGCCGCCGGCGCCGACGCCACCGGCATGCAGACCCGCGCGGTCAAGGACGGCAACGAGAACTATGTGCTCAACGGCGAGAAGTGGTTCTCCAGCGCCGCCAGCGTCGCCGACATCGCCCTGGTGATGGCCAAGACCGACCCGGACGCCCCGCGCCACCAGCAGTTCTCCACCTTCATCGTCGAGCTGCCCAACCCCGGTTACAGGATCAAGCGCGACATCGAGACCATGGCGGCCGAGGGGCCCCTGTCGCACATCTTGGGCGGCGGCCACTCCGAGGTCGAGATCAAGGACCTGGTGGTCCCGGCCGAGAACCTGCTGGGCGGCGAGGGCAACGGCTTCAACATGGGCCAGCACCGCCTGGCCTATGGCCGCCTGCGCCACGGCATGCACAACGTCGCCATGGCCCAGCGGGCGCTGGACCTGGCCGTCGGCCACATCACCAGCCGCACCACCTTCGGCGAGCCCCTGCACAAGCGCCAGGGCGTGCAGTGGATGGTCGCCGACTGCGCCACCGAGATCTACAAGGCCCGCTTGATGCTGCTGCACATCGCCTACAAGGCCGAGCACGGCATGGATCTTCGGCAAGAGAACTCCATGGCCAAGATCTTCCTGGCCAACATGGTGCACCAGGTGGTGGACACCGCCATCCAGCTGCACGGCGCGCTCGGCTACTCCATGGATACCCCCCTGGCCCGCTGGTACACCCACATCCGCAGCCAGCGGCTGGTGGACGGGCCGGACGAGGTGCACCGCTGGACCATCGGGCGGAATGTCATCAAGGCGTTTCAGCAGACCGGGACGACAGCGTCGATGTGTGGCGGGGATCTGATCTAACCCCCAACGGCTGTCATCCCGGAATGCGCATCGCGCATATCCGGGACCGCGGCATGCGCTGGCGCCCGCCGCCATCTCGATCCATCAGTGTTTCCGGCGGTCCCGGATAAGCCGCTCGCGCGGCTTTCCGGGATGATGGGGTGGACGGCCCCCGAACGGCATCGATGTGCCATGCTGGCCGTGAGTGGACCCAGCAGAGGAGACCGTCCGCCATGCAAGCTATCAGATTTGG
>DASVMY010000360.1:0-3059 GCA_036384135.1 Caulobacteraceae bacterium | reverse complement strand
CGCTGCGAATCGTCGCCTCGCAGGTGGACCGTCTGGAACGCGAGATCGACGCCCTGAACGCCGAGCTCTCGGCGCTCACCTCCTTCGTCCTGCCGGGCGGAACGGCCGCCGCCGCAGCCCTGCACATGGCGCGGACCGTCTGCCGCCGGGCTGAGCGCGGGGCCGTGGCCCTGGCGGCCGCCGAGACGGTGAACCCCGAGGCGGTGCGCTATCTCAACCGCCTGTCTGACCTGCTGTTCGTCGCCGCCCGCTACGCCAACGACAAGGGCGGCGGGGACGTGCTCTGGACGCCCGGGGCGACGCGGTAGAGTGAAATCCCCACGCAACGCCCCCACCTCCGTCACCCCGGCCGAAGCGCAGCGCAGAGCCGGGGCCGACCCATCCGTTCCAAGACGACTTCCAGCCAGGAGCCGGCGCGGCCAGCCCCGGATCGGCGCCGCTGACGCGGCTTGTCCGGGGTGACGGACGTTTATGGGATTGGGGGCCGGTACGCGCCTAAGGCTTCGCCGCCCTACTTGCCGCCGCCCCCGCGCTCGCCGCCGGCGGCGTGGCGGCGCTGGCTGGGCCGTGGGTGACGGTGCGGCCGGTGATCTTCCAGATTTCCATTGGCGCGGCGCACTGCCGGTCCTTGGCGTCCCACCAGGCGCCGCGCTGGTCGCAGTCCTGCTGCGGCCAGACGAAGAAGACATGATAGACCAGGGCCGCCAGGCAGGCGATCAGGAACACGCCCAGAAAGGCCACGGTGGTGCGGTTGATCATCCGGAACATGGGGGGCTTTTCGCAAGGTCGGGCGGGCTTGGCTAGCGTTGAGACGACACGTTGATCAGGACCTCTTGCCGGGACCCAAGGCGCCTGGCGTTCGTTCGGGCCGCTTGCATTGCGCGATGAAGACGTTATTGCCCCTGTCCGCGCCTGTTTCGCGCGCGCGGCGCGCCGGAAGGTCTTCTTCCGATAGGTCGCGATTTTGGTTATTTCCAGCTCGACGCGAGCGCCCGCCAAGGCCCGCCGAGCGATCCAGCGAAGGCGGTGAAGCCAATGAAGGTCCTAGTCCCGGTCAAGCGCGTGCTTGACTACAACGTCAAGCCGAGGGTGAAGTCCGACCAGTCGGGCATGGATCTCGCCAATCTGAAGATGGCGATGAACCCCTTCTGCGAGATCGCGGTGGAAGAGGCCGTGCGCATGAAGGAAAAGGGCGTCGCCGAAGAGGTGATCGCCGTTTCCATCGGCCCGCAGCAGGCCCAGGAAACCATCCGCACCGCCCTGGCCATGGGCGCCGACCGCGGCATCCTGATCCAGACCGACACCGACGTAGAACCCCTGGAAGTGGCCAAGCTGCTGAAGGCCGTCATCGAGGCCGAGCAGCCGCAGCTGATCGTCATGGGCAAGCAGGCCATCGACGGCGACAACAACGCCGTCGGCCAGATGCTGTCGGCCCTGCTGGACTGGCCGCAAGCCACCTTCGCCTCCAAGATCGAAGTGGCCGGCGACAAGGTCACCGTCACCCGCGAAGTGGACGGCGGCCTGCAGGTCCTGGAGCTCAGCCTGCCGGCGGTGGTCACCGCCGACCTGCGCCTCAACGAGCCGCGCTACGCCTCCCTGCCCAACATCATGAAGGCAAAGAAGAAGACCATCGACGTCAAGACGGTGGCCGACTACGGGGTCGACACCGCCGGGCGCCTGAAGGTGCTCAAGGTCTCCGAACCGCCCAAGCGCGTCGCGGGCGTCAAGGTGGAAAACGCCGCCGAACTGGTAAGCAAACTCAAGACCGAAGCGGGGGTGCTCTGATGGCCGTTCTCGTCGTCGCCGATCACGACAACACGTCGCTGAAGGACAACACCCACAAGACCGTCACCGCCGCCCTGGCCATCTCTTCGGACGTGGACGTCCTGGTGGCCGGCCAAGGCGTCGACGGCGTCGCCGCCCAGGCCGCCAAGATCGACGGCGTGCGCAAGGTGCTGGTGGCGCAGAGCGACCAGCTGGGCAAGTCCATCGCCGAGGCCGAGTCGGCCACGGTGCTGGGCCTGATGGGCGGCTATGACGCCGTCCTGGTCCCGGCCACCTCGGCGGGCAAGAACTTCGCCCCCCGCGTCGCGGCCCTGCTGGACAGCGCCCCGATCTCCGAAATCGTCGACGTGGTTGACGCAAGCACCTTCGTGCGCCCGATCTACGCCGGCAATGCGCTGGAAACGGTGCAGTCCTCCGACGCCAAGAAGGTAATCACCGTCCGCGCCACGGCCTTCAAGGCCGCCGGCGAAGGCGGTTCGGCCGCCATCGAAAAGGTCGAGGCCGGCGCCGGCGCGCCCAAGACGCAGTTCGTCTCCGAAGAGATCGTCAAGTCCAGCCGCCCGGAACTGGCGGCGGCCAAGATCGTCGTCTCCGGCGGCCGGGCCATGGGATCGGCCGAGGAGTTCCAGCGGATCATCGAACCCCTGGCCGACAAGCTGGGCGCCGCCGTCGGCGCCTCGCGCGCCGCGGTTGACGCCGGCTACGCCCCCAACGACTACCAGGTCGGCCAGACCGGCAAGGTCGTGGCGCCGCAGCTGTACGTGGCCATCGGCATCTCCGGCGCCATCCAGCACCTGGCCGGGATGAAGGACTCCAAGGTCATCGTGGCCATCAACAAGGACGCCGACGCGCCGATTTTCCAGGTCGCCGACTACGGCCTGGTGGCGGACTACAAGACCGCCGTGCCGGAACTGATGGACGCCCTGACCGCCGCCGGGAAGTAGGGGTTAGCCCTCGGGTCCTCCGATCCTGCTGAAGACGAGCAAACGGCCCTTCTCCCTAACCCGGAGAGGGGCCGTATTGCGTTTTGGAACCCAGGGTTTTGGAGCCCACGGTGGAACCCCTTCCCCCTTGCGGGAAGGGGTAGGGGATGGGGGTGAAACGCCGACATCGGCGGATCGGCGTCGGTATCGTGTGAAGTCGGCGAGCGTAGGCGCTGACACCCCCACCCCTCCCCGCAAGGGGGAGGGGCCCTCACCTACGTCTTCTTCCCGGCCTTCGGGGCCGCCTTCGCCGGCGCGGCCGGGGGTGCGGCCGGCGCGGGCGGCGCCGCC
>DASVMY010000359.1:0-5753 GCA_036384135.1 Caulobacteraceae bacterium | reverse complement strand
CGTCGGCCAGGTCCGCCGGCTCGGCGGCTGCCAGGCCGACGCGTTGGACGACGCGGGCCAGGAGTTCGGCATCGAGATCGGGTGGAAAGGAGGGCATCAATAGACCTTCGGCGCCGGGCCGACGGTGACCGGCCCCAGGGTGGTTTGGCCATCCTGGAAGTCGAGGGTGAGGTTGGCGGCATCGCCCTGCTGGGCCTCCTCAGCCACCGATGTAGCCCCCTCGGCGGACTGCCTGCTGATGGCGCCCGACTGGCTCATGGCGGCCAGGGCCTTGGGCGCCTGGCGCAAGCTGGCCTTCAGCGACCCTTGCAAACGCCCGTCCGGGCCGACGCTCAAGGCCCCTGAGCGAGCGTCGAGGATCGACTCCCCGGCCGCCACCGTGATCTGGCGAACCTGGAAGGCGCCGCCGGCGCCGCTCCAGCCTTGGACCGCGCTGGGCCAGTCCCGGCCCTGGAACTGGCCGGCCCTTGTGAACAGGGCGTCGGCGGTGATAGCGATGGGCTTGCCCTGGGCGATGCGGGCCATCAGGCCGGTGAGGTTGGCGTTGGCCTGGTCCAGGCCGACATAGACCGCCCCCATGTCGTTCGGACCGGCCCGCAGATGCAGGTTGAAGGCCTTGGCGGCGGTGATGAAGTAGGGCTTGGCGCCGGGCGCGGCGGTGAAGGCCAGGTCCTCGCCCTCCACCGACAGGCGCGGCGGGTATTCGCCGAAATGCGACAGGCTGGCGCGCAGCCCCCTCGCCTGCACCGCCACCCCGCCGTCGTTGGGGCGGTTAAAGGTGACCCCCTCCGGCGCGACCATGATCCAATGGTCGGGCGAGTAGGCGTAGGCCTCCGCTTCCAGGCGCGGGATGGCCAGGCCCCAGCCCGACGGTTCGCCGATCCTCACGCCGGTGAGGTGCAGGTCCAGGCGGAAGGGGAAGCCGTCGATGCGGCGGCCCTGCCAACTGATCGGATAGCCGGCGGCCACCAGGCGGTCGCGCTGCGCATCCATCTGCCGCTCGGCCTGGCCGCGCACCCAGAACCAGCCGGCGCACCAGCCCGCCGCCAGGATGATCGCCATGGCATAGGGCAGGACGAGGCCCCACCTTCTGACTTTACGGGGACTTTGAGGATCGGGCAGGGTCATGCGGAAAGCGGGTCTTACGGGCGGGGCGGTTGATGAGTGAAAGCGCGGCGGGCGCGCGGTGGGTGTTCGGGTACGGCTCGCTGATGTGGCGGCCGGGGTTCGCCTTTCTAGACCGGCAGGCGGCGACGCTCCATGGGCGCCGGCGGGCCTTCTGCATCTATTCGGTCCACCATCGCGGCACCTACCAGCGGCCGGGACTGGTGCTGGGCCTGGCGCCGGGCGGGGCGGTGCGCGGGGCGGCCTACCGGATCGCCGACAGGGACTGGGATAACGTCTACGCCTACCTGCGCGAGCGCGAACAGCCCACCGAGACCTATATCGAAGCGCGGGCCTTCGTCCGCCTGGCCGACGGGCGGCGGGTGGAGAGCCTGACCTTCCTGTCGGACGTGGCGCATCCGCAATGGGCTGGCGTGCTCAGCCTCGAGCGCCAGGCGCAGCTGATCGCGGGGGCGAGGGGGCTGTCCGGCCCCAACGAGGACTATCTGCGCGATCTGGTGGCGCATCTGCGTGAAGAGGGCATCCGAGATCGGTCGATGGAGCGGTTGCTGGGAATGGTGGACGGGGTGGAGGCCAAAGCCCATCCCTCGTGAGCGGAGCAAGGGGTGGAGAGGCTATCACCCCACCGCCGTTGCACGTCGCTGGCGCAGCAGCGCCCGCATGTGGACAGGTGGGGAGTCTATTCGCCGATCAGCGCCGCGCTGGCGGTCTCGATACGCTCCTGCAGCAGGCGCATGAATTCGCCGCGGTGCAGGCCCGGCGGGATGGGCTCCAGGAACTGGTAGACGATCTTGCCGGGCAGGCGGCGGATGCCGTGGGCCGGCCAGTGGACGCCGGAGTTGGTGGCCACCGGCACGCAGGGCACGCCCAGCTCGCGGTAGAGGGCGGCGACGCCGGGCTTGTAGTCGGGCGCGGCGCCGGGGTCGTGACGATGGCCCTCGGGGAAGATCACCACCTGCCGGTCGTCCTTCATGCGCTCCTTGGCGTCGGCCACCAGCTTGCGCAGAGCCTTGGAATGGGCGTCGCGGTCGACCACGATCATCCCGGTCTTCAGCGAGAACCAGCCGTAGAACGGGATGATCAGCAGCTCCTTCTTCATCACGTAGCTGAAGTCCGACAGCACGGCGAAGGGACCCATGGTGTCGAACATGCACTGGTGCTTGGCGGCGATCAGGACGCGGCTCCTGGGCAGGTTCTCCAGGCCGCGGAAGTCCACGGTGATGCCGCAGATGGGCTTGATCATGGCGTTCACGCCGCGCGCCCAGAAGGTCATGGCCGCCAGCATCCAGCGCCGCGGCGCCAGGAACAGCGGGATCATGCAGACGCCGACGATCAGCGACCACAGATAGAAGACGGCCATCCAGACCATGGAACGCAGCAGGATCACGCCGGCGCCCCCGCCTTCGCCTTCCCCTGGGCCGGCCCCGCGGCGGGATGAGGTCTGGGTCCTACGCTCAAGATCGCCTCCCGCGTCAGAATCACGAGGTACTTGCAATACTCCAGGGCGATGCGGCGCGCGCCCTCCGTCGAACCGGCCCAATGGGTGGCGTCATAGGCGGGCGTGGCCACCGGATAGGGGGTGATCTCGGCCTCCGGCATGGCGGAGTGCAGCTCCAGCAGCGCGCGGGGCATGTGAAAGTCGGCGGTGACCAGGATCAGGTGGGTATAGCCCATGCCACGCGCCCATTCGGCCGCCTCGCTGCCGTTGCCGATGGTGTCGGCGGCGGTAAACCCTAGGTCCACGCAACAGTCGAAGACCGGCTTGGCGGCGCCGGTGACCCCCAGCATATCCTTGCGCGTGGTCTTGCGGTTGACGCCGGACAGCAGCAGGCGCTGACCCTTGCCGTTCTCCAGCAGGCGGGTGGCGGCCTCCAGGCGCAGGTCCGAGGCGCCGGTCAGGGCCACGATGCCCTCCGCCGCCGCCGGCTCCTCGGCGGGCGTAGATCGCGCCACGCGCTCGGCGAACGCCAGCAGGCCGGCGGTCCAGATGGCCAGGACGACCAGGATGGCGGCCAGACCTCTCATGGGGCGAAGTCTATCACGGGGGGCGAAGTCTAACACGGGCGGCGGCGCTTCACGGCATCCGCCTCAGCGCGCCCTCGGCCGTCAGCCGGGCGGTGACGGCGGCGATCAGGGCGGCGATGAAGGGGCAGGGCAGGGGGGCGATCAGGTCCGTCCATTCCACCGGCAGCAGGGCGGCGACGGTCTGGCCGTGGGCGTAGAGGCGCAGGCCCGCCGCCGCCAGCGCCGCCAGCCCCCCGCCCCAGAAGCCGGCGAAGGCGGCCATGCGGGCGAAGCGGGCCTGGAATTGGCGGGCGACGAAGGCGTCGGTGGCGCCGGCCAGGTGCAGCACGGTGACCAGATCGTCTCGCGTGGCCAGGCCCTGGCGGGTGGCGAAGGTGATCAGGGCGGCGGCGGCGGCCACGATCATGGCGAACAGGCCGGCGGCCATCCAGCGGGCCATCTCGCCGGCCCGCATGATCTGGCGCGTCCACAGGCTGTGGTCGTCGACCGTCGCGTCAACCCCGGCGGTCTTCAGCGCCGTTTGCAGGGCGGCGGCGGTGGCTGGCGCCTTCTTGTCCAATTCCACGGCCACCAGGCGAGGCACCGGCAGGTCGGGCGGCAGAGGGTCAGGGCCTAGGAACGGCTTGACCAGGGCTTCGGCCTTCTCGCGTTCCATCGCCCGGGCTTCGGTGACCCCCTTCACGCCGGCCAGGGTCTCGGCGGCGCGGGCGGCGGCGGCGTCGGCGCTCTCGCGTTCGCTGGCGCGGACCACCACCGTGGCGGAGCCCACCAGCTGGGCCTGCCAGCCCTCCGCCGCGCGGCCAGCCGCCAGGGCGCCGATCACCGCCAGGCTGGCCAGGCAGCACAGCACGGTGAGCACGAACAGCAGGGTGAGTTGGCGGCCGTCCGGCTCGGGCAGCAGCGGCGCCGGCCACCAGCGCTTCACGTCCAGCGGCTCGCTCACAGCAGGTCGCCCATATCCATGTCCGACTCGATGTCAGTGTCCGGATTCGGGTCGATATACGGGTCCGGCTTGCGCACTGGCGGGGCCGATGGTTGGACGACACCCTCATAGCGGGTCAGGCGGCCGTTCTCGAGGTGCAGGATCGGCATGCCGGAACGGGCGACCAGGTCCTCGTCATGGCTGGCGATCAGCACGGTGGCGCCCTGGCGGTTGAGCTCGGTGAACAGGCGCAGGATGCGCAGCCCCAGCGCATGATCGATATTGCCCGTGGGCTCGTCCGCCAGCAGGATGTCGGGCCGATGGATCACCGCCCGGGCGATGGCCAGGCGCTGCTTCTCGCCGCCGGACAGGGCCGAGGGCATGGCGTGCATGCGGTTGGACAGCCCCACCCAGGACAGCAGCTCGGCCACGTCCTGGCGATAGGTGGCGGGCTTGCGGCCTAAGACTCGCAGGGCCAGGGCGGCGTTGTCGAAGGCCGAAAGGTGATCCAGCAGCCGGAACTCCTGGAATACGACGCCGATCCGCCGGCGGAGCATGGGCCGATCCCGCGGCCGCACGCCGGCCAAGTCGCGTCCGAACAGTTCGACCCGGCCCCGCGACGAGCGCTCGGCCAGGTAGATCAGTTTCAGCAGCGTCGATTTGCCCGAACCGGAGGCGCCCATCAGGAAATGGAACGAGCCGCGCGGCAACGAAAAGCTTACGTCCCTTAGGATTTCGGCGTCCCGGCCATATCGCATGGAGACGCCTTCGAAGGATACGACAGGCGAGGCGTCTGCGGAATGGGGGGCGTCTTCAGCCGAAGGGGGATCGGGGTTTCTGGACATAGGACCCGAAATCGGCGACCTCGAAGTGTTCTGAAGCTCGGGCGTCCGATTCGCTGGCCATGATACTGACCTGTCCTGAGTGCGCTACCGGGTATTTTGTCGACGACGCCCAGATCAAACCGGGTGGTCGAACGGTCCGCTGCGCTGCTTGCGGCGCGCGCTGGACGGCCCAGCGGGACGCGCCCCTGGACCTGGTCTCCACCCCCGAGGAAGGCGCCTTCGGGCGCGAGCCCGGTGCGCCGGAAGCGGCGCCCGCGCCCCTCACCGGCGACGACCTGCCCAAGGTCTTCCGCGAGCGGGCCAGCAACCAGCAGAAGATGCGCGCCGCCGCCGTCACCGGACTGGTCTGGGGCGGATTGGCGGTGGCGCTGGTGCTGATCGTCGGCGCCCTGATCCTGTTCCGCGAAAGCGTGGCGCGGGCCATCCCATCGACCGCCGCCGCCTACGGGGCCATAGGCCTGCCGGTGAACCGGATCGGCCTGACCATCGAGGGCGTGCATGCCGAACCGGCGCTGCAGGACGGCCATGCGGCCCTGTCGGTGGCGATGACGGTGCGCAATGTCACCGACCGCGCCGTGGTCTCCCCGCCGCTCAGCATCGTGCTCCTCAACGCCCAGGGCAAACGCATCGGCGGCCAGATCGTGCGGCCGGCCAATCCGCGTATCCCGCCGGGGGAACAGCGCTTCTTCGCCACCGCCATCCTGGATCCGCCGCTGACGGCGCATGACCTGGAGGTCAGCTTCGCCCTGGACGCCGTCGGCAGGATTCCGGTGGCCAAGGCCATCCGCAGCGCCGCCACCGCGGCGGCGGCCGCCCCGGCCCTGCGCGGCGCCGCC